>CAZTNV010000287.1:0-5510 GCA_964615535.1 uncultured Mycobacteriaceae bacterium | reverse complement strand
CCATGCCGGAGATCACGTTGAACGCCGCCACCAGGATGATCAGCGTCAGGATCAGGAACATGACGTTGCGCTCGACCTCGAGCGCGGTGAAGAAGGTGGTGTTGGCCTGCTGCCAGTCCCACAGCCGCGCCTGTCCGCCCAGAATCGGGGCCAGCGCGGCGCGCGCGGCATCCAGCCGTTCCGGATCGGCCAGGAAGACCTCCAGCGTCGACACCCGGTCGGGCATGCGGAAGAAGATCTGCGCGGCCTCCAGCGGCATGTAGATGAAACCGTTGTCGTATTCGAACATGCCGACGTCGAAGATCGCGGCGATGCGATAGGCGCGCATGCGCGGCATGGTGCCGAACGCGGTGGCGCTGCCCTGCGGCGCGATCAGGGTGAGGCTGTCGCCCAGACTGACGCCCAGCCGGTTGGCCATGCGCACGCCGATCGCGATCGCGTCGGTGCCGGCGAACTCCCCCGCATCGATCGCGCGCAGATTGCCCGCGAGCGCCGGCCGCCGGGTCAGGTAATCGGGCGGCACGCCGCGCACCGCGGCGCCCGAGGCGTTGCCGCCATGGGTGACCAGCGCCTGCCCCTCGATCGCCGGCGTCACCATGACCACGCCGGGCACCTCGGCCAGCCGCCCGGCCAGCGCGTCGTACTCGCCGATCGCACCGTTGAGGGCATAGACGTTGAGATGGCCGTTCAGCCCGAGCACCCGGCCGACCAGCTCCAGCCGGAAGCCGTTCATCACCGCCATCACGATGATCAGGGTCGCCACGCCCAGCGCGATGCCGAGCAGCGAGAACCCCGCGATCACCGAAATGAACCCCTCCCTCCGCCGGGCCCGCAGATAGCGGAAGGCGACCATGCGCTCGAAGGTATTGAACATCGTTCCCCGCCGGCTCCGCGGACGCTTTCGGTCCCCGCCACAAGCACTTGGTTTATGGCCGTTTTGTGGAAGGGATGACCAGCGCTTTCGCGTCGCAGCCGCCGCACCCTCATTGAACAGGCGGCCGGGCGTCCCTTTTCGTGGTCAATAGTATCGTTGCTTACCTTGCCTTATGAAAAAAACTCCGCTCGAATGTCACGGTTTGTCACATCCCCCTGCCCCACCCCGGCGCCGGGCGGCCGGGATAGGATGATATTCCCGTGGCCCGAGCCCGGCAAGGGCATGCCGGGCGGGGGCATTCCGGCACGGCGCAGAGTGCCGGCCACGCGTTCCATGCTCGTACAGCCTTGTGTGCCGTCATCTGCTGTAGAACCAATTCTTCGAAGTCGCATTATCCTTTCGCAGGAAACACCTGATCCTTGCCGTCAGATAGTCGCTGTGCTTCAGCGGACATCCATCGTGGGCTCGACACAGCATGGAAGGCGACGGCGCTCCTACGGTTTTTCGCAGGCGGTCAGATCCGGCCGCGCGGACCTCCCGCGCGGATTGCCGTGGAGGACAGCCACAGCAGCGGGGTTGATAGGCAGCACCCTGGCGAGGTGTTCAGCCATTCAGGCAAGGCAAGCGGCAATCCGTTCCTTCAGAGCCGCGACATCTTCGGGACAGAGTCGAACGATCCGATTGAATCGTCGCGCCGCCCGCTCGCCCAATTCTTTACGTCCGCCGGCAAGTCCGTCGGATAGGCTCAATTCTCTCACGAGCGGTTCGAAATAACGCTCCTTGACATCCCGTTCGGCCCGGATTTCAGTCCAACGCCAATTCGATGGCAGATCAAGCCCAGCCAGCACCCAGACCTCCAGTTCCTGCCAGGCATGTTCGGCATAGAGAAAGCAGCCCGTCCTCAGGAATTCCCTGGCATCGCGTTCGATGCGGTCCAGGCGTTCACGCCGGGCCTCATCGCCGTCCCGATCAATGCACAACAGGAAGATGTCGACATCGCTCTGGTAACGCTCCACAATGTCCCGTAATCGATCCAGCCTCAGCGCTTCGTTGACTCCGCCCAATCTCGGATCTTGGCAGACGCGGACAATGGCTCGCGGCCGTCCAACTGAGTCCATCAAAGCCTTGATGATCGGCTTGAGTATGTGCTGATCGTTAACGAAGTCTTCCGGAATGACCAGCACTCTCATTGCGCGGCCTCTTCATCGGACCCGAAGGCGATCATGTCCTCGAACCAGCCGGTGGCGTGGAGCAGACCCGCGGATTGGTTCTCGATCACTTCCACCGCGCGCGGGAAGTCCAGGATACGGCGGATCTCTGCCTCGGGTTTGTTGGGGACTCGATAGATCAGGGATGCGTGGTCCAGGGATGTCTTGCTGAGAAGATTGAGCAAGGCCGGAGAGTGACTTGTACATACGACCTGGACGGACCCTTTGCTCACCTGTTGCTCGATCAATTGGAGGAGCAGATAGAGCCGGCTCGGATGAATTCCGTTGTCGATTTCCTCGAAAAAATAAAAGCTTGCAGGGTGTGGCCCCAGCAATGCGGCAATCATCGCAAGGAACCTAAGGGTCCCATCCGAAGCACTGTATGCTGAGATTCGCTGCCCTGATTGTTCAACGAGGCTGACAAGAATGCGGCCTGCCTGATCGGGCGCGAATTCGAAATCAGCCGCGTCCATGGGGGTTAGCTCTCTGATCCATTCTATCAGCAGGCGCTTGCTGGCTTCATTTTTACAAATTTCCTGCAATACTGAAGAAAGATTCTCGCCACGATCGCCAAGAATAGTCTGCCCCGGCACTGACGGAATGCGCATGGCGTCCGATGCCAGATCCAGAAACCGCATGCTTTCCAAGGAACGGTGAGCAACCCGGACATCCTCACGGTTTTTGCGCAGATCAAGTTTCGGGTGCTCCAGAAGCTGCAACAATGCTGGCTTGAAATCGAGCAGATTGAGACGCTGACCAAATCGTTTTTGACCACCGCCCTTTCGCAGCCGTACGGCCAGATGATGCGGTTCCGATTGTAGAGAAACTGAGTCGTTACCCGTCGGGTGACTGTCAAACACGGATTCTCCAAAACCAAAAATAAGCCTTTCAAGGCAAACCCTCGGCTGCAATGATTTGTCATCGATTGCGACTTTGATATGGTACCGACCTGTCCGCGATGAATTATAGGGCGATGGCGCCTGGAACTTCACTTCAATCTCAAAATCCCGTGCATCTGCAAAACAAACTTCGCGAGTTCCACCCCGAATTCCTCGCCATTGCAGCACTCCGCCCTCAATCCATTTCTCGCCGATGATCTCAGCCAAGGTGTAACCACGGGCTATGCCGTGCAGGAAGCGAAAGGCATCGCGAATATTGCTCTTGCCGGCTGCGTTTGCGCCAATCAGCACCGTAAGCGGACCGAGCATCAGCGTCGCGTCGCGAAAATTCTTGAAATTCTTGAGCCGTAGTGAGCGCAGCATCAGACATCCCCAACCGGAGTACCGCCCTGTGAAATAGTGCGGCTCATCAGCGACCGCGATCCGCCCGCCATCCGCCCCTGCCCTGCCCCTCACGCTCCCCCTCAAATCCCCTCTCCGCTGCGGCCATCCTCGGCGGGGACGGTTTGCGGCGGGGTGACGCGCATGGAGGTGACCTGGTTGCGCTGGCGGCGGAGGATTTCGAAGCGGAAGCCGTAGAAGGTGAAGGTCTGCCCGACATCGGGAATCCGCCGCGCCTCGTGCAGCACCAGCCCGGCGATGGTCGAGGCCTGATCGTCGGGCAGGCGCCATTCGAACCGGCGGTTCAGATCCCGGATGGTCACCGTGCCGTCGATGATGTAGCTGCCATTGGGCTGCGGCCGCACGCCGGCCACCGGGATGTCGTGCTCGTCGGAAATGTCGCCGACGATCTCCTCCAGTATGTCCTCCAGCGTCACCACGCCCTGCAGGCTGCCGTATTCGTCGACCACCAGCGCGAAATGCTCGCGCCGCGCCCGGAACGCCTGGAGCTGGTCGAGCAGCGTCGTGGTGTCCGGGATGAACCAGGGCTTCGCGGCGATCGACAGGATCTCCAGCTTGTCGAGATTGCCCTGGCGGGATTGCACCGCACGCAGCAGGTCCTTGGCGTGGAGCACGCCGACGATGTTGTCGGGATCGCCCTGCCACAGCGGGATGCGGGTGAACGGGCTGTCCAGCACCTGGCCCACGATCTGGGACTGGGGCAGGTCGGCGTCGATCGCCACCACGTGGCGCCGGTGGGTCATGATCTCCGACACCGACACGTCGTTGAGGTCCAGGATGGAGCGCAGCATGGCCCGCTCCTCGCGGGTCTCCTCCTCCGGCCCGCGATGCAGCTCGATGGCGCCGCGCAGCTCGTCGGTGTAATCGGTCATGGTCACGTCGGTCGACCGGGCGCCGAACAGCCGCAGCACCCCGGCCACGATCAGCGTGATCAGCCGCACCGCCGGCGACAGCACCGTCACCAGCGCCCGCACCACCGGCGCCACCGCCAGCGCCATCCGGTCGGCATTGTGGATGGCATAGGTCTTGGGCAGCACCTCGGAGCAGATCAGGATCAGAAAGGTCATGCCGAGCGTGGCGATCACCACCGCACCCTCGCCGACCAGCGACAGCAGCAGGCTGGTCGCCAGGGCCGAGGCCAGGATATTGACCAGATTGTTGCCGAACAGGATCGCCCCGATCAGGCTTTCCTTGTTCTCGCGCAGCCGGTTGACGATGATCGCGCCATGATTGCCTTCGCTTTCCAACTGGTGCATCCGGGCGCGGCTGGCCGCGGTCAGGGCGGTCTCCGAGCCGGAGAAGAACGCCGACAGGATCAGCAGCACCACGATCGCGAGGCTGGTCAGGATCAGCTCGTAATTCAGACCGGACAGAAAGGCGGATAGGTCGAAATCCATCAGATCCTCAGGCGGCCAGCGCGCCGTGCAGCAGGGCGGCGACCTCGGCCAAATCCACGTCGCGGGCAATGAAGGCCCGGCCGATGCCGCGGGCGAGAATGAAGGTGATGCGGCCCCCGGCGACCTTCTTGTCCCTCGCCATATGGGCCAGCAGCGCCTCGGCCCGCCAGTCGCGCCCGCCGGGGATCTGGCCGATCCGGGTCGGCAGCCCGACCGCGTCCAGGTGCCGGCGCAGCCTTTCGGCCTCCGCCGCCGGACACAGGCCCAGCCGGGCCGACAGGTCGAACGCCAGAACCATGCCGATCGCCACCGCCTCGCCATGCCGCAGCGCGTCGCCGAAGCCGCCTTCGGCCTCCAGCGCATGGCCGAAGGTGTGGCCGAGATTGAGCAGGGCGCGGCGGCCGGATTCGCGCTCGTCGGCGGCGACGATCTCGGCCTTGGCCCGGCAGCTCACCCGCACCGCCTCGATCCGCCGCGCCGCATCGCGCGCGATCAGCGCCGGCCCCTCCCGCTCCAGCCAGTCGAAGAAGTCCGGCCGGTCGATCGCGCCGTATTTCACCACCTCGGCATAGCCGGCCAGCAGGTCGCGGCGCGGCAGGGTGTCCAGCGTGCCGATATCGGCCAGCACCAGCCGCGGCTGGTGGAACGCGCCGACCAGATTCTTGCCCTGGCGGGTGTTGATCCCGGTCTTGCCGCCCACCGCGCTGTCGACCTGCGCCAGCAAGGTGGT
>CAZTNV010000286.1:0-5589 GCA_964615535.1 uncultured Mycobacteriaceae bacterium | reverse complement strand
CACCACCGAGCAGCTCGGCTTCACCGGCCGCGGCGAAGGGATCGCGGCGCTGGCGACGGCGACCGTCCGGCTGCCGGCCTCGCCGTAATGCCGCATGGTTCCGGTCGATGACGCTGCTGAAGATCATCACGGTCCTGATGCTGGTGATGTTCCTGTTTCCCTGGGTCCGCCGGCGGGCCGTCCGGTTGATCGGACCGTTCGGGGTGGCGCTGCTGTGCGGCCTTCTGGCGTTCATGGTCCTGGTCGGGTTGCGCCATTATTGATCGGGCCATGGACCGGCAAAGGAAGGACTTCTCGATGTTTCCCGATGCATTGATCGAGCAGGCGGAGATCCTGCTGGAGCGCTGTCGCCAGCGGAAACTGCGGCTGGCGATAGCCGAGAGCTGCACCGGCGGGCTGGTCGGAGGCTGCCTGACCGCCATCCCCGGCTCCTCGGACGTGGTCGAACGCGGTTTCGTAACCTATTCGAATCAGGCCAAGACCGAACTGCTCGACGTGCCGGCGGATTTGCTGGCCCGGCGCGGCGCGGTCACCGCGGAGGTCGCCGAGGCGATGGCGGCCGGCGCCCTCGCCCATTCACCGGCCGATCTTTCGGTCTCGGTCACCGGCATTTCCGGGCCGGGCGGCGGCAGCCCGTCCAAGCCGGTCGGCACGGTGTTCATGGGCATCGCCCGGCGCGGCAGCACTCCGGTGGCGCATCATTTCCGGTTCGACGGCGATCGTGCCGCCGTGCGGCTGGCGACCGTGGCCCAGGCGCTCGACCTCCTCGATCGCGCGGTCGCCGCCGAGGTGCCGTGATCGGCGGCTTCTCCCGATTCATCGGAGTCGACTTCAGCGCCGCCGCCGATGGCGGGCGGCGCACCTGGATCGCGATCACCCAACCGGCGGCGGCCGGCGGGCTGCGCCTGATCGACCTGCACCCGGCGTGCGACCTGCCCGGCGGCGACCCCGCGCCCCGCCGGTTCGTGCCGGCGCTGGGCGACTGGCTGGCGCGCCAGACCGGGGCGCTGGCCGGGCTGGATTTTCCGTTCAGCCTGCCGGAGCGACTGATCGACGCCGAGGATTGGCCAAGCTTTGTCCTGGGTTTCGCCGGCCGCCATCCCGACCCGGACGCATTCCGCGAATCCTGCCGGACCCGCACCGGCGGCCGCGAGCTGCGGCGGCGTTGCGACGGCGAGGCCCGCACGCCGTTCAGCGCCTACAATCTGCGGCTTTATCGCCAGACCTGGTGGGGCATCGCCGGTCTGCTGGCGCCGCTGGTCCGGTCCGGGCGGGCACAGGTAGCGCCGATGCACCTGCCCGCCGGATCGGCGGTCACGCTGGCCGAGACCTGCCCGGCCTCGACCTTGAAGCGGTTGTCTTGCCGTGACAGCTACAAGGGAGCTGGTCCGAATTGTCGTTCGGCCCGCTGCGCCATTCTGGCCAGGCTTGCCGTCGAGGGGCTGGCAATCCCGGCCGCCGCGGCGGAAACTGCACTGAGCGATCGCGGCGGCGATGCCCTGGACAGCATGATAGCCGCCTATGCGGCCTGGGACTGCGCGCGGCACCGGTCGGCGGATCTGGCCGGGCCTCGCGACCGCCTGGATCGACTGGAAGCAAGAGTCTATTTCTGACCCCGCTCCTGCTCGCCTTGCGTGCCACCAGGGCCGGGATCATTTTCGTTGCGTGGGCGGCAGCGGGAGCACAGAAGGGTGGACGCCTCGGCATGATCGTCTGGATCGCGGCGTTTTCGGCGGTGGTCCTGATGCTGGGCACGATCAGCCCTGCCCTGGCGGCGCGCCTGGAGTCTGCCCGCTGCGGCTTCTGGGTGCCGCCGCGCGAGCGCGCCACCTGCCATTATCTGGTGGTGCCGGAGTGGCACGAGCGGGCCCGATCGCGTTCGATCCGGGTGTTCGTTGCCATCTTCCATGCCAGAACGGCGCAGCCGGCAGCCGATCCGATCATCTTTCTCAATGGCGGTCCGGGCGACGGCAATTTCGTCGACGACAGCGCCGAGGCATGGTGGGAGGACAGCGCACCGTTTCGGGAGCACCGCGACTTCATCGTGGTCGATCAGCGCGGGGTCGGCCGGTCGCAACCGCTGCTCGACTGCCCCGAGCTCGACCGCAATGCGGATGCCAATCACGGGCGGCGCATCGACGAGGTGCGACAGGCCGATCTGGCGGCAGCGCTGGCCTGCCGCGACCGGCTGGTGGCCGCCGGGGTCGATCTGTCCGCCTATACCACCCGGCAGAGCGCCGCCGATGTCGACAGCCTGGCAAGCGCCCTGGGCGTGCCGCGCTACAATCTCATGGCGTTGTCCTATGGCACGCGGCTGGCCCTTGCGGTCATGCGGCGTGCCCCCACCCGGGTGCGGAGCGTGGTGCTGGACAGCGTTTATCCGCCGGGCGTCTACGATTATGCCGACCGGCCCTGGCTGACCGCCCGCGTGTTTCGCCGCCTGTTCCAGGACTGCGCCGCGCAGCCCGCCTGCTCCAGCCGCAGCCCCGATCTCGGACCGCAATTCGAAGCCCTGGTCGCGCGACTGGCGGCCACGCCCGATGTGTTCACCCAGGCCGCCGGATATCGCCGGCCGCCGATCACGATCGATGGCATGGCGTTGATCGAGAGCCTCTCCAATGCCTTTTTTCATGCCAACATGATTGCCGAACTGCCGATCGCGATCACTCAGGCAATCCAGGGCAATTATCGGCGGATCGAACCCTGGCTGGGCGATCCGGGCTATTCCGACATGATCAATGCCGAAGGCATGGCGCTGTCCATCGAATGCAGCGAGAATCTGCCATTCAACAGCCCGGCCCGGTTGGCCGAGCGGGTGAATGCCTTTGCGCCCTATGGCCTGACGGCACCGCTGGCGCTGGAATGGCTGGTGTGTCCCCATTGGGGTGCCGAAGCGGTGCCGCTGAGCGACCATGAACCGGTGATCAGCGACATTCCGACGCTGCTGCTGACCGGCAGCTACGATCCGGTGACGCCGCCGGAATGGGCCCACGCCGCGGCCGCCGCCCTGAGCCGGTCGACGGTGCTGGAGTTCGCGGCCGGCAGCCATGCCCTGCTGCTGACCGAGCCCTGCGCCGAGAGCGCCAGCATTGCGTTCATCAACGATCCCGGATCCGATGTAACCGGATTCTGTCCCGACCGTTCACGACCGCCCGAGTTTATCGTGGATTGACCGCGATCGACCGGCCGGGCCGCCGGTCGCACTGGCCGTGTCAGGCCGAGTGCGGCGCCGGCGCCGACTCGGGTTGCGATCGTTTGGGTTCGCCGTAAAGTTCATGCGCTCGCGCCTCGAAGGCGGACACCATGCGCTTGACAGCCTCGTTGAACAGGACGCCGATCATCTTCTGCAGCATTTTCGAGCGGAACTCGAAATCGACATAGAAATCGATCAGGCAGCCGTCGGGATGCGGCTCGAAGATCCAGTGATTGTTCAGGTAGTGCAACGGCCCCTGGGTATAGGCGACATCGATCCGGTTGGGCCGGGTCAGCGTCACCTCGCTGGTGAAGCGCTCCTTGATCATGCGAAAACCGATCACGAGATCGCCGATCAGAAGATTGCCTTCCCGCCTGCGGATGCGCGCGGCAAGGCACCAGGGAAGGAACTCGGGATATCTTTCGATATCCACCACCAGATCGAAGAGCTGTGACGGCGTATAGGGCAGGACCCGTTTTTCTGCATGAGTTGGCATCGCGGCACTCGGTTCTCGATGCTATTGGGCGGGTTGGCCGGCCGCCAAATCCACCAGGTTGATCGATTCCAGGCCGGCCAGCCTGGCCTCTCGCGCCGCCCGCAGGCGGTCGAAATCATCTCCCGCCAGATACGAGGACCGGGTCAGCGGCGTCGCGGATACCATGAGGAAACCCTTGCCGCGTGCGATCCGTTCCAGACCGGCGAAGTTCTCCGGCGTCACAAAGCGCGCCACGGCGGCGTGCTTCGGTGTCGGCTGAAGGTACTGCCCTATGGTCAGGAAATCGACCTCCGCTGCACGCAGGTCATCCATGACCTGACAGACTTCCTCGTTGCTTTCGCCCAGCCCGACCATCAGGCCGGATTTGGTGAACATCGCCGGGTCCCGTTCCTTCATCCGGCTGAGAAGCTGCAACGACGTGAAATAGCGCGCGCCGGGCCGGATGGCGGGATAAAGCCGCGGCACGGTCTCGATATTGTGGTTGAACAGATCCGGCCGCGCCTCGGCAATGATGTCCACCGCTCCCGGTTTGTTCTTGAAGTCGGGGGTCAGCACCTCGATCGTGGTCGCCGGCGACCGGGTGCGCACCGCCCGAATCACCTCGGCGAAATGGGCGGCACCGCCATCGTCCAGGTCGTCGCGATCCACCGAGGTGATCACGATGTGGCGAAGGGCGAGCGTAGCGCAGGCCTCCGCCACCTGCTCCGGCTCATGCGGGTCGAGGCGGTCCGGCCGGCCGGTGGCGACATTGCAGAACGTGCAGGCGCGGGTGCAGACGCTGCCCAGAATCATCACGGTGGCGTGGCCCTTGGACCAGCACTCGCCGATATTCGGGCAGGCCGCCTCCTCGCACACGGTGTTGAGGTTCAGCCGGCGCATGAGCTGCCGCAGATCGTGATATTCGCGCGACACTGGAGCCTTCACCCGAATCCATTCCGGCTTGCGCTGGATCGGATTGTCGGGGCGATGACGCTTTTCCGGATGGCGGACCTGATCGGGCGCGACCGGCATATGCCCTCCTCCCCGTTCCGCGAGGTCATGGAACGGTCACCACCTTGATATAAGCGGGGTCGCCGGTTGTTCCAACGCCAATGGAAAGCATGCGGCGATTTCGCAGCGCCACCCGAATCCGATGGAGTCCGGCGCCGCAATCGCCTTCAAGGATGTGGCATGCCGATCCGCAGGAGGGCGAAGGATGCCGCAAAAATACCGAAGATCATCGCGACCAGTTGCCAGGTCGCCGGCATCTGGGAGATCATCCCCTTGATTTCCATCACGTCTTCACGCGTCCTGGAGATGCGCTGTTCGATGCGCTCGACCTTGCTTTGCATCAGGCCGACCTGGGACGTCACCATGCCGAGTTCGGATCGCACGGTGCCGAGATCGGCCTTCATCGTCCCGAGATCGGACCGCATGGTGCCGAGATCGGCCTTCATCGTCCCGAGCTCGGATCTCACGGTGCCGATCTCGGCCTTCATCGCCGCCATGTCGGCCTCGTTTCTGGCCGTTCGATCGACGATGGTCACGATCATCGGTTCAAGGCGTTCGAGGACCGCCCTGATCTCGCCATAGCCCTGTTCGAGCGCGCCGACCCGTTCTTCCATGGAGGGAGTATGGGGATCACCGGAACCATTGGCAATGTTGTCGGGAGGCGGTCCGCCGTCAGCCATGACTCACCGTTTCGGAGGGTTGCCCATCCGAATACGATAGCATGACCACAGAGCAAATCAAAAATGAATTGCTCGTCCATACGCGGCGAGGACGCTCTCGTGCATCATCTCGCTCAACGTGGGATGGGGGAAGACCGTGTGCATCAGATCGGCTTCGGTGGTTTCGAGCGTCTTGGCGATGCCGTAGCCCTGGATCAGCTCGGTTACTTCCGCGCCGATCATGTGGGCAC
>CAZTNV010000285.1:0-5620 GCA_964615535.1 uncultured Mycobacteriaceae bacterium | reverse complement strand
GCGACGGCGAGGGCCGCGACATCGATTTCAAGAACACCGTGGTGATCATGACCTCGAACGCCGGCACCGACACCATCGCCAGCCTGTGCGCCGATCCCGAAACCATGCCCGATGCGACCGGGCTGGCCGAGGCGCTGCGGCCGGAGCTGGGCAAGGTGTTCAAGCCGGCCTTTCTGGGCCGGGTGACGCTGGTGCCCTATTTCCCGCTGTCGGACGAGGTGATGAAGGGCATCTGCCGGCTCCAGCTCAACCGGGTCAAGCAGCGCGTGGAAGGCAACTACAAGGCCAGCTTCGACTATGCGCCGGAGATGGTCGATGCGATCGTGGCACGCTGCCAGGAGACCGCGACCGGCGCCCGCACCATCGAGCACATCCTGAACCGCACCCTGCTGCCCGAGCTGGCGGCCCGGTTCCTCGGGCGCATGGCGGAGGGGGCGGCGGTGTCCGGCGCCTTCGTCGGGATCGACGGCACGGGCGGGTTCGAGTACCGCGTCGAGTGAATCGGGGTCGAATAGATCGGGTCCCCGCATCGCCCCGATCCCGGGCCGGGCCATGCCCCGGCCCGGGGCCGGTAGGCGGCTCACAGTCCGGTCACGGCAACGTTATGGGACCGGGAGCCTGGGTGGTCCCATATTCTTACTGACTGGTGACGGTACTACAAGCAAGGCACCATAACGGGTCTGTCCAGAGAAGGGCAGGCTGATGGACCGCCTTGCCGGGTCTGTCCGTCCCGTCCGCATCCCGCGGCGAAGATCGGCGTGAAGGTCCGCTTCACGCCGGGATGGCCGAAGAGGCGATGGCGAAACGTTGAGAAAGGGACAATTCCATGGGCGTTTACATGTTGATCGACGGAATCCAGGGCGACGCGACCCAGGAGAACCACGTCGGCTGGCTGAACGTGAGGTCTTTGGACTGGCAAGCCAACCGCGATATCATTACGCCGGTCGGTGCCGCGCGGAACCGAGAGGCGCGCGAGGCCCGGCTCGGCGACATCAGCTTCACCAAGGAAATGGACGGGGCCTCGGCCCAGCTGTTGCAGGAGGCGTGCACCGGCGCCAAGGGCAAGAAGGTCACGATCGATCTGGTGCGAACTTCGGAAGGCGGGGCTCTGACGTATGTGCAGTACAAGCTGGAAGACGCGCTGATCAGCGGCTACAGCGTATCGACTGGCGGCGATACGCCGGTCGAGTCGATCAGCCTTAACTACACCAAGATCGAGATGGCCTATAACCCGATGGGCAAGGACGGCGATCCGCTGAACACCCGGCGCGCAGCGTACGATCTGGCCTCGACCGCCACGAGCTGACAGCGCCAAGCGCCGGTATCACGGCGGGTTTCGTCGGGGCGGTCGATCAGCAGGAGTCGCCCATCGCATCGGCTGGCCCCGGCCCTTGATTTGCCGCAATCAAAGAGCGAACTTGGCGGTGCCCCGGCCCGGCACATCGTTCGGCCGGATCGGGGCCCGATCCGAAGGCCGAGGTCGAAAAAAAACGTCGCCGCGAAGATTGTGACGATGGTCACTGCCGGGATCGGCGAATTGGCGTTTTCTGGCGTCGGGTTCGGACGTCGAACCAGAAGAAGGGAACAAGTCCATGGGCGTTTACATGTTGATCGACGGGATCGAGGGCGACGCGACCCAGGAGAACCACGTCGGCTGGCTGAACGTGACCTCGATAAGCTGGGGCGCCGGCCGCGGTATCATGACGCCGTCGGGTGCCGCGCGGAACCGTGAGGCGTCCGAGCCCTCGCTCAGCGAGATCACCTTCACCAAGGACATGGACAAGGCCTCGGCCAAGCTGTTCCAGGAGGCGTGCACCGGCTCCAAGGGCAAGAAGGTCACCATCGACCTTGTCCGAACTTCCGCCGGCGGACCGCTGACGTACATGCAGTACAAGCTGGAAGACGCGCTGGTCAGCGGCTACAGCGTGTCGAGCGGCGGCGACACGCCGACCGAGTCGATCAGCCTGAACTACACCAAGATCGAGATGGCCTATACCCCGATGGACGAGACCGGCGAGCCGATGAACGCCCTGCGGGCGTCCTACGATCTGGCCCTGACCTCCAAGACCTGATCGCGGCACCGCGCCGTATCGGGAGACCGGGTTGGGAGCGGGGCTGGTCCCCGCTCCCTTGGTTTCGGGCCACGGAGTCGGGCCACGGAGTCGGGCGGCGGGGCATTCGGCCTTGAAGGCGGCGGGCCGGATGTGGCGGTATCGGTCCGTAGGGTCGCCGCGGCGGGCGGCGCGCAGCCCGGAAGGGGAGACCGACCATGAGCCAGGTCGTACAGGCGGACCGTTGGCTGAGAGTGACCACGCCGTTCGGCCCGGACGTTCTGAAGCTGGAATCGTTCGAGGGCGAGGAGGGCATGTCCCGCCTGTTCGCCTTTCGGCTGCACATGCTGTCGGAGAACGATGCGCTCGACCCGGCGGAGATCCTCGGCAAATCGGTCACGTTCAGCCTGTACCGCGCGGGCGGCGAGCGGCGCCCGTTCAACGGCATCTGCAGCCGGTTCGCCAGCGCGTCCACCGAATCTCGCGGCCTGCGCGCCTACACGGCGGAGATCGTGCCGTCGCTGTGGTTCCTGACCCGCAACGCCGATTGCCGGATCTTCCAGAATCAGACCTTTCCGCAGATCATCGAGCAGATTTTCAGCGATCGCGGCATTACCGATTACGAAACCAGGATCAGGGGCGAGCATCCGACCCGCGAATACTGCGTGCAGTATCGCGAGACCGATTTCGATTTCGTGTCTAGGTTGATGCAGGAAGAAGGAATCTTCTATTTCTTCCGCCATGCCGAGGGCCAGCATACGCTGGTGCTGAGCGACCAGAAAACCGCCTATGAGGCCTGCGCGGAAAGCATGGTGGAGTTCCGGCCCGGCTCGGCGGATTGGGACGGGGTGAGCGCGTGGTCGCGCGGCTTCGCCTTCACCTATGGCGCCAATGTCGCGCGCGACTACAATTTCAAGACGCCGACGACGAACATGGAGGCCCGCTCCACCAGCATCGTGCGGCTGGCCGATAACAGCCGGTTCACGGTCTACGACTATCCGGGCCGCTACGACCAGAAGCAGCCCTCCGGCGCCGAATTCGTCAAGGTCCATATGGAGGAGGAGGAAGCCGGCCACGAGACCTGCGCCGGTGCCGGCAAGTGCTTCTCCTTCACGCCCGGCGGCACCTTCGGCTTTTCCAACCTGCCGAGCGAAGAGGGCAAGACCTATGTGCTGACCGAAGTCCGGCACTGGGCGACCGATCCGACCCACATGTCGAGCCAGGGCGCCAAGGCGGATTACGGCAACAGCTTTTCCTGCATACCGGCGACGGTGGTGTTCCGGCCGCCGCGCGAGACGCCCAAGGGGCTGGTGCGCGGGCCGCAGACCGCGGTGGTGGTCGGGCCGAGCGGCGAGGAGATCTATACCGACGAGTACGGGCGCATCAAGGTGCAGTTCCACTGGGACCGCGTCGGCACCAGAAACGAGCAGAGTTCGTGCTGGATTCGGGTGGCCCAGCCCTGGGCCGGGACCAATTGGGGCCAGATCTTTATTCCGCGGATCGGCCAGGAGGTCGTGGTCGATTTCCTGGAGGGCGATCCCGACCGGCCGCTGGTGGTCGGCAGCGTCTACAACGCCGCGGTGATGCCGCCTTACGAACTGCCGGCCAACAAGACCCAGAGCGGGATACTCACCCGCTCGACGCTCAACGGCACGGCCCAGAACGCCAACGAGTTGCGGTTCGAGGACAAGAAGGGGTCGGAGGAGATCTTTTTCCACGCCGAAAAGGATTTCACCCGCGAGGTCGAAAACGACGATTCGCTGGACGTCGGCAATGACCAGACCATCACGATCAAGAACAACCGCACCGAAGAGGTCACCCAGGGCAACGAGACCGTGACCATCAAGCAGGGCAACCGCAGCGTCGAGATCAGCATGGGCAACGAGAGCCTGAAGGTCAAAATGGGCAACCAGACGACCAACATCGATCTCGGTTCCAGCACCACCGAGGCGATGCAGTCGATCGAGCTGAAGGTCGGCCAGAGCAGCGTCAAGGTCGATCAGATGGGCGTTACCATCAAGGGCGCCATGATCAAGATCGAGGGCACCGCCATGACCGATGTGAAGGCGCCGATGACCACCGTCTCGGGTGACGGCATGTTGACACTCAAGGGCGGCATTATCATGATCGGTTGAGATTTCGGAACGCGGAGCGACCGTATGCCTGCCGGTACAAGGAAACGGAATGGCCGGATCGGTTCTTGCCGGAATCAGTGCGCGACTCCGGGCGGGTCTCCGGACGGGACTCCGGTGCGCCGGGTCGGACCCGGCCGGTGACCATGGCGGCATTGGTCAAGGTCAGGGCCGCGACGGCGGCCGAGGTGTGCGGGCTCTATGCCCCCGATCCCGCCGCGGCGGCGCTGCTGATGATCGAGGACACGCCGGCGGATTTCCTCGACCGGCTGATCGGCAAGGGGCTGCTGGGCGACGCCGCGCGATTCCTGGCCTTCGCCCTGCCCCGGCGCGAAGCGGTGTGGTGGGCCTGCCTGTGCGCCCGCACCGTGCTGCCGGCCGCCGCGCCGGCGCGCGCCGCAGCGGCGCTGGAGGCGGCCGAGGCCTGGGTCTACAAGCCGGTCGAGGACAACCGCCGCGCTGCCATGGCTTGCGCCGAGGCGGCCGGATTCGACTCGCCGGCGAGCTGGGCGGCGGTGGCCGCGTTCTGGAGCGCCGGAAGTCTGGCCCCGCCGGGCGCCGCGGAGGTGCCGCCGCCCGCCCATCTGACGGGCACCGCGGTGGCCGCCGCCGTGACCATGGCCGCCGTGCAGACCGAGCCGCAGCGGGCCGCGGACAAGTACCGGCAGTTCCTGGACCTGGGCATCGACGTGGCACAGGGCGGCAGCGGCCGGCCGAAATCCGGCTGAGGCGGCAGTGCGGCGGCCGGGCATGGCCGATGATGTCCACGGATGCGCGGGGCGGACGGGGCGACCCCGCATGAGAGCGCAGCAATGAAGCTGATCCTGACCTTGGAAAGCCACGACCCGCAGGTGCGGCCCGGCGAGACCACCATGGTGCTCGACCGTCATGGGCTGACCATCGGCCGCGGCCCGATGAACGATTGGATGCTGCCCGATCCCAATCGCTATGTGTCCAATTATCACTGCGCGATCGAGTTCGAGGACGAGTCCTACATCGTCCGCGATCTGAGCCAGAACGGCGTGTATCTCAACGCCAGCAGCGAGCCGATCGGCCGCGGCAATGCCGAGGTGCTGCAGGACGGCGATCTGCTGCGCTTCGGCATCTACGAGATCACCGCCCAGCTCATCGACGATCGCGCATCGGATGCGTTCGACGAAAGCGATCCGTTCGTCACCCACGAACCGCGTTCGGCCCCGCGCCCGACGCGCACCGCGGCCGAGCCGTTCGACATCGCGGGACCGCCGATCGCCGACGAGTCCGAAGCGGACGACGATCCGTTCCGGTCCCCCTCCCGCCGCTCTGCGGACCCGTTCGACGAGTCGCGGCCGTTCGGCCCGGCCGACCAGGAGGGCGACGTCCTGGGGCAGGTCGAGCGGGACCCGCTGGAGGAGGCCGATCCGTTCGGCTTCGGCGCCGAGGCGGCGGGCAATGACC
>CAZTNV010000284.1:0-5621 GCA_964615535.1 uncultured Mycobacteriaceae bacterium | reverse complement strand
CTTTCCGCATATCGGCAATGTCGGCGCCAATTCGGAGGACGCCGAGGCTATTGCCCCGGCCGCACGCGGCCTGGTGCTGCGCGCCGACATTACCCAATCCTCCAATTGGCGCGCCACCCGCAGCCTGGACGACTGGCTGAAGAACCATGATCTGGTCGGGATCGCCGGCGTCGATACCCGCCGCCTGAGCCGACGCATCCGTGACGGGGGTGCGCCGAGCGGCGTGGTCGCTCATGCGCCGAATGGACGGTTCGACGTGCCCCGCCTGCTGCGGGCGGCACAGGATTGGCCGGGCCTTGAAGGCATGGACCTGGCGAAGGAGGTATCGCGGCGCCAGACCGAGCGCTGGGAGGAAACCCTTTGGCGCCTCGGCCGGGGCTATGGCCGGATGGACGGACCCCGGCGCCATGTCGTGGCGATCGATTACGGTGCCAAGCGCAATATTCTGCGCTGTCTGGCATCGCTTGGTTGCGCCGTGACGGTGGTGCCGGCGACGGCGACCGCTGAAGACGTGCTGGAACATCGGCCGGACGGCGTTTTCCTGTCCAACGGTCCGGGCGATCCGGCGGCCACCGGCAGCTATGCCGTGCCGGTGATCCGCCGCCTGATCGAGACCGGGTTGCCGATGTTCGGCATCTGTCTCGGCCATCAGATGCTGGCGCTGGCGCTGGGCGGTCGAACGGAAAAGATGCATCGGGGCCATCGCGGCGCCAATCATCCGGTCAAGGACCTGGCCACCGGCAAGGTGGAGATCACCAGCCAGAATCACGGTTTTTGTGTCGTGCCGGAAACCCTGCCGGACACGGTCGAGGTCACCCATGTCAGCCTGTTCGACGGCTCCAACGAAGGCATTCGGGTGAAGGATCGCCCGGTTTTCTCGGTGCAGTATCATCCCGAAGCCTCGCCCGGCCCGCAGGACAGTCATTATCTGTTCGAACGCTTCGTCAGGATGATCGACGAACGCGGCGCCTGACCGGGCGCCCCGGCAGCGTTGATCAGGGCGGATGCGGTATCATGATACCGCCCCGTAACTCTCTGTAGAAACGCCGGATTTCAGGCTTGACGGCGATCCTGTCGGTGTGTAGACAGAGAATTCGGCGGGCGGCCAGGGCGGCGTCCCTGGTTGCGGCCAATCGGTTGCAGAAATGTCAATTGCAGAAGCGGCCGGCTGTGCAATGCCGGCCGCAAGGGCTGGAGCCATGAAAACCTATTCCGCCAAGCCGTCGGAGATCGAGCGCGGCTGGTATGTCGTCGATGCCGAAGGTGTCGTGCTGGGCCGGCTGGCCAGCCTGATCGCCATGCGGCTGCGCGGCAAGCACAAGACAAGCTACACGCCGCACATGGATTGCGGCGACAACATCATCGTCGTCAATGCCGAAAAGGTCCGGCTGACTGGGCACAAGCGCGATCAGGACGTGTTCTACTGGCACACCGGACATCCCGGCGGCATCAAGGGCCGGACCAAGGGACAGATCCTGTCCGGCCGGTTTCCCCAGCGGGTGGTTGAAAAGGCCGTCGAACGCATGGTGCCGCGCGGACCGCTTGGCCGTCAGGTCTTGCGCAAGCTGAAGGTCTATGCCGGGCCGGAGCATCCGCATCAGGCGCAGCAGCCCGAGATCCTGGACATCGCCGCGATGAATCCGAAGAACAAGAGGTAAACCATGGCCCAGACCATCTCCGATCTCAAGGATCTGGGCGCCACCACGGCGCCGGCCGGCAGCGAAACGCCGGAACCCCGGATCGACGCCCAGGGGCGGTCTTATGCCACCGGCCGCCGCAAGGACGCGGTGGCGCGGGTGTGGATCAAGCGCGGCTCCGGCAAGGTGACGATCAACGGCCGGGATCAGCAGATCTATTTCGCCCGCCCCGTGCTGCGCATGCTGATCCACCAACCGTTTCTGGTCGCCAACCGCACCAACCAGTTCGATGTCTACTGTACTGTGACCGGCGGCGGGCTGTCGGGCCAGGCCGGTGCGGTCCGCCATGGCATCAGCCGCGCGCTGACCTATTTCGAGCCGGAGTTGCGTGGCATTCTGAAGAAGGGCGGGTTCTTGACCCGTGACAGCCGCGTGGTGGAGCGCAAGAAGTACGGCAAGGCCAAGGCCCGGCGCAGCTTCCAGTTCTCCAAGCGTTGATTGCAGCCGCGCGACCGCCGCTGCCAGTTTTCGGGGCGCCCCGCCGGGGCGCCCTTTTTCTGGAGCAGGCGACAGGGGCCAAATATTCATCAAACTGTAATTCTGCTGCCCCATCCTGGCGGGCTGCTGATGATATCATCCGCCAATCGAGTAGCCGATCGTGATCGACACCGGTCGCCTCTCGATCGGTCTGTTCTTCTTTTCGGGACGACATCATGACTGTAGAGCATTCGCCCCGGTATTGCGCGCCGTTGATGCGGCGTGCAGCACTTCGGATATGCGCCGGGCTTGCAGCCTTTGGGTTCACGTCTCTTGCCGCTCTGTCGCAGGGCTGGGCGGTCGGAAATCCAGCAGCCCAGCGCTATGTCTGCACCTATCGTGAATGCACCCCGTACATCTATGATCCGGCCCAGGGCGATCCGGATCGGGGCATTCCGCCGGGCACGCCGTTCAGCGCCGTGCCGGACACTTGGCGCTGCCCGGATTGTGATGCCGCCAAGCATCGCTTCATTCCTTACGGGTGATTTTGCGACGAGGTGCAAGCGAATACCTGATTGGTCACTGAAACGTGATGCGAGCGTCACTCAATCGCAACGGCAAGCCGTTAACCAAGGCAACCACTGACTTGCCGATTTCGGAGGAGTTCGCGCCATGACACGGTTTCGCCTGACCGCATCCAGTTTGACTCGCCGCACCTTTCTATCGGGGACCGCGACTGCCGGCCTCGGTCTGGCCACCGCCGGGCTGGTGATCGCCCGCCCGGCGATTGCCCAGGCCGCGCGTCCAGTGATCACGCATGGCGTGCAAAGCGGCGATGTCACCGCATCGAGCGGCGTGGTTTGGAGCCGGGCCGACCGTCCGTCGCGGCTGGTCGCCGAAATCGCAACCACCGACTCGTTCCGCGACGCCCGCCGCATCGTCGGCCCGGCGGCACTCGAATCGAGCGACTACACCGCCAAGCTCGATCTCACCGGCCTGCCGGCCGGGCAGGACATCTTCTACCGTGTCCAATTCCAGGATCTGAGCGACGTCAACGTGTTCAGCGAACCTTCGATCGGCCATTTCCGCACCGCTCCGGCGACCAGGCGCGACATCAATTTTGTGTGGACCGGCGACACCTGCGGTCAGGGTTGGGGAATCAATCTCGACTGGGGCGGCATGAAGGCCTACGAGACCATGCGCGCCAATCAGCCCGATTTCATGATCCATTCCGGCGATTGCGTTTATGCCGACAATCCCATCGCAGAGCAAAAGGAGATGCCCGGCGGCGGCATCTGGCGCAACCTTGTCACCGAAGAAAAATCGAAGGTTGCGGAGACGCTCAACGAGTTCCGCGGCAATTACAAATACAATCTGATGGACCAGAATGTCCTTCGTTTCAATGCAGATGTGCCGGTGTTCTATCAGTGGGACGATCACGAGACGGTCAACAACTGGTATCCCAACGAGGTTCTGACCGACGAGCGCTACACCGTGCGCAGCGTGGCGCTGCTGGCCGCGCGGGCCAACCGGGCGTTTCATGAGTTCATGCCGACCAGGCAGTTTGCCGAGGACCCGGAACGGCTCTATCGCGTGATCCATTACGGCCCGTCGCTGGACATCTTCTTTCTCGACATGCGCAGCTATCGCAGCAACAATTCACCCAACCGGCAAACCGAGGCGGGACCCGACACCGCATTCCTGGGCGAGCAGCAGATCGCCTGGCTGAAGAACGAGCTTCAGGCGAGCCGTGCAACCTGGAAAGTGATCGCCGCCGACATGCCGATCGGCATTATCGTCCGTGACGGCGAAACCGATTTCGAAAATCTGGCCAATGGCGACGGCCCGGCTTTGGGGCGTGAGTTGGAGATTGCCGATCTGCTGCGTTTCATCAAGCAATCGGGGATCAAGAACACCGTGTGGCTGACCGCCGACGTGCATTACACCTCGGCCCATTACTACGATCCGAACCGGGCGCAGTTCCAGGATTTCAACCCGTTCTGGGAGTTCGTCTCGGGCCCGATCCATGCCGGCAGCTTCGGTCCCGGCCAGATGGACAACACCTTTGGGCCCGAGGTCCGGTACGTGAAATCGCCGGAGGGCCGGGTCAACCTGCCTCCGTCGGAAGGCCTGCAGTTCTTCGGGCACGTCAAGATCGACGGTCAAACCGAGGTCATGACCGTAACGCTCAAGGATCTCGAGAACACCGCGCTGTACACGGTCGATCTGACGCCCGAGGTCTGAGCCGGCGGAATGCCGGGACGGCCGGGCGCCGGACGCCCGGCCGTCCCGGTCAGCCCGGCCGCAATCCCGGCATCACGATCGAGATGCCGCTGCCGACGGTTACCGTGAGCGTGCAGGATGTATCCCAGTCCACCGTCTTGTAGCCGGTGATCAAGGTCGTTCGCGTTCGAACGTTCTGGCCATAGACGCGCTGCAAGGCAGCCATTGCAACATACAATGAACTCTTGAGCGCATCCTGATCGTTGGTAATCAAGGAATGAACCGGCATCTGGGCCAGGAAGACCCGGTCCGGCATGGTACTGCGGGCATTGCTCAAGAAGGTTGCTTGCGTGTCGATGTCCGACGCCGCGGAAACCGCCGATGTCGGTATGATGTGGGTCAGTGCGACCTTGTCGGACCACTCAATCGCTACGCCACAGCACCAGGATATCGCGTCGGTGTACAGTCCGCCGGCCGACACCGTTCGCCGCTCGCCGGTATCGACGTATTTCATGCGATTTGGATCGCTGTGAGCCGGGCCCAATGCGAAGTTCGCCCATATCCCGGCGCTGGTCTGCGGCGTGATCCTTGTGCAGTTCTGCTTGAAACTGCTGACGAGTTGGTATTCCCCGGCCATTGCGATACTCCGATTCCCCGCAAAAATTATTGATAGATTTTGACGATCCCAGGACCCTGGTGGCGGTCCATCATGGCATTTTTCAACCCGGCAAGCCATCGCCGCGACCGGAAAGCGTGTGCGGGTTTGCGGATCGCCCCGCATGGCGCCCCCGGCCCGCTGCGCGCCGGGTGGGGCTTGCGCACTGCGGCGGCATGATCTACTTGGGGGCGGATCGGCAGGGCGGGACAGGACGGCGGCGATGACGGACAATCGGCTGAGAATCGGCATTCTCGGGGCCAGCGGGTATACCGGGGCGGAGTTGGTGCGGCTGCTGCTGCGCCACCCGAATGCCGAGCTGCGGGTGCTGACGGCCGAGCGCCAAGCCGGCCAGCCGATCGGTGCGGTGTTCCCGCATCTGGCCGGGTTCGGCCTGCCCGAATTGATCAAGGTCGGCGATGCCGACTGGTCGGCGGTCGATGTCGCGTTTTGCGGCCTGCCCCACGGCACCACGCAGGAGATTATTTCCGGCCTGCCGCGATCGGTCAAGGTGGTCGATCTGTCGGCCGATTTCCGGCTGCGCGACGTCGAGACCTATGCCGAATGGTACGGCCATGCCCATAGCGCGCCCGAGTTGCAGGCCGAGGCGGTCTATGGCCTGACCGAAT
>CAZTNV010000283.1:0-5706 GCA_964615535.1 uncultured Mycobacteriaceae bacterium | reverse complement strand
ATGAGGGCAAGGCGCTGGAGGACCCGTGGGTCGAGCCCGACGAGGACATGTTCACCCGCACCGTCAGCCCGCAGGACGCGCCGGACAAGCCGACCTATGTCGAGATCGATTTCGACCGCGGCGACCCGATCGCGGTGGACGGCGTGCCGCTGTCCCCGGCGGCGCTGCTGACCCGGCTGAACGAGCTGGGTGGAAAACACGGCGTGGGACGGATTGATCTGGTGGAAAACCGCTTTGTCGGCATGAAGAGCCGCGGCGTGTACGAGACGCCGGGCGGCACCGTGCTGCTGGCCGCCCATCGCGGCATCGAATCGCTGACGCTCGACCGCGAGGCGGCGCATCTCAAGGACGAGATGATGCCGCGCTATGCCGAGCTGGTCTATAACGGCTTCTGGTTCGCCCCGGAACGGGAGGCGCTCCAGGCCCTGATCGACCAGACCCAGCAGCGCGTCACCGGCACGGTGCGGGTCAAGCTGTACAAGGGCTCGGCCCAGGTGGTCGGCCGCAAGAGCCCCTACAGCCTGTACCGCCTCGACTACGTGACCTTCGAGGAGGACAGCGTCTACGACCAGCGCGACGCCACCGGCTTCATCCGCCTGAATGCCTTGAGATTGCGGCTGGGCGCCATGGTCGGCCGGGGCTGACCCATCCCGGCCGCCCGTCGCGGCCGGCCCTGATCCCCGCGATGAACGGGTCGGAAGCCGCCCCAATGTCCGGCTCACCACGGCGCGGACTTGGGCCGGCTTCCGACTCAAGGCCGGATCACCCGGCCTGAACCTCGATCCGCTTGGCCGCCTTTTGGGCCGCTTCGGTCTTGGGCACGGTGACGGTCAAAACGCCGTTCTTGAACACCGCCTTGGCCTGATCGGCGTCGATGCCGGCGGGCAGCGGGATGGTGCGCTGGAAGGCGCCGTAGCGGCGTTCCTGATAGATGTAGTTGCGCTGCTTGTCCTCCGTCTCGGTCCTGCGCTCGCCCTTCAAGGTCAGGGCGTCCTGGGTCATCGAAACGGTGACATCCTTCTCCTCCAGGCCGGGCAGTTCGGCGGTCACCTCGATCTCTCGGTCGGTTTCGGACACTTCAATCCGCGGGGCCGTGCCGCCGAAGCCGGCGATGTCACCCAGGCCGCGCATCATCGGCGCATTGAACGCGCCCCAGAAAGTCTCGAAGGCGCGATTGATATCGGTCTGCAGCGCCCGCATCGGCTCCTCGTCCTCGCGGCGGGTCGGCACCGGCGCTTCGCTGCGGCCCCAATTCCAGGGCATCAGGTCTCGGATGGTCATGGTCGCTCTCCTCGGGCCGGCTTGCCTCGGGTTCAGCCGGCCTGCACCGAAATCGTCCTGGCCGGAGCGGGCGCCGCCTTGGGCAGCGTCAGGCGCAGCACGCCGTTCTTCATTGCCGCCCCGATCCGCTCGCGGTCGATCGCCTCGGAGACGGTGAAGGCGCGCTCGTAATCGCCGACCCGGTACTCGGCATGGGCCAGCGAATAGCCCTGCGGCGGCGCGAACGCGCTGCGGCCGCGGACGGTGAGCACGCGGTTGTCCAGGGTAATATCGACCGCATCCGGGCCAACCCCCGGCATTTCGAGCAGCAGGACGAGCCCGTCCCCGGTCTCGTAGATGTCGGTTACCGGGGTGAAGGTCGGGGCGGTGCGGGTGGCTTCGGGGGCGGTCGGGGCCGCCGGCCGGTCCTGCCGGGTCAGTTCGTCTGGCATCGCTCTGTCCTCCGGTATCACGCCTGGGAAATCTGG
The DNA here is from genome assembly GCA_964615535.1 of uncultured Mycobacteriaceae bacterium. GTDB lineage: Bacteria > Pseudomonadota > Alphaproteobacteria > DSM-16000 > Inquilinaceae > CAZTNV01. The sequence continues at coordinate 3,958 of CAZTNV010000283.1, read as the reverse complement.
ATGCGCCGCGGCCGGTCGGCCTCGGGGCGGGGCAGTGTGACGGTCAGCACGCCGTTCTGGAAATCCGCCTTGACCTGATCCGGATCGACCCGGAACGGCAGTGCCACGGTTCGGCCGAACGACCCGTAGGTACGCTCCTGCCGGTGAAACGTGGTCTCCTCGCCCGCCGCTTCGGCTTCGCGCTTGCCGCGCAGGGTCAGGGTGTTCTGGTGAACGCCGATATCGATGCTGTCGGGCGGGCAACCGGGAATCTCGGCGGTCACGACCACGCCGCTCTCGCCTGCCCACAGATTGATCGGAGGATACTCGGCGGTCAGCCGGCCGGGGGCGGCCAGATCGCCGAAGGCGCGGTTCAGTTCCTCCTCCATCCGGCGGAGCTGCCGGAACGGATCGGCCCACAATCCGCCTGGTGCGTAACGCTGCATCTCGTCCTCCTGCGCTCGGTCCGTTCGCGGGAACCCTCCCTCGGGACCGGTCGCCGCCGCCGGTGACGTGCACCGAAGCCTCGGCACATCCGGAGTCAAGATCGGCCAGGAAGGATGGTCCCTCGAATACTTGACCGTGTTGTCGAATACATGAATGGCGCGACCGCTCATGCAATCGGCCTCGCCGCTCCATCACCCGCCATTTCGTGTGGCGGACCGGTTGAATCAAGGGTTTCCAGTGGCGATATAAAGGCTGGCGACCGAATCCCCAACGGTTCGGATAATCGTTCTACAACATTGTGATAGAGTCGCCCGACCGGCTTCGCCGGAGTGCCGGCGGGGGCGCCCGGCGGGGCTTGGTCGGAGAGCCGGCGCGAGACCGGAAACGCTGAGGCACAGGGGAATGGCTGAGGACCCGTATCAAATCCTGGGCGTGAACAAGTCCGCGAGCGCCGAAGATATCCGCAAGGCCTACCGCAAGCTGGCCAAGAAGCATCATCCGGATCTCAATCCCGGCGACCATGCGGCCGAAGACCAGTTCAAGAAAGTCTCGGCAGCCCATGATCTGCTGAGCGACCCGGAGAAGCGCGCGCGCTATGATCGCGGCGAGATCGACGCCGCCGGGGCGGAGCGTCCGCAGGACACCTACTACCGCTATCATGCCGACCGGCCCGGCGCGGATCAGTATCACTCGACGGCCGGATTTGCCGATATGGGCGATCTGGGCGACGTGTTCGCCGATCTGTTCGGCCGGTCGGAGCGGCGGCCGGGCGGTCAGGCCTTCAAGCTGCGCGGCGCCGATGTCCGCTATCACCTGGCGGTCGATTTCCTCGATGCGGTGAACGGCACCAAGACCCGGATCACCATGCCGGACGGGCGCTCGCTGGACGTTGCCATCCCGCCCGGCCTGCGCGACGGCCAGACCCTGCGCCTGAAGGGTCAGGGCGGCCCGGGCATGGGCGGCGGCCCGGCCGGCGACGCCTATGTCGAGGTCGAGGTCCGGCCCCATCCCAGTTTCGAGCGGCGCGACTACGACATTCATCTGGACCTGCCGGTGACGCTGGCCGAGGCGGTGCTGGGCGGCCAGGTCCGCGTGCCGACGCCGACCGGGCCGGTCAGCCTGACCGTGCCCAAGGGGTCGAATACCGGCACCACCCTGCGCCTGCGGGAAAAGGGCGTGCCGCATCCGCGATCCGGCAAGCGCGGCGACCAGTACGTCAGACTGCGGGTGGTGCTGCCCGAACCGCCCGACCCCGAGCTGGAGGCCTTTGTCCGCGGCTGGGCGGAGCGGGTTTCCTACGATCCGCGTGCCGGGATGGAGGGCTGAACGGTGATCACCGAAGACGATCTGGTCGTGATGATCCGCGGCCTGAACCGTGTCGAGCTGGCCGGATGGATTCAGGCCGGATGGGTCCATCCGGCGTGGCGGGGCAGCATTCCGGTCTATCGCGAAATCGATGTGGCGCGGGTCCGGCTGATCCACGAGATCCGGCAGGATCTCGGCATGGCCGAGGACGCCGTGCCGGTGGTGCTGTCGCTGCTCGACCAGATTTACGGCCTGCGCCGCGAGCTGCGGCAGCTTTGCGCCGCGGTGCAGGCCCAGCCGGAGCCGGTACGACGGAGCATCGGCGACCATTTCCGCCGGCTGCACAGCGGCGAGTGATCCGCGGCCGCAAACCGGCCGCCGGCGTCGCCGCGGTTGGTAAACGCCGGCCTCTTGAACGCATGCGGGGCGCTCCCCAGATCGACGGCAATTCGTTGCCGGACGATCGATCCGGGCACGATGAGGAGGAGAGTGAGCGTTGGACTTGCGAGGTGAGACATGGCGGAAATCCGGCATTTCATTGCGCGTCAGCGGCCCGGCCGGTCCGGGGCGGCAGGGGAGTTCGCGTCCGCGGTCGGTGGCACATTGATTCGGCTGATGGACCGGCTGACCGATCCGCCCCGGCCGCCACGGTTCCGCAGCGGCGCAGGCTTGCGGCATGGCGCCCTGCTGACCCGGTTCGCCGACGATCTGGTGGCCCGGCGCACGGCCGCGTGATGGCGCGGCGCGACGCGATCACTTTGCCGCGAGCGGCGGGGCAGGGAGGCAGGGAGAGGCTGGTTTCGGCGGATGGTCGCATATAGGTTTCACTGCGTCTCGGCCCACCCGGTTTGAAATGCAGGGCCCGAACGGCAGGAAGAGACCCGGTATCATGCCAGAAGACGCGACCCTCCGACTTGCTCCGCCACCGAACGCCGCATCGGCGCCGCCCGGCCCCGTCCGGCCTTTGGCGCCGGAGAAGTTTCGCAATCCGCAGATCACCGCCAAAGGCGAACCGCGTGCCGGCGTCGCGCTGGACCGGCTGACGACCCTGTGGTTCAACACCGGGACCCTGTGCAATCTGGCTTGCACCAACTGCTACATCGAGTCCAGCCCGACCAATGACCGGCTCTCCTATCTGACCGCCGCCGAGATCCGGGCCTATCTCGACGAGATCGGGCAGGATGGCTGGCCGGTGCAGGACATCGGGTTTACCGGCGGCGAGCCGTTCATGAACCCCGAGATTCTGACCATGCTGGCGGATGCGCTGGATCGCGGATTCCGGGTTCTGGTGCTGACCAACGCCATGCGGCCCATGCGCAAGCTGGAGGCCGGCCTGCGCGGGCTTCGCGAACGTCATGCCGACCGGCTGGTGCTCCGGGTTTCGCTCGACCATTACGGCGCCGAATGGCACGAGCGGGAGCGCGGGCCGCGGAGCTGGCAACCGGCCATCGACGGGCTGGTCTGGCTGGCCCGGCACGGATTTGCGCCGCGGGTCGCCGGCCGGCTGATGTGGGGCGAGAGCGAGGCCGAAACCCGCGCCGGTTTCGCCCGGCTGTTCGCCGCGCTCGACCTGTCGATCGATGCGGCCGATCCTGCGGCGCTGGTGCTGTTTCCCGAAATGGATGCCCGGCTGGACGTTCCCGAGATTACCGAGGCATGCTGGGGCATTCTGGGCGTCGATCCGGGCGCGATGATGTGCGCCTCTTCGCGAATGGTGGTCAAACGCAAGGGCGCGACGCGGCCGGTGGTGCTGCCCTGCACCCTGCTGCCCTATGATCCGCAATTCGAGATGGGGGCGACGCTGCGCGAAGCCGCCGGCACGGTCATGCTCAACCACCCGCATTGCGCCCGCTTCTGCGTCCTGGGCGGGGCCTCGTGCAGCCGGTGCGATTGACGGTCTGCACCGTCGACACCGGCCCCGCTCCCGACGGGGAGAAGGGCCGATCCGGCAGCGATGGGCGGTGGCGGATCGCCGGCGGATCAGGCGGCGCGGATCGTGGCGATGAAGGTGCCGACCGTCTGACGCAGCATTTCGGATTCGCCGGAAAGCTGCTTGGCCGAGTTCAGCACCTGCGCGGCGGCGGCGCCGGTTTCGACCGCGGCATTGGTCACGCCCACGATGTTCATGGATACGTCATGGGTGCCGGCCGAGGCCTGCTGGACGTTGCGGGCGATCTCCCGGGTGGCTGCGCCCTGCTGCTCCACGGCCGAGGCGACGGTGGCCGAG
>CAZTNV010000282.1:0-5711 GCA_964615535.1 uncultured Mycobacteriaceae bacterium | reverse complement strand
GTCGCCGTCATCAAGGTCGGCGCCGCCACCGAGGCGGAGATGAAGGAGCGCAAGGACCGCGTCGATGACGCGCTCCACGCCACCCGCGCGGCGGTCGAGGAGGGCATCGTGCCTGGCGGCGGCGTGGCGCTGCTCTATGCCACCCGGGCGCTGGACGGTCTGACCCCGGCCAATGACGAACAGCGGGTCGGCATCGACATCATCCGCCGGGCGCTGCAGGCACCGGTGCGCCAGATTGCGGCGAATGCCGGAACCGACGGCTCGATCGTGGTCGGCAAGCTGCTCGACAAGGGCGATCCCAATTTCGGCTACAACGCCCAGACCGGCGAATACGGCGATCTGTCCAAGTCCGGCGTGATCGACCCGACCAAGGTCGTGCGCGCCGCCCTGCAGAATGCCGCATCGGTCGCCGGCCTGCTGGTCACCACCGAGGCCATGGTCGCCGAGAAGCCGCAGAAGCAGGCCGCGCCCGCCATGCCCGGCGGCATGGGCGGGATGGGCGGCATGGGCGGCATGGGCGACATGGACTTCTGATCGTCGCTCTGCCGAGGCCGGGATCTGCGGCAGTCGGGGGGAGTCATTCCCCCCGATCGCCGGCCGGGCGCGGTGTCCCGAAGTCCCGGCCGCCGCGAACGCGGCAGCGTGCGGCCCGAGCCTCGACTGCCGAGGGTCGACCGGGTCTTGGAGTCGACCGGGGCGTCGAATTGTGCGATACGCGCCCCGCGGCTTCCGAATCTTCGCCACAATCCGCGTCTATGGGGCTGGGTCATGGCGAACGCGTCCTTGATGCGACGGGGCCTGACGATCGCGGCGGCGGTGCTGGCCCTTGACCAGCTCGTCAAATGGATCATGCTCGACCGGGTGTTCGGCATCGCCGGGCCCTGGGACACGCCGATCTGGCCGCCGCCGTTCATCGAGGTCACGCCGTTCTTCAATCTGGTGATGGTGTGGAACCGCGGCGTCAGCTTCGGCCTGTTCAGCCATGACGCCGATGCCATGCGCTGGCTGCTGATCGCGGTCGCCCTGGCGATCACCGCCGGGCTGGCGATCTGGTTGCGGCGGGTCGACCGGCCGTTCGTTGCGGTATCGATCGGCCTGGTGATCGGCGGCGCGATCGGCAATGTGATCGATCGCCTGCGCTTCGGCGCTGTGGCGGACTTTCTTGATTTCCACCTTTTCGGATATCATTGGCCGGCGTTCAACGTGGCGGACAGCGCGATCAGCATCGGCGTGGTTCTGCTGTTGTACGACGGATTGGCCGGCCGCCCCGACGATCGGGCGGCCCTGCAGCAAGGGACGGATCGTGATTAGGGAAGCCTTGGATGGAGCCCCCCGGGCGGGGCTGATTGGACTCGTGCTGGGGGCCTGTCTGGTCTCGGCCTGCACCGAAACCCGCCAGGCCATCGGCCTCGAACGGCGGACGCCCGACGAATTCGCCGTGGTCTCGCGGGCACCGCTGTCGATGCCGCCGGATTTCAACCTGCGCCCGCCGCAGCCCGGTTCTGCCCGTCCCCAGGAGACCCAGGCCCGCGCCCGCGCCGAATCCGCAATTCTGGCGGCCGGCAGCGCGCCCGCCGGCAACGGCGCGACGGCGCCGCCGCGAGCTGCCGCGGGCATAGGCGGCCCCAGCCAGGGCGAGGGCGCATTGCTGGTCCAGGCCGGCGCCGACCGCGTCCAGCCGGGCATCCGCCAGACCGTCGAACAGGAGACCCGGCAGTCGATCGAATCGGAGCAGAGCCTGATCGACCGGCTGATCTTCTGGCGGGGTCCGGAGCCGTCCGGCACCGTGGTCGATCCCGCGGCCGAGTCGCAGCGGCTGGCGAGCAACGCCGCACTCGGCCGGCCGCTGACCGAGGGCGAGGTCCCGGTGATCGAGCGGCGGCAACGCGGCATCCTTGAAGGAATCTTCTGAGTTTCGCGGGCCAGCGTCCGGGCGGCAGCAGGTCTCGATTGATCGGCGGACCGCCCGGCACCAGATACCATCGGGGTCCGCTCCGGCGAACCCGCTCCGGATCGAAGAGGCAGGATCGTTGACGTCTTTGGCTCGCAAAGGGGTGGCTCGGCAGGGCCGGGGCGCGGTGCTGGCCGCGCTGCTCCTGGGGTTGGTGTTCGGTGGGTTGGCGTTCGGTCTGGCCGCCCCCGTGCGCGCCGGCGTGTTCAATCCCGAAACCTTCACCCTGTCGAACGGCATGCAGGTGGTGGTGGTGACCAATCGGATCGCCCCGGTGGTCAATCACATGGTCTGGTATCGCGTCGGCGCCGCCGACGAGCCGCCCGGCCGCTCGGGCGTCGCCCACTACCTGGAACACCTGATGTTCCTCGGCACCACCCAGGTGCCGGGCGGGCGCTTCAGCGACGTGGTCGCGCGCAATGGCGGGCAGGAGAATGCCTTCACCGGCGCCGACTACACCGGCTATTTCCAGGAAATCGCGGTCGACCGCCTGCCCGAGATGATGCGGCTCGAAGCCGATCGCATGGTCAATCTGACGGTGGCACCGGAGCAGGCCCTGACCGAACGCGACGTGATCACCGAGGAGCGGCGCGAGCGGATCGACAACGATCCTTCGGCCCGGCTGTCCGAGCAGATGTCGGCGGCGCTGTACCAGAACCATCCCTACGGCACGCCGATCATCGGCTGGGAACAGGAAATGGCCGCGCTGACGCTGGACGATGCGATGGCGTTCTACCGCACCTGGTACGCGCCCAACAACGCCATCCTGGCGGTCTCGGGGGATATCGACGCCGCCACCCTGCGGCCGCTGGCCGAGGCGACCTATGGCCGGATTCCGGCCCGCCCGGTGCCCGACCGGGTCCGGCCGCAGGAGCCGCCCCGGGCGGCCGAACGCCGGGTGGTCCTGCGCGACGATGCGGTGCAACTGGCGTCGTGGCGCCGCTACTATCTGGCGCCCAGTTATGGCACGGGCGAAGACAGCACCTCCTATGCCCTGGAAGTGCTGACCGAGATTCTGGGCGAGGGCACCTCCAGCCGGCTCTACCGGTCGCTGGTGATCGAGCAGCAGCTCGCGGTCGGCGCCGGCACGTCCTATTCCCCGCGCGATCTCGACGACACCATCTTCCTGGGCTGGGCGACGCCGCGGCCGGGGGTCGATCCGGCGGCGGTCGAGGCCGCGTTCGACCAGGAGATCGCCCGGCTGCTGCGCGACGGCGTGACCGCGGAGGAGCTGGCTGCGGCCAAGGACAGGCTGGTGATCCAGGCGATCTACGCCCGCGACAGCGTCGCCGGCCCGGCCCGCGTGCTGGGCGCGGCGCTGGCCGTCGACCGCACGGTCGAGCAGGTCGAGGCATGGCCGGACCGGATCGCGGCGGTGACCGCCGATCAGGTGCTGGCCGCGGCGCGCGCGGTTCTGACGCCCGAACGCTCGGTCACCGGGCTGCTGCTGCCCGGCGACGGCACCGGGCCGGCGACGGCCCAAGCGCCCGCCGCGACGACCGAACCGCCCCTTTCCGGGAACCCGATTCAATGAGCCGCGCGATGCCCGCCCCGTCCTCCTCCGCCCGCCGGGTCGCGGCGCTGGCTTTGGCTCTGGTCTTGGCCTGGGCCGTCCTGGACCTGCCCGCCGCCCCGGCCCGCGCCCAATCCGATCGCGCCCAGTCCGATCGCGCCCAATCCGATGCGGCCCCGATTCCTGCGACCGCCGCCGCCGCGACCGCGGTCGAATGGCCGGAGGTCCGGCGTGTGGTCAGCCCGCTCGGGATCGAGGCGTGGCTGGTCGAAAACCATGCCGTACCGGTGCTGTCGGTCGAATTCGCCTTTCGCGGCGGGATCGAGCTCGATCCGCCGGGCCGCGAGGGGCTGGCCCATCTGGTGTCGACCCTGCTCGACGAGGGCGCCGGAGAGCTCGACAGCGCCGAGTTCCAGCGCCGTCTGAACGACGCCGCCATCAGCCTGTCGTTCAGCGCCGGGGTGGATGCGTTCTACGGCAGCCTGCGCACGGTCACCGCCAACCGCGACGGGGCGTTCGATCTGTTGCGGCTCGCCCTGACCGCGCCGCGCTTCGACGCCGACGCGGTCGAGCGGATGCGCGCCGCGGTGATGGCCGATATCCAGCGCCGGGTGGCCGATCCGCAATGGCTGGCCGCGCGCACCCTGTTCGAGACGACGTTCCCGGATCATCCCTATGGCCGGCCATCGCGCGGCACCGCGGCGACCCTGGCGGCCCTGACCGAAGAGGATTTGCGCGGCTTCGTCGCCCGGCGCTTCGCGCGCGACGGGCTGGTGATCGGCGTGGCCGGCGACATCACCGCCGGGCAGCTCGGCGAGATGCTCGACCGGGTGTTCGGCGGCCTGCCGGCCGAGGCGGAACCGGCGGACATCCCGGACATCTCGGCCGCGGGCGCGGGCGCCCTGGTGGTGGTCGATCGCGCCGGGCCGCAGAGCATCCTGCTGATGGCCCAGCCGGGCATCGCCCGCGACGATCCGGACTTCTACGCCGCCTTCGTGCTCAACCACATTCTGGGCGGCGGCAGCTTCACCTCGCGCCTGACCCGCGAGGTGCGCGATCTGCGCGGCCTGACCTACGGCATCTTCAGCCAGCTCATGCACTATGACCGGGCCGATCTGCTGATGGTCTCGAGCACCCTGTCCAACGCCAACGTCGCCGCGGCGCGCGACCTCATCCGCGGCGAGTGGCGCCGCATCGCCCAGGACGGCGTGACCAGCGAGGAACTGGCCGATGCCAAGACCTTCCTCACCGGATCGTTCCCGCTGCGCCTGACCTCGACCGAGCGGATCGCCGGAACGCTGCGCTTCATGCAGATGGAGGCGCTCGGCATCGACTATCTGGAGCAGCGCAATGCCCGGATCGAGGCGGTCAGCCGTGACGACGTCAACCGCATCGCCGCCCGGCTGCTCGACCCCGACGCCCTGATCGAGGTGGTGGTCGGCGCACCGGGCGACGGCATCTCGCCGACCCAGGTGATCCCCGCGGGTACGCTCGCGGCGCGGGAACTGGCCGGGCCGGGCGGTTAGCGGATTCGTCCTGCCGGCCGGGGTCGGCGATCGACACCGCACCGGCCGGCCGACTCCCTTTGATCAAACCGAAGCGAGGCAGCGCAACCGTGTCATCCCGCAAGGCTGGGCCAGCCCGAACCGCCGCACCGTCCCGAAAGACCGCGCCGGGTCCGGCACCTCTGCAGGGCCGGGCGGCGGAGGAGGCGCGGCTGGCCGCGGCCTTCGCCACGACCCTGGGCGCCGCCGCGGTCCTGATCGCCGCCTTTCTGTCCGGCTGGGCGATCATGGCGATCGAGATCGCCGCCGGCCGGACCCTGACCCCGTTGTTCGGCGGCTCGATCTATCAATGGGGCGCGGTGATCGGGATCATCCTGGCGGCGATGTCCGCCGGCTACCTGTTCGCCGGGCGGATGGCCGCGCGCTGGGGCGCCCGGCCGGTGCTGATCACCGCCTTCGTGTTCGCGGCGGTGTGGACCGCATTGCTGCCGCATTTCGCGCCGCCGGCCCTGCTGCTGGCGCGCGACGCCGGCGCGATCCTGGGCACGGTGATCGCCGCCGCGCTGCTGTTCTGCCCGCCCGCCGTGCTGCTGGCCGCGGTCTCGCCGATCGCCGTCGGTCTGGTCGCCGGCGGCCGGCACGACCGGGTAACCGTCGCAGCCGGGCGGATTTCGGCGGCAGCCACGATCGGCAGCATCGCCGGGACCTTCGCCGCGAGCTTTCTGCTGATCCCCCAACTGGG
>CAZTNV010000281.1:0-5713 GCA_964615535.1 uncultured Mycobacteriaceae bacterium | reverse complement strand
CAACGCCGCGCATGCCGGAACGATTGTCTACCTGCATGGCGGCGGCTGGGTGCTTCTCGACACATCCACCCACGGGGCGATCATGTCGCGCCTCGCGCGGGCCAGCGGCATGGATGTTGTCGGACTTGATTTTCCCTGTGCGCCCGAAGCTTGCGTTCCCGACATGATCGACCAGTGTCTGAGGCTGATCCGCCTGCTGCTGGATCATCGAGCGCGCCTCGGAATGGGTCAGGGGCCCGTGATCCTTGCGGGCGACAGTTCGGGAGCGAACCTCGCACTGGCCTGCGTGTTGCGGTCGCGGGATGCGCGGGGGTGGCTGCCGGACGGCCTTTTGCTGGCCTATGGCGTGTTCGACAGCCGTCTGGACCGCGAAAGCCACGAACTCTTCGCATCTCTGCCCTACCGGCTGAACCCCGAGCGGATGGCGTTTTTCTGGCAGCTTTACTGCCCCGTCCCTGCGGACCGTCGCGACCCGCTTGCGTCGGTCATACTGGCCGATCTGCGCGGCCTTCCACCCGTACGGCTGGTGATCGCAGAACAGGATATCCTGCGCGACGAAAACATTGAAATGGCCGCCGCACTGCAGCGGGCAGGCGTTACAGTATCGATCGAGCGGCTAGATGAGGCGGCCCACGCGTTCTGGGAGGCCTGCACCGTATCAGACCTCGCGCAAAGGTCCATAATCGCCGCCGGACAATGGGCCGCAGCCTTGATCAGCGATGTGGGGACAAGATGACAGACAATCTCTCGACTCGTCGGGTCGGCAAGACGGATGTATCCACCACGGTCCTCGGGCTTGGGGGCGCACCGCTGGGCAACCTGTTCGAGGCTCTGGACACTAGGCAGGCGCTCGACACCGTTCGCGCCGCCGCGGATTGTGGCATCGGCTATTTCGACACGGCGCCGCAATACGGGCACGGACGGTCGGAGCATCGCTTTGCACATGTCCTGAGGGAACGCCCGCGCGACACGTTCGTCCTGTCGTCCAAGGTGGGGCGGTTGCTTCGCCCGGCCGGGCCTGACGATCTTGCCGGTGTCCGCTGGCGCGATCCTTTGCCGTTCCGGATCGTCCATGACTACACCCGCGACGGAGTGATGCGCTCGGTGGAGGACAGCATCCAGCGGCTGGGCATGACGCGGATCGACATTGCCTATATCCATGATATCGACCGGATGCACCATGGCGACGCCTATGACGCGATGCTGCGTCAGGCGCTGGACGGTGCGGTCCCGGCTCTCATGGACCTCAAGGCCGCAGGTGTGATCGGCGCAGTCGGCCTCGGGGTGAACGAGGTTGAGCCCTGCGTGACCTTTGCCGATGCGGTTGATCTGGATTGTTACATGCTGGCGGGTCGCTACACGCTGCTGGTACAGGGCGGACTGGACGATCTGCTACCGCGCGCCAGGGCAAAAGGGTTTTCTATCGTCGTGGCCGGCCCGTTCAACTCGGGTATCCTTGCCCCCGGCACAGGCGGCGGCGGGCGATATCAGTACTCCGATGCGCCGCCCGCCATTGTGGACCGGGTCCGCAGGATCGAGGCCGCGTGTGCGCGCCACGGCGTGCCCCTCGGGGCCGCCGCCATCCAGTTTCCGCTAGGCCTCGACTGCGTTGCCTCGGTCGTGACCGGGGCCGTGAAGCCCGCAGAGATTCTGCAGAACCGTTCATGGATGGTGCAGGACATCCCGCAGGCGCTCTGGGACGATTTGCGCGAGAACGGTTTGATCGCTGCGGACTGCCCCGTTCCCGCCGGGAACGGGCGTCTCGCGATGGCACCTTAGGCGGCGCCACGATGGTACACGCGGTGCCCCTACCGGATATCCTGCTGCCCGGCATGGAGTTCGTTCTGGCGGAGACGCCGCTGATCCATCCCGAGACCGGCGCGCTCTGGTGGGTCGACATCCCGCCGGGTCGGCTGTTCTGTCTGCCTGTCGGAGCCGAGGATCCGCTCACATTCGATCTGGGGACGCGAACGGGTTCGTTCGCATTTACGCCCGGCGGCCGGATTCTCGCCGCGACCGAAGGAAAGGGCGTGTGCATGCTCGATCCGCCACGGGAAACAGCATTGCCTGTCTGGCGCCCGGAGTTTCCAGAGCCGGGTTGCTTCAATGACGGACGCGTCGATCCGCAGGGTCGGTGGTGGCTTGGCTGGCTGACCCATGCGCGGATCCGGCCGGGATGCCTTTTCCGCTGCGGCCCCGCCGGGCCGGTTCGCATCATCGACGACCTGATGGCCTCGAACGGCATCGGATTCTCGCCGGACGGTCGGATCGCCTATGTCACCGACAGCGGGCATAATCACATCCGCATCTATCGCAACCACGATGGCGAAGCTCCACCGACCCTTGCCGGGCTTCTGATCGAACAGCCGCGCGAGATGGGGATTTTCGACGGGCTGACGGTTGATGCGGACGGGAAGATCTGGACGGTGCTTTATCGAGGTGCGGCCATCCTGTGCCTCGATCCCTTTGGGCGGGAGTTGCACCGCCTGCCGATGCCGGTCGGGCAGGTCACCCATGCGGTATTCGACGCTGCCGGAGGAATGGTCGTCACCACTGGCCACCGCGATATGTCGGCGGAGGCGCGCGCGCGTGAGCCGTTGGCGGGGCATCTTTTATCCGTGCCTGCCCGGGCGCGCGGCCAGCACGAGCACCTCTTCCTGCATCTTGACGCCATGATGACAGCCCCTGCCAATCCCGAGGGTACGTGAGTGGAAGGCGATGATACCGGCACCACCGATCAACGCAGGCGGAAGTTCTCTAATATCGCCGAACATCTGGAATTGCAGATCCTCTCGGGCCGAATCCGTCCGGGCGACCGTCTGAAATCGGAACGCGCATACATGGCCCAGTTCGGTGCCGGCCGGTCGAGCGTGCGCGAGGCGCTTTTCTCGTTGCAGCGCAAGGGCCTGATAACCCTTCGCCTGGGCGCACGGGCCGAGGTGGTCGAACCATCGGCAGCCGGGATTCTAGATGAATTGATGACCGCTGCGCAGTATTTCGCCCGCCGTCCGCAAGGTGTCCGGGAATTGCAGGGTGCACGCGTCCTTCTGGAAGGCGGGCTGGCCCGGACAGCCGCCCTTAATGCAACCGACGAAGATCTGGTGCGGTTGGAGGACGCGTTGCAGGCCAACCTGGCGGCGTCCGACCCGGATCGGTTCATCGCGACAGACCTCGCATTTCACCGCACCATCGCGAGTGTTTCGCGCAATTCCATCTTCATGGCGCTTGAGTTGGCGCTGTCGGAATGGCTGCGCGAACAGCGCAACGAATCGGCGCGTGCCGGTGCCTCTATGGAGGTCGTGCGCATGCATCATTCACGTATCTTCCGCGCCATCGCCGACCGCGACCCGGTCGCCGCGCAGGCGGCGATGGAGGCACATCTGAACGAGGTGATGCAGACCTACTGGCGGGGGCGGGAATGAAAGGGCTGGCGGCGAACCTGTCTATGCTGTTTCTGGACGTTCCCGCTGGTGAACGGATCCGGACCGCGGCAAGCTTCGGCTTTCGGGCATGCGAGTTCCAGTTCCTCGCCGGTTCGGACGCCGCGGCACTTGGCCGCTCCTGTCGACACGAAGGCCTCGAATGCGTCCTGTTCAACGCGGACGCCGGCGATCCGGCGCAAGGAGAGGCGGGCTTTGCCGGTGTTGTCGGCGGTCTCGCGCGGTTCGATCGCAGCATTGATCAGGCGCTCACCGCCGCATTGGCCCTGGGGTGCAGGCAGATCCATGTTCTCTCGGGCAGACGCGACCCGGCGATTGGGCTGGAACAGCAACTCGACCTTGCGGTCGAGCGCTTCCACCGCGCCGCTTTGACCGCTGCGGGCACGGGCGTCACGATCCTGATCGAACCGCTTTCGCCCGGCATCGCGCCAGGCTACCTCGTTTCCGATGTCGAGACGGCCTACCGGATTGTCCGAAGTGTCGGCCTTCCCTCGCTTGCGGTGCAGTTCGATCTTTTCCATGTTGCAGCCGTGGCTGCGGACCCGTCCGACGTGTTTCGCACGAACCAGTCGATGATCAAACATGTCCAGATCGCAGCCCCGGGATCCCGTGCCGAACCCGATCCTGCCGACGAACGCACGGCCGGCTTCCTCCGGACGTTGTCGATCAACGGCTACGGTGGCTGGGTCGGCTGCGAATATAGGCCACGCGGTTCAACGCAGGAGGGGCTAACCTGGGCCGGTGGCTGGGGAATCGGACCGGGACGGGGGCCAAGATGAAGCGTGGATGTCGGCGTCCGTTTCGGGCCTAGCGCCCGCCCTCCAGGTGAGGGTCGTCAATCATGCGCCAGTAACGTCGGGCGACGCAGTCGAGATGCCGCTGCATCGCATCCTGCGCTGCCTCCGGATCGGCCGCGAGGATCGCCCTGTAGATCTCTTCGTGGCTTCTCAGTGCCAGTTCGACTGCATCAGGCGCGCGGCCCGACACCTCGCGCTGTTTCTTGAGCCAGCCGACGAGCGCGCTGTGCAACGAGATGATCAACTCGTTCCCGGAGATCTCAGCGATCTTCAGATGAAAGGCCATGTCGATTTCGGCGAACCGAGCCAGATCATCCCGGCATGCAAAGTTTTCTTCCAGAATCCCGTGAAGATCCCTGATCTGCACCGGGGTTGCGTTTATCGCCGCGTTGCGGGCGAGCCCCACCTCAATCATGCTCCGCGCGGACTGGAACGTCCGCTGCCCGGTCGGCTGCATCAGGAGTAGCTGCGCCGCAAGTCCGAGATCATCGACGATCTGCGGCACCGACGGCATCGCCACCGTCGCCCGTGCGCCGTTCACGATGTTCACAAAGCCTCGGCTATGCAACAGCAGCAAGGCTTCGCGCACCGCCGATCGGCCAACACCGAAGGCGTCCATCAACTCGCGCTCTGACGGAAGTCGCGTGCCCTTCGCGAGCCTACCTTCGACGATGGATGACGCAATGCCGTTCGCCACGTTCTGATAGGCACGAGGCGCCGCAGACCTATCAGACAGCATTCCATTCGAGTCCATGCGGTTGCCAACCATCGCTCCAGAAGTGCCCAGAGCAAGTGTTATTTGATTGGATGATCGTTGCCAACCTTGAAAATTTCGATACAGTCACTGATACCTATCCGATAGGTTGTAGGTCAGATTGTGCGCGCATCGCCGGAATCAGCGAGTGCGGTCAGGGGAGGAAGAGGGAATGATCACATCGAATATCGGGCGCGGCGCACGCGGGTTGCTGTGCTCTGTCCTGCTGTCGGTTGCCGCGGCCCTGCCATCAATGGCACAAACCGATCGGCTGGTCTTCGCGCTGGACCCGATCCAGACGGAGACCAACGTTTTCTGGCTTGGCGTCGGGGACCGGCTTGCCTCGCATCAGGCCTTGATCGGGAATGACCCCGAAACCGGCGCCTTCGCGCCAAACGAACTGGCGCTGTCTTGGGAACACAGCGACGACTTTCGTATCTGGACCGTTCGGCTCAACCCGTCTGCGGAGTTTCATTTCGGCTACGGAAAGGTCACAGCCGCCGATGTCATCCACACCTACGCACTGACCACGGCCGACAACAGCACCATCGTCGGGCGCGACCGGTTGATGGGGGCGACGGTCACCGCCTCGGATGAGCACACCGTAGTGTTCGCGTTCCCGGACGCCCGGACGGATTTCGAGTTCTTCAACGCCGGTCGTGGGGCGATGCTGATTTACAGCAAGGCCCAGTTCGATGCGGAAGGCCTTGAAGGTTACGAAC
>CAZTNV010000280.1:0-5720 GCA_964615535.1 uncultured Mycobacteriaceae bacterium | reverse complement strand
AAAATCCGGGCCGCCCGATTCGCGCGCGAGCGCAAGGTGCCCTATTTCGGCATCTGCTTCGGCATGCAGATGGCGGTGATCGAGGCGGCGCGTCATCTGGCCGGTCTGCCCCGCGCCAGTTCCACCGAGTTCGGCCCGACCGCCGATCCCGTGATCGGCCTGATGACCGAGTGGCTGCATGGCAACCGGAGGGAACGGCGCAGCGCCGGCAGCGATCTGGGCGGCACCATGCGGCTCGGCGCCTATCGATGCCATCTGCTCGAAGGCAGCCAGGTCCACCGCATCTACGGCAAGACCGTGATCAACGAGCGGCATCGCCATCGGTACGAGGTCAACGTCAACTACAAGGACCGGCTCGAGGTCGCGGGTCTGCTGTTTTCCGGCCTGTCGCCCGACGGCCAGTTGCCGGAGATCGTCGAGGTCCCCGATCATCCCTGGTTCATCGGCGTACAATTCCACCCGGAGCTGAAATCCCGGCCGTTCGACCCGCATCCGCTGTTCACGTCGTTCATCAAAGCCGCAATCGAGCAGAGTCGGCTGGTGTAGGGTCTCGAAATTATGCAATCGGACTGACGTTTTGGCAGATTTCCAGCGCAGACCTATTAGCAAAATTTTGTTGCATTAAGACCTATTGTTGGTGGCGGACTGCTTCTGGCATGATGATGCCAATGTTACGAAAACCAGCCATTGATCCGCTGTGCGCGGAGGATGCCGTCGCCTGGGACAGCCCGCTCCGGGTCGGTCACGCCGTGATCGATGACGATCACCGGCATCTGGTCCAGATCATCGATCGATTGCGGATTGCCCTCCAGAGCGGAAACCGCCCTGAAGACATTGGCACGATCCTTGCCGACATTGCCGACTACTCCTGCTATCACTTCACCCATGAAGAGCAGTTGATGCGACGGCACCGCTATCACCGACTGGAGGAGCATTGCCGGGAGCATGAGAAGATGCTCGCGTGGCTGAGCGAACTGGTTCACCGTTTCGAATGCGGCGATGCTGCGGTCGGCTGGGACACCCTTGAGAGTCTGACCCGGTGGCTGGGCGATCACGTTGCGCGTATGGACACCGAACTCGCAAAACTCCCACGCTCATGACCTTGCGCCAGAACGCCGGCGGGGCCGGGCCATGACCATGCCGCGCACCGTTCGGATCGGCCGTCTCACGCTCGCCAATGACCGGCCGCTGGTGCTGATCGCCGGCCCCTGCGCGCTGGAAAGCCGGCAGCACGCGCTGGAGACCGGCCGGGCGCTGGCCGAGATCGCCGGGCGGCTCGGCCTCGGGCTGATCTACAAGAGTTCGTTCGACAAGGCCAACCGCACCTCCGGCGCCAGTTCGCGCGGCATCGGGCTGGCGCAGGGGCTGCCGATCCTGGCCGAGCTGCGCGAGACCCTGGGCTGTCCGGTGCTGACCGATGTCCACGCGCCGGAGCAGTGCGCCGCGGTCGCGGAGGCGGTCGATGTGCTGCAGATCCCCGCCTTCCTGTGCCGCCAGACCGATCTGCTGGTGGCGGCGGCGCGCACCGGCCAGGCGGTCAACGTCAAGAAGGGACAATTCCTGGCGCCGTGGGACATGACCCATGTCGCGGCCAAGATCGCCGCGGCGGGCAACGACGCCATCCTGCTGTGCGAGCGCGGCGTCAGCTTCGGCTACAACACCCTGGTCTCGGATATGCGGGCGCTGCCGATCCTGGCCGCGACCGGCTATCCGGTGGTATTCGACGCCACCCATTCCGTCCAGCAGCCGGGCGGTCTGGGCGGCGCCTCGGGCGGCCAGCGCGAATTCGTGCCGGTGCTGGCGCGCGCGGCGGTCGCGATCGGCGTCGCCGCGGTGTTCATGGAATGCCACGAAGACCCCGACCGGGCCCCCAGCGACGGGCCGAACATGATCCCCCTGAAGGATTTGCCGGCGATCCTGGAGGTCCTGATCGAGCTGGACCAGGTGGCCAAGCGGAACGCCGAGAGTCGCATCGGCCGGCCCGACCGGCCCGTCTGACCGCCAGGCAAGGTTTGCCGACCGTCCTGGCGAACCCATTTCCTCTTTGCGATGATTCCCACCGGCTTCCGTTCCGCGATGCGCGCGCGGCTGGCGATCGTTCTCGTGCTGGTGCTGATCCTGCCGGCGTGCAGCCAGCGGGCCCTGGAAGCCCGTGCGCTCCTTGAGGACGTGGCGGCCGGGCCGGGACCGTCGGGGCTGAAGGAAACGGTGCCGCCGCCGCGGCGGGCTGCGGTCGCCTGGACGGTCGAGGGCCGGCCGGGCGAGGGGGATCTGTATCTTCCGACCGGCGGCGCGACCGGCCGGCTGGTTCTCGTGCCCGGCCTGTCGCCCGACGGGCGCGACGATCCGCGGCTGGTCGCGCTGGCCAACTCCCTCGGCCGGGTCCGGTTCGCGGTCCTGGCGCCCGAAATCGCGAGCCTTCGCCAGTTGCGCGCCTCGCCGGCCGATGCCCGGGTGATCGCCGATGCGGCGGTCCATCTGGCAGGACTGCCGCTGCCGCAGGCACCGCGCGGACCGGTCGGCGTGGTCGCGGTGTCCTACGCCGTCGGGCCGGCGGTGCTGGCGGCGCTCGACCCGGCGGCGGCCGAGCGGATTGCTTTCGTGATGGCGATCGGCGGCTATTTCGACATGACCGCGGTGGTGACCTACATTACCACCGGCCAGTATCGCCGGCATCCCGATGCGCCCTGGCGCCGGGGACAGCCCAATCCCGCGGGCAAATGGCGGTTCGCCGAGAGCAATGCCGACCGGCTCGACGACCCGCGCGATCGCGCGATCGTAATGGCGATCGCCCGCCGCCGGCTGGCCGACTCCCGGGCCCCGATCGCCGATCTGGCGGCCCGGCTGGGGCCGGACGGGCGGGCGGTTCTCGACCTGCTGACCAATACCGACCCGGACGCCGTCCCCCGCCTGATCGCCCGCCTGCCCGAGGCGCTGCGGCGCGATCTGGCGGCCCTGTCGCTGGCGACGCACGATCTGTCGCGGCTGCGGGCGCGGCTGCTGCTGATTCACGGCCGCGACGACCCGGTCATCCCGGCGACCGAAAGCCGCCGTCTGGCCGAGTCGGCACCGGCCGGCCGCACCGAACTGTTTCTGGTCGACACGATCGGCCATGTCGACTTCGCCAAGGGAGGTCCGCACCTGTTCGACCAGCTCACCCTCTGGGACGCCGCGATCGCCCTGCTGGAGGAGCGGGATACCCGGAGAGTCCGGGGATTGCCCTGAGTGGCAAGGGCCGGCCCGCGCCAATCTCGGTCGACTTCCAATGCGGCCCCGATTCTGCGAATCTTCTGCGGATCGGCACCGCGGCTGTGTTCGATGAGCCCTGTTCGTTCAGCCGATCGGGTTGAGGTCGTCCACGAATCGCAACAGATCGGTCATCCGGAACTGACCGGGGAACTCTGAAGGCAGGGTCGGTGTCCACGACCGGTCCTGGGCGAGGAACGACTCCGGATCGCCTTCCAGCAGCCCGACGAAGACCTCCGCCAGAATGCGGCTGCCGACTTGGCCGAGCCGCTCGCCGCGGCCTTCCACCTCGGCCTCCTTGAGGATGTAGTACCAGAGCGGGGTCGCCTGGTCGAAACCCTGCTCCTTCGCGACCTTGCCGTCGGGGCCGGTGGCGATCTCGGCGGGGCTCAGCGGCTTCAGGGTCATCGCGCGCGCGACATCCTGGCCGCTGGGCAGGCTCATCCTGAGGCCGCGCAGCAGATTGAGTCGGGGCAGGCTGCCGCCATTGTTGGGCAGTTCGTGGAGTTCCTCCGCGATCATGGGATCAATCTTCCGGCTGAAGTTGAGGGCAAACCCTTCGTCCGGCCGGGTGCCGGTCGTTTGAAAGTCGAAGAATCGCCGCCAATCAATGATCCAGTCGCTGGGCAGGGCCGTCAGGGAGTTTTCGCCGGGGCCCCTGATGATCCCGGACCGGCCCGAAAAGGTGAACAAAAGCTCAAGTGTTCCCGGCGGGATGGGTTCGTTGCCGGGCCGGAATACGCGGTTGTGATTATAGACTTGGCGCACCATGCTGTGCCCAAGCCGGTAAGCGGCCACGGAGAACTCGATCGGAATAAATGGCTCGTTTGTAAAATTATAGAATTTTCGGCCATTCTTCAGTACAGAATGCAGTACATTAAAATCTATCATCTTCGCAATCATGTCAAAGAGTACAATGTATTGGTAATGCCAACGGACAGTTTCTCGCGCTGATTCGAAAAGCGTGGCTTCGGAATGGCCTTCACTGACGAGCTTGTCGACCACCTTATTATGGAATTTCAGAAATGCTAAATGGAGCTGGGCAACGAGAAGATTTTCATCGTTGCGCGGATCGCCGATCAGAGCGAAGCCCTGGCCGGACCGCGGCAGATCGTTGGGAAAGCCAGCCGGAATGTTTGGATCGCCGCGGCCGACAATTGTGCTTCCCAAAGAAAATTTGGCCGGCTGTTCCCGCTCATAAAGATAGGGCTGACCGCCCGGCCCGAAACCGTAGATGCTGTCCAGTTCAAGCTTCGGCGTACGGAAATTGTGGACCGCCTGCGGATCGATGGGCTCTTCCGAAAGCGCCGTCGTGTCAAGGGTAATGTCGTGATCGACGAACTGGCCCAGATAGGTGAAGCCGGCGGCTATGTTGCGATTGTCGCCGGACTCAGAGTCCGGCTGTGTATCCTTCATCGCGTCTGCCAGCTTTTCAAGACTGCTGGCGGCTGGATTGAGCGGCCTGAGGTAAGGAAACATCCGGCCAAAGCGACCGGGCTGGAAGACGGTGCCCAGAGGAACGGACTCCCCGCGCGCCGGAGCGCCATGGTATGGCTGCATTATTGTTCCTCCAACATTAAGTTGTGGTCATCGGTTCCTGATCGTGACTGACTCTTTTAAAGCTAACATAAACACACGGGCCATTGAATTAAGAATCCTGTTGAAGATGTGCATTTCATGCGAAAAACTATCCTTTTTCGGAGACTCTCTATACAGATCGGTTTCTTGGTTGTAACGGCGCGTCATGGCCTAAGTCCCTGGTATTAGGGTTTGCTTACTTTCGAGGGATGCCAACCGGCCGTCAGGAAAAGCTGAGAACCAGACTCGACACGGTTTAAATTATTAATATATATTCGTCTATGAATATATACGATAACAATACAGACGACTGGCGTGCTATCCAGATAATATGCCCTTTCCGATCCGCTGAAGAAGTATTGACGAGCAAGATTGCTTAATCTAATTTTTCTGTTCTGCCGGAATACAACTCGTGGCTCATGGCGCATCGCCGCGGCTTGGCCGCCGGGCATCACCCGGCGGTGTTCGGCCGCCACCGTATCTTCCCTTGAAGCCGGTCGCTGCGCTCGCTATCACTGCTCGCCAATCATTCGCAAAGGGGGGTGTTCCGCCATGACCGCCATCGTAGAAATCCACGGCCGAGAGATACTCGACAGCCGCGGCAATCCGACCGTCGAGGTCGATGTCCTGCTCGAGACCGGTGCCAGCGGGCGTGCCGCGGTTCCGTCGGGCGCCTCGACCGGGGCGCACGAGGCGATCGAACTGCGTGACGGCGACAAGAGCCGCTATGGCGGCAAGGGCGTGCTCAAGGCCGTCGAGGCGGTCAACGGCGAGATCGCCGACACGATCTCCGGCATGGAAGCCGAGGATCAGGTCGCGATCGACGAGATGATGATCGAGCTGGACGGCACCCAGAACAAGGGCCGGCTGGGCGCCAACGCGATCCTGGGCGTCAG
>CAZTNV010000279.1:767-5759 GCA_964615535.1 uncultured Mycobacteriaceae bacterium | reverse complement strand
ATCGGGCAGCGCACCCCCGGCGGCACATAGACGAACGAGCCATCGGTGAACACCGCCGAATTCAGCGTCGCATGCTTGTTGTCCGAATAGGGCACCACCGAACCGAGATACTTGCGCACCAGTTCGGGGTGCTTGTGCACCGCCTCCGACATCGAGCAGAAAATGACGCCGGCCTCTTCCAGCTTTTTCTTGAACGTGGTGGCGACCGAAACGCTGTCGAACACCGCATCGACCGCGACATTGGCCAGCATCTCCTGCTCGCGCAGCGGGATGCCGAGCTTCTCGTAGGTCGCCAGCAGCTCGGGATCGACTTCGTCCAGACTGTTGAGCCTGGGCTTCTGCTTCGGCGCAGCGAAGTAATAGGCATCCTGGTAGTCGATCGGCGGAAACTGCACCCGCGCCCATTCCGGTTCCGGCATGGTCAGCCACAAGCGATAGGCACGAAGGCGCCACTCCAGCAGCCATTCCGGCTCGTCCTTCTTGGCCGAAATGAACCGGACGGTATCCTCGCTCAGCCCCTTCGGCGCGGTCTCCTGTTCGATATCGGTCACGAAACCGTATTTGTACCGCTCGCGGGTGACCTGCTCGACCTGCCGGACCGTTTCATCGACCGCTGCCATGTTTGTTCCCCTCTCCTGCGCTCCAGCCTCTGCGCTTCAGCCGCCCACCGCTTGATACCGCCTCGCCCGCCATACCTGGGCGTTATATCCGACTATTCCACTAGGTTAATCTGTCGCACCCCTCGGTAAATGCCTGCATGAAGTCATCCCTGCCGGGGCCCGTCGAACGCAAATGCCGAACGATGTCCGTTTAATACAGGGATCTGATCGACCATGATCAACCACTTTGGTGCCGGCGGATGCCATGGGTACCGGGTTTGCCTGCCGAACACGACATCCTACTGAAAAGCTCGGATATGCTAGCATGAAGTTTTCGGCACACAAAACCATAACATTTTTACGCTTTCTGCACCACGGCGGCGATCGCTCGACCTGCCGATCCCTATGGGTATCGATTGTGGCACACGGCTCTCGGGGCCGGGCCGGGCCCAAGACGCCAATCATTTCTGACTGCTTTGCTCGGACATGACACCGCCCGAAGACCCGTTTCGCCCAGACCGGGGTTCAGCGTTCAGGATCCCAGCATGTTGTTGGTGCCGCCGGGCAGGCGCACGGTCAGACCGTCCAGTTCCTCGGTCATGATGATCTGGCATCCCAATCGGGAGGTACGGGTCAGCCCGAACGCCAGATCGAGCATGTCTTCCTCGTCTTCGCGAATACCGGGCAAACGATCGAACCAATTCGGATCGACAATGATGTGACAGGTCGAGCAGGCCAGCGATCCCTCGCAGGCACCCTCCAGATCGATGTCGTTCTGATGTGCAATCTCCAGAATCGACAGACCGGCCGGGGCATCGATTTCATGCCGCGTGTCGTCCGGATCGATAAACGTGATCTTCGGCATATCGCCCGCCATCCCCTTGCCTGCCCCCGTCGATCCGCGCCCAACCGCCCGGCGCTATCGCCACCACTCTTATCTGCCAGACTTTGCAAACTCAAAAGGATCGTGCCGGACCTTCGCCGCCCTGCGCAAAGACCGGGCCGCGCGATGGCGGACCGCCAACGAGCGGTTCGGGCACGACCGCGGTGGCGCGGCCCGCGCGCCGGTAAAGCGCCAGCCAGGCCTCGACCAGGCGATCGACATCCGCTGCGGTCGAGTGCCAGCCCAGACTGACCCGGATCGCCGAGCCGGCCATCGGATCATCGACGCCCATGGCGGTCAGCACATGGCTGCGCCGCACCTTGCCGGAGGAGCAGGCCGCCCCGGCACTGACCGCGATACCGGCCAGATCGAACGCGATTAGCTGGGTTTCCGCCGGCATCCCGGGCATTGCCAGGCATGTGGTGTTGGCCACCCGCGCGGACTCCCGCCCGAAAACGATGGCCGACGGACAGTCGCGCAAAATGCGATGCTCCAGCCCCTCGCGCAATGCCTCAAGCCGGGCCTGGTCGGCCAGGCTCTCCTCCACCGCCGCAGCGGCGGCCCCGAAGCCGGCAATCCCCGCGACGTTCTCGGTACCGCCGCGACGCCGCATCTCCTGCCCGCCGCCCTTGAGCAGCCGGCCGATCTCCAGATCGGCGGAGACCACAAGGGCGCCGATGCCGTGGGGTCCGCCCAGCTTGTGCGCCGAAAGGCTGAGCAGATCGACCTCCCAGGCGTCGACATCGACCGGCAAACGGCCCGCCGCCTGCACTGCGTCGCAGTGGAAGAGCGCGCCGTGGCGATGGGCGATGGCAGCGGCCTCGGCGACCGGCTGAATCACGCCGGTTTCGTTGTTGACCGCCATGACCGACACGATCGCCGAATCGCGAGCGCCGGCCAGCCTGCGATCGAGCGCCGCGAGATCGACCACGCCCCCCGCCGAAACCGGCACGATCTCGGCCGATTCGGCCGATTCCAGAACGGAATCGTGCTCGATGGCGGAGACCAGCCGCCGGGCCCGCGGCGTTGCCGTCACTGCCCAATTGTTGGCTTCGGTGGCACCGCTGGTGAAGATCACCTGCGAGGGTGTTGCGCCGACCATTTCCGCCACTGCCAGACGCGCCCGCTCCACCACGCGCCGGGCATCTCTGCCAAAACGATGGATCGAGGACGGATTGCCGACGATCGCGAGCGCATCGATCACGGCTTCCCGCACCGCCGGTCGCATCGGCGCCGTGGCGTTGTAGTCCAGATAGGCTGGCCGCCTCATGACCGCTACGGCAACCTGTTGGTGTCCGAGGCCTATTCCGCCGCGATCTGCCCGTCATCCGGGGACCGCTGCGGGGTCGCGAACACCCGGCTGGTGCCCAGGACCCGGCGCGTCACAACATCCTCCAGGGTGACCGAACTCAGATAAAGATGGATCTGGTTGCCCAACTCCTCCCACAGATCATGAGTCAGACAGCGGCTCTTGTCGGTGTGGCAGCCGGCCGCCGAGCCGACATTGCACCGGGTTGCCCGAATCGGTTCATCGACCGCCATGATGATGTCGGACACACGCGTGCCGTCGATCGGCCGGGCCAGCAGATAGCCGCCCCCCGGACCACGCACGCTCTTGACCAGTCCGCCGCGCCGCAGTTTGGCGAAGAGCTGTTCGAGATACGACAGCGAGATTTCTTGCCGGTCGGCAATATCGGACAAGGCGACCGGGCTGCCATTGCTGTTGCGCGCCAGGTCGACCATCGCCATGACGGCATACCGTCCTTTGGTGCTCAGTCTCACGTCCCCCACTCCCTTCTTGCCGATCTGACATCAGTAACGATCGGACGGCGCATCGTCGGCGGCGCCATCCGCCTTCGGTCCGACCGGTCCCATGCCCACCGCCTCGATCCGTCCGCGCATGTCGTCGCGCTCGCGTTCAAGCTGATCGATCCGGTGACGCAGATTGGTAACTTCATCCATCAGGCATTTCAGCGTGCGGGCAACCGGATCGAGCCGGTCGTCGCGCTCGTCGCACGGTGTGCCATAGGCCAGGAATTTCGGCGGCTCCTGCCGGTCGCGCGGCATGATCGCCTTGGCCGGAATGCCGACCATGCTGGCGCCCTCGGGCACGTCGCGCAGCACCACGGCATTGGAGCCGATCCGTGCATTGGCGCCGACGGTGATCGGGCCCAGCACCTTGGCACCGGCGCCGACGATCACGCCGGACAGCAGCGTCGGATGCCGCTTGCCATGGTCCAGCGATGTGCCGCCAAGAGTCACGCCCTGATACAGGGTCACGTCGTCGCCGACCACGGCGGTTTCTCCGATCACCACGCCGGTGCCGTGATCGATGAATACCCGGCGGCCGATCGTGGAGCCGGGATGGATTTCGATGCCGGTGATGATGCGGGCGATGTAGGCAAGCCAGACAGCGAGAGCATACCAGCCGTGTCGCCATACCTTGTTGGCCGCCCGGTGCAACAGCAGAGCGTGGAATCCCGGATAGCAGAAAAACACCGCCAGCTTGGACCGCGCCGCCGGGTCGCGAATCATTATGCTGTCGATATCCTCGCGAATACGCTTGAACATTCGGGCTATCCCCATGCTAAAAAGCGCGCCTTCGTTCGGGTTGGTCCACCCGCCGGCTTCGGCTTGAGACGACCTATTTGGCACCCAATATGCATATGAGGCCCGTGCCCCGCGAGTCACGACCGTGTTATATAGAAGCCCCACTGCTATGATCAAGTATTAACGAAAACGCGCAACCAGTCTCAGCGGGCCATTCCCTACCAGAAATAGGGGTTAAGGCATCGCTTCCCGGCAGGACCCGGAGATCAGGAACGGATCGACACATGCCCGATGTCATCATCAGCGGACCGGCCGGACGTCTGGAGGGCCGCTATCAGCACGGCAAACGGCCGAATGCCCCGATTGCGGTGCTGCTGCACCCGCACCCCGAGATGGGCGGGACGATGAACAACAAACTGGTTTTCACGCTGTATCAAACCTTCATAAGGCAAGGCTTTTCAACCTTGCGGTTCAATTTCCGCGGGGTCGGCCGCAGCCAGGGGGCGTTCGACCGGGGCGAGGGCGAACTGTCGGATGCGGCAGCCGCGCTCGACTGGCTTCAGACCTTCAACCCGAACGCGTCGGCATCGTGGGTCGCCGGTTTTTCCTTCGGCGCCTGGATCGGCATGCAGCTTCTGATGCGACGGCCGGAACTGGACAGCTTCATTTCGATTGCGCCGCCCGCGAACGTGTATGATTTCAGCTTCCTGGCGCCCTGCCCGTGCTCCGGTCTGATCCTGCAGGGCGATCGCGACGAGGTGGTGCCCCCGGATGCGGTGGCCAAGCTGGCGCAGAAGCTGTCGCACCAGCGCGACATCACGGTCGAGCACCGGCTGGTGGAGGGCGCCAATCACTATTTTCATCACCGCCTCGACCCGATGATTGCCGAGGTCGACGATTATCTGTCCCGTACCGTGGTGGCGAAGCTGCCGCTGGTCGCGGAATAGCGCCCCACGGCAG
>CAZTNV010000279.1:0-757 GCA_964615535.1 uncultured Mycobacteriaceae bacterium | reverse complement strand
GTCCCGATGACCACCATGCTGCCTCCCGACACCTTCCGGTCGGATCTGCTGCGCAATTTCGCTTCGCGCGGCTACATCCATCAATGCACCGACCCGGCGGGTCTGGATGCGCTGGCGGCGAAACCCGCGGGAGTGGCCGCCTATGTCGGATACGACGCCACGGCGGACAGCCTGCATGTCGGTCATCTGGTATCGATCATGATGCTGCGCTGGCTGCAAAAATGCGGCCATCGTCCGATCGTGCTGCTGGGCGGCGGCACCACCAAGGTCGGCGATCCCTCCGGCAAGGACGAAACCCGGCAATTGCTGACCGATCACCAGATCGCCGCCAACATCGCCGCCATCACCGGAATTTTCCGCCGTTTCCTCCATTTCGACAATGCGTCTGCCCCCGCCAGCCCGAGCGGCGCGATTCTGGTCAACAATGCCGAATGGCTCGACCGGCTGGAATACATCCCGTTCCTGCGCGAGGTCGGGCGGCATTTCACCATCAATCGCATGCTCACCTTCGATTCGGTGAAGCTGCGGCTGGACCGCGAGCAGCCGCTCACCTTCCTGGAATTCAATTACATGATTCTCCAGGCCTACGATTTCGTGCAGCTCAACCGCCGGTTCGGCTGCGTGCTCCAGATGGGCGGCTCGGACCAGTGGGGCAACATCGTCAACGGCATCGAGCTCGGCCGCAGGCTGAAGGAGGGCGCCGGGGATGCCGCCGACGGCACCGATGCGCTTTATGGCCTGACCACGCCGCTGATCA
>CAZTNV010000278.1:0-5761 GCA_964615535.1 uncultured Mycobacteriaceae bacterium | reverse complement strand
CCCAGACCAGCTTGTCGACCTCCTCCGCCACGCCCGAGGCGACCACCGAGTTGCCGATATTGGCGTTGATCTTGACCAGGAAGTTGCGGCCGATGATCATCGGCTCGGCTTCGGGGTGGTTGGGATTGGCCGGCAGCACGGCGCGGCCGCGGGCGATCTCGTCGCGCACGAACTCCGGAGTCACATGATCGGGGAGCGCGGCGCCGAACGCTTCGCCGTCGCGAGAGCCGGCTTCGCGCGCCGCCGCCCGGCCGAGATTTTCCCGCACCGCCACATATTCCATCTCCGGCGTGACGATCCCGGCGCGGGCATAGGCCATCTGGGTGATCGCACCGTTGCCCCTGGCGCGCAGCGGCCGGCGGCCGGTGCGGTCGAACACCGGTACGCTGACCGTCTCGCCGGCAGTCAGCCCATCGTCTTCCGGCCTGACGGACCGCCCCTCGTAATCCTCCACATCGCCGCGCGCCGCGATCCACGGCCGGCGCAGCGGGGCCAGACCGGCCCGGATATCGATCGCGGCCTCCGGATCGGTATAGGGGCCGGAGGGATCGTAGACCCGGAGCGGCGGCGCGCCCGCGCTGGGGGTCAGGTCGATCTCGCGCATCGCCACCCGGATGTCGGGGCGGCCGGGGCAGGCAACATGGACCTTGCGCGAGCCCGGCAGCGGCCCGCAGGTGACGGCAAAGCGGTCGAGGCTGTCAGGCACGGGGGATCTCCTTCCGAAAACGGCCAACAGGAGATCCGGGCATGGCGAGTCAGGGCGGCGGCCGATCGGCCGAAGTTCCTCGTCCCTACGCCGGCATGACCCGGATCAGGTTCGAAGGGTTCCCACGTCGCCCGGCGGCGCTGCTGCCGGTGGATGGTGTCTCAGCCCCCTACCGGGGCTCCCCTCGGAACATGACGATCATGCGACGACAAAGGATCGCCGTCAATGCCGCCTCATCCGGCAATTTCGCCCACCGGCGTCGCAGCTCGTGCCCACTGCCGCCGCACCTCCCTTGGCGGTGCGGCGGCAGTGGGCAGGTCGGGCCGGCGATCCATGTTCATGTCAATGATGGCCGGTTAAAGCAGGAGGGAACGATGCAGGGAATGGTCTTTCCGGGCGTTGCCCGATCCGGCTGGGCCGGGTTGATGTTCGCCGTGTGCCTGATCGCGCTGCCGGCTGGGGCGGTTGCCCATCACGGCTGGGGCGGGTACCGGTCGGATGAGCCTGTGGAACTGACCGGCACCGTGCAGGAGGTCAGCCCCGGCAATCCGCACGCTACGCTCAGGCTGCAAACGGCGGACGGGGTGTGGCTGATTACCCTGTCGCCGCCCGCGCGCATGCAGGCCCGCGGCCTGCCGGCCTCGTCGATCCGGCCCGGCGATACCGCGACCGTCGGCGGGCATGTCGCGGTGGATGATCCCCGCGAGGTGAGAGCCGAGTGGATTCAGGTCGGCGATACCCGGATTCCGCTGCGCTGACCGGGTCGCTGGCGGTGCCCGAGATCGCCGGGGCAATCGAGTGGCTGCAAGGGCTCGCCCTCAGCACGTGGCTACGCCATTCGCTCTACGTGTTCCCGGCCCTGGAGATCCTCCATGTCTTCGGGATCATCCTGCTGGCCGGGCCGCTGATCGTGCTCGACCTCCGCCTGTTCGGCTGGTTCGCCGCCCTGCCGATATCCGGGGCGGCAAGCCTGGCCCCGGCGCTCCCGGCGGCCGGGCTGGCGATCGCTCTTGTCTCGGGTTCACTGCTGTTCCTGGCCGATCCGGCGGCCTATTTCGAGAACCCGGCGCTCCGCCTCAAACTGATCCTGATCGGGATCGGGCTGGCCAATGCCGTGGCGTTCCACGGTTTCGCCCATCGAAGACTCATGGAACGGGCGGGCGACCGGCCGGTGCCGGCCGGCGCGAAGGCCATGGCGACCGTTTCGCTGGCAAGCTGGGCCGGCGCCATCGCGTGCGGCCAATGGATTTCTTATACCTGACCGGGCCAGCTCAATTCACCCATGGCACCGCGCCGCGTGCGGTCGATCCTCAGCCATCGTAATACCTGATCTGATCGAGACAATCGATCGCCCGGTCCAGCGAATATGACAGGGCCGGCGGCAGTCCCGGTTCCTGTCGTCTGGACCGGCATTTTTCAGCCAGAATCCTGGTGAACCGGGTCCTCTCGCCAGGATCATTGATCCCCGCAATCGGCTGGCTGACCACGGTCTCGATCCGCGCGGGCAGGTCTTCACGATAATGCATGTGGGACGAGATCAGCGCGATCAGATACACGGTCTCGTCGGAAATCAGGTCGAGGATCTTGTCCGATGCGTTCATGACCCGGCCTCGTCATCGCGCGGCGCCCATGAGAGCCATCCCGGCCGCCATTTGCTCCGATCAAAGGTTTCAAGGGTATCGATGGCGGCGGCGGCGTCAACCCGACAATTGGGCTCAATGGCAATGAGCCTCAGTGCGCGGTTCTCGGCTCGACACTGTGATGGCCACCCAGCGGCAGGGTCTTGTCGTTGGTTCGGTACATGGCCGCGACCATGGCCCGCCGCTCGGCCGCGCCCGGATAGCCGATATCGATCAGATAGCCCAGGACATGGTACATCCAGGCGACATAGTCGGGCTCGCCCCACGCCGCCGGCATCCAGGGCATACCGACGGTGTCGCCCGGCGCGGGCAACGGCAGCCCCGGCTTGAAGCGCGGCCCGGGCAGGTCGCGAATGATCCTGACCCGCGCGCGGTTGGGCCCCAGCACCTGCACGATTTCCGCGAACGCCGCCGTGCCGGCCCCGATCCGCGCCTTCAGCGCCTGTCCGGCATACCAGTCGTAATTGACCGGGTTGGGAAAGCAATCCATCGCGTCGGGGCGCGGCACATCCACCACGATGTCGCTGCCCACCGCAGGCAGCGGGCGGAAATCGATCTCCGTCGGGCAGGCGAAGGCGTTGCCCCGCATGCCGTGATAGGCCAGGGTCCGGTAGTGATCCTCGACCGTCTTGACCTGAACCCCGTTGTGGGTCTTGTAAAGCAGGTCGCTTTGCAGCGTCCAGAGCGGGCTGGACCGGACCGGATCGAGCGAGGCCATCGGGGTCGCCGCCAGCCACTCCAGCATGGCCATGCCGTCGGCCGACAACACGCCGATCTCCCCGGCATGCGCCAGTTGCGAAATGACCATGTTGTGCTGCCACTGCTTGGTCACAGCACCGGCCCCGTCGATGGCGCCGATCAGGAAATGCGGCCCATCCTTCAGATACCGGAACGGCGTGGCCGGATCGTTGTCGGGGGCGGTCAGCAGGTCGATGTAGAACGCCCTGGCCGCGGCCTGCGCGTTGCCCCAGACCGTCCTCGCGACCGCCTTGTCCCAGCCGAGCAGATCGCCCTCGTCCGGCATCAGCGCCAGCGCATGGATGGTCGCCCGGATGCCCCAGGCGATGGTCCGAAGCTGCGGCGATTCCCGGCCGCCGGGGTTGCCGTCGGTGAACGGGCCGTCCCAGGTGAACGGGTGCCGGGTCAACTGGCTGCCGCAATGCCGGCTGTTGCGGTCGCTGAACGGCGCCCCGATCCAGGTCCGCACCGACTGTCCGTGCAATCCCTCCATATCCGCGAAGTCGCCGCGGAGCAGATACGGCAGATAGAACATGTCGCCCCAATGGGAATGGGCGAATCCCATCATGGCGTAGCTGTTGCCGGCCTGGGGGATGTGGTTGCCCCAGGCGGACGAGAACGACCAGTCGGTACCGGCATCCGGCCGGACCGGCTTGCCGGTGCGCAGATCGCGGAAGAACAGCGCGCCCTGCTGGCGCAGATCCGCGTTCTCGAACACCCGGCGGCGGCCGGTGGCGTCGAAATGCAGGAAGCCCTGGAGGGTGTAGCTCGGATACAATCCGATGTCCGGAGCGGCGCCCGGCGAGCCCTGGGACCTGGAGAAATCCCCGCAATCGCCGTTGTCGCGCGATGAGAACGGGCGGCTGCCGGCGATCTCGTCGAGCTGGGCGGTGGTTCCGCCGTCCGGCGGCTGCCACGCGAAATTCTGGACCAGCCGGGTCGAGATCACGTAACGGCTCATGCCGCGTACCGGATCGTCGCTGCCGGGTCCGACCACGGCGACCTCCACACGCGGCTCCGTGCCCCACCACAGCCTCCGCTTGAACCGGCTGAACGGCGGATGGGCAAGGCCGTGGACGGTATAGCCATCCGCAGAAACCGACGCCGCCGGCCAGGTGCCGTGCGACCAGGCCCTGGCTTCCCGGTCATCGACCCGGTTCAGGATGCGCAGCCCGGCATCGGCATCATTGGACACCAGCACGATTCCGCGATCGGCAGCGGTCCAGGCGCCGGTCGACCGTCTTGCGGTGACGACCGAGCCGGTTCCGGGACGGAGCGTGAGGGCGCCGGGATGCGCCGGCGCGGCCCAGCGATGCACGGTGCCGGAGCCGTCGAGGATGCGGCAATCGTAATGGTACGCCCGGTTGTTGCCGGCCTCCGGGTCCGGGTTGACCCAGCCGTTTTCCACGAACGCATCCGTGCGGATCGCCAGGATCGGGTTGTCGGGCGAAACCGGGCCGGGCCGGGCCTTGTAGGCGGCAATGTGGAACCACGCCTGAAGATGGGGATGCGCCCGGCCCGACGGGTCCCGCAGCGGAACCGCGACCACCCATTCGCTGCAGACCGGCCCGGTGCGCCACAGCCCCATGCGGCAGGGGCCTCGGGTCGCCGGAGACCATGTCGTGGGCGCGGTCAGCCCGTCGCGGGCGGCGGCGCGCAGGACCGGCCCCAGGCCTCCGCTGAGCGGCCGCAGATTGCCGATTTCGGCCACGCACGCATAGTCGGTCGCCAGCACATCCGCGATCGCGATCGGCACGCCCGGAGCCGTGGTGATGCCCGCTTCCCCCTGGCAGGCGACGGCGGCGGCGCGGCGGACCGTCAGCAGTCGCGGCGCACCGGTTGCCGACGCCGGCAGCACGCCGGTGAGCTTGATCCACCGCGCATGGCCCTCCGAGTCGGTGGCCGGATTGTCGACCTGGAACGTGTCGAGCCGCGTCCGGTCGCCGAATTCGGCCGCGGAGTCGTAGACCGTCAGCACGCCGCCCGGTTCGAGCAGCCGCCGGGCGATCGGCAGGCCAGCCTCGAAGACGATATGAGTCCGGTGGTTCGGATCGGCTGCTTCCACGATCAGCCGGGCGATCGTGGTCTCGCCCGCGCCGTCCGACGGATCGTCCGGCGATCCGATCTCCGGAAAAGACTCGAACGCGCCCGCCGGCTCGACCAGCAGGGCGGCGGCAGCCCCGGCCGCGCCCTGCATGGCCCGACGGCGGGACAATCGCAAGGCCCGACCCGGTGGATCTCTCATGATGCCCACCCGTCCGTCCAATCCGGACATCGCTTGATTGCGGTGGCCGGAGGCGTCGATGACGAACCAGAATTGACACAGGATGCTGATGCCTTCAAGCCTTGACAGGCGAGCGTGCCGGCAATCAAATCGCGTGCAGGACAATGCCGGCTGCCATTCACGGACGCCCCGGCGGTCGAACCGGGCCGGGCGAACGGTTTGCCGGTTGGCCCGATTGTCTCGCCGCGGCCGGGGCTTCGGCCGATCAAGCCGTAGGAGCGCCGGTCAACATGACGCAAAGGGTGCAGATGGGCGACGCATCGGATCGGGACGTGCCGGCCGCGGCATCGGGATCGGTGCTGCCGGAAGCGGCGGCGCTGCGGATCGCGGTGCTGATACCGTGCCACAACGAGGAGGCGGCGGTCGGGCCGGTGGTGGCGGCGTTCCGCGCCG
>CAZTNV010000277.1:5196-5780 GCA_964615535.1 uncultured Mycobacteriaceae bacterium | reverse complement strand
GCTGCGGCGCCGATCCGGTTCGGTTGCAGCACCTGCATTAGCTGGATAGGGATATTGGCCGGAAAATGGACAGACATACCACTCTCAGTAGCCATGATGCGAGATTCCTATCGACAAAGGTCCTTACCACTAGCTATGCCGACCATCGGCAAAGCGATGCTACCAAGTTCATAGCCCAAAAGACTAACCCATTTTGAAATTGCGTGAACCGACATTTTATATATTTATTCTTGTCATGCGCTCTATCCGCCGCCGCTCAGCCCGGACAAGTGCCGCTCGACCGCCTGGTGCTCGGGCGTGCCGGGCGGGAGCTGGGCGAGCAGGCGGGTCCACAGCGCTGCGGCCTCGGCCGGGCGACCCTCCATCCGCGCCCGGACGCCCAGGAACCACAGGGCGCGCAGGTCGGTCTCGTCGAGCGCCAGCAATCTCTCCATCACCGCCACCACCTCCGGCGGCAGGGTCTGGCCGTCGGTGGTAGCGACCAGGGCGTCGGCATAGGCGGTGAGAATGCCGCGATCCTCCGGCGCCAGCGCGGCGGCGCGGCCGAACGCCTCGGCCGCCCGTGCCGGCTCGCCCAGCACCCG
>CAZTNV010000277.1:0-5186 GCA_964615535.1 uncultured Mycobacteriaceae bacterium | reverse complement strand
TAGGCGCCGGCCAGCCGCAGCCAGCCATCCAGATCGTCCGGAGTCTCCTCCAGCCGCGCCGCCAGCCCCTCGACCATGCCGCGGATCATCGCGGCGCGGTCTTCCGCGCTCATCGCCTGCGCCGCCTCCATCTCGGCCGAGGACGGCGCGGCGGGACCGGCGGCCGGTGCCGGTTCGGGCTGCGCCGCCGCCACATCAAGACCCAGCCGCCCCGCCGAATCGGCGATCCGGCTGCGCACCGCCGCCAGCCAGGGCGCATCGGCCGGGGACTCGCGCACCAGCGCCTGCCACTGCTCCAGCGCGCCGCGATCGTCGCCGGCCTGGGCGCGCGCCGCCGCCAGATAATACCGCGCCCGCGGGTCGTCGGGCCGCGCCGCCAGCACCTGTTCGAACGCCGCCCGCGCCTGTTCGGTGACCACGCCGCCGGCCGCGCTGATCAGCGCCTCGGCATAGGCGCTCAGCACCGCCGGCTCGCCCGGCATCAGGCCGACCGCGCGGCCGAACGCCGAGGCGGCATCCTCGAACCGCTGCAAGGCGTTGTAGCGCTGGCCCAGCGCCACCCAGCCGGGCGCGTTGGCCGGCTCGGCCTGAAGCCGGCGGGCGAGATCGTCGGTCTCCGCGACCAGCGCGCGCCACGCCTCGCGCTCTCCCGGATCGCGTTGGGCCAGGGGTTGCGAGGGCAGCCCGGGCGACCCGGCCGGCAGGTAGATCGCCAGCACCGCCAGCGGGATCGCCACCGCCACTCCGATCGCCGCGATGCGCGCCAGACCCGGCCGTGCTTTCGGCGCCGCCTCGGCCGGCTCGCGATCGGCGGCGGCCAGCAGGCGCCGGGCGATCTCGGTGCGCGCCGCCTCTGCCTGATCCGGGGTGATCAGGCCGCGCGCCCGGTCGCGCTCCAGCTCGGCCAACTGGTCCTCGTAGACCTTGCGGTCGAACGCCGCGGCCGCGACGGGCGTCGGGGGGCGCAACAGGGGATGCAGCACGGCCGCGACCGCGGCGGCGGTCAGGATGGCGGCGAAGATCCAGAACAGCATCGACCAGAGCCTCCGGCGGACAGGGCGTTCCCCATAAGTGCCACCTTCCGCGTGCCAAGGGAAACCGAACCCGGCTTGGCGAAAATGAACACGGATAAAGTCACGGATGACACGGATGTGAATGAAAAATGACCGGGGAGTCCGCCTTATTCCTCGAAAACGGATCGAGATATAGGCGATTCATCGAATTATCATTTATCCGTGCAATCCGTGCCCCCATCCGTGTCATCCGTGTTCAACTTTTTTCCCTAAGCCTGCCGCACTCCAACGGAAACCGAACCCCGGTTGGCGAGAATTAACACGGATGACACGGATAAAGTCACGGATGACACGGATGTGATTAAACAATGCACAAAATATCCGTTTACATTCGAAGATGCTGATCGCAATAAATGCAACTTATTATAATACCCTCTATCCGTGTCATCCGTGCCCTCATCCGTTTCATCCGTGTTCATCTTATTTTCCTAGCCCTGCCGCCCATGGTCGGAGTCGAGCAGCGCGTCGAGGCGGCGGCGCTCGTCCTCGGTCAGCGGGGCGGGTTCGGACGGCCGGGCGCGGCGGCGGCGCAGCAGCACCACGGTGAAGCCGGCCAGCGCCATCAGCAGGATCACCGGCGGGCCGAACCACAGCGCCCAGGTGTTCGGCTGCACCGGCGGCCGCAGCAGCACGTAATCGCCATAGCGCGCGGTGACGAACGCCATCACCTCATCGTCGCTGTCCCCGGCGGCCAGCCGCTCGCGCACCAGCACCCGCAAATCGCGCGCCAGCGGCGCATTGCTGTCGTCGATCGACTGGTTCTGGCAGACCAGACAGCGCAGATCCAGCGACAGCGCCCGCGCCCGCGCCTCCAGCCCCGGATCGGCCAGCCGCTCGCCGGGTTCGAGGGCGAGGGCGGGAAGCGCGGCCAGGGTCGCGACCGCGACCAGCATCGCGCACAGCGTTCGAGTCATCCGGTGCAACCGAGTTCCTCGAGCCGGATACGCATCGCCTGCTCGGACACGTCGAATTCTTCGGCCAATCGCGCAGGCGAGGGCATCTGCCGGTGGCGCTCCCTGACCAGACTGGCCGGCAGCAGGAGATCGGCGGCGAACCGGTTGGCCTGCCGCTCCAGTCCCATGTCGAAATCCCGGTGGTCCGCGTTGAATTTTCTGCCGCGGTACAAGGCGTCGTCGACGATCCCCTCGCCGATCAGATCGCGGTGCAGGACGTAATGACCAATTTCGTGGGCGATCGTGAATCGCTGGCGCCGCCGGTTGTCCTTCCCGTTTACCACGATGACGTAACCGGAGGGACCGCCCAACCTGGAGTCCCGCACCAGCTTGCCGGACACGTCCTTGCCGAGTTCGTGATCGCGCAGGAGCCCGATCTCGAAATCCGCCGCGAGCGCCTCGACATCCACCGGGGCCCGCTCCTGATACCGACCCAGGATCATGCCAGCGGGTTCACGATCTCGTACCATCCTCGGCACCCACGCTTGCCAATTCTCCGGCCAGGGAGTCCGCTCTGTCCGGGCCCGAGCCGGCGCGGGCCCTCGCAGCACTCTTCATGTAGGCTTCAGCCTCCCTGGCCGCCACCGCCGGGGAGACTTCCCGAGCCACCCTTTCCGCCTCGGCGCGGGCGATGTCCGAGGCCTTCTGGACTGCGGCGGACTTCGCCATCTCCTGGATCTTCTGGTAGCCGACGATTCCCAGCAATGCCAGGAAGATCGCCAGTGCCGCCAGGATCACCGCGATCGCGGTCAACAGGATGGTGATCAGATCCGTCCACAACCACGGGGTCTGCGGGGGCGGAGGATTTTGCAGACCTCGCGTGACCATGTGGTACAGCAGCATGCTGCTCACAACCAAGGCAATCCCCGACAAAAGATGATAGATCAGCTTCATTCGCGCAGTTCCGGACCTAAAGTTTAAGATGAAACAGATAGTCCGGTACTATCGTCTTATAAATCCTCTCAGGCGACAACGGGAAATGGGCATGGTTCGGACAGTCATTCGCCCATGACGGCTGAATGAGGTCCGATCGGCAGTGATCCGGCGACCTCCTGCGTCAGTCCCGCAGCCTCGCCACCAGCGGGAGGATGGTTTCCTCGACCAGTTGCGGGGTCAGCGGGCCGGGCCAGCGGAAGCGGACGCGGCCCTCGCGGTCGACCACGAAGGTCTCGGGCACGCCGTAGACGCCCCAGTCGATCGCCGTCCGCCCCTCGGCATCCACCCCGATCCGTCCGAACGGGTCGCCATGGCGTTGCAGCCAGGCCAGCGCATCCTCCGGCCGGTCCTTGTAGTTGATGCCGTACACCGTGACGCCCTGCTCGCGCGCCAGCCGGGTCAGCACCGGGTGTTCGGCCAGGCACGGCACGCACCAGCTCGCGAAGAAATTGACCAGCACCACCTCGCCGCCCAGATCGGCCCGGCTCACCCCCTGCTCGCGGCCGGGCAGCGGCGGCAGGGCAAAGTCGGGCGCCGGCCGGTCGATCAGCGTCGAGGGCAGAAGCCGCGGATCGTCGCCGCGCAGCAGCGGCACCGCCACCCAAACGGCGACGCCCAGGAACAGCAGCAGCGGAATGGCGAAGGCCAGCCGCATCAGGACCGATGTCTGCGTCACGACGACCACCCCCCACCGGTCCCCTGCGGCCCGCGCTCCGCGATCAATGCGTCGACAGCCAGCGTTGCACGGCGGCCACGGTATCGTTGGCGATCCCGTTGAAATCGTCCCTCGCCGCGTCGGTATAGCGATTCGGCTCGCGGTCCATTTCGGCCAGACGCCGTTGCAGATCGTCCCGCCGGACTTCCAGGGCCGCGAGATCGCCGGCCGCCCTGGTCTGGTCCTTGACGTCGCCCGAGACCAGCCGGGCCCGGGCCTTGTCGATGCCGCTGCCGATTTCGGTCAGCCATTCCTGGAGCGATGCGCGCAGTGCTTCGTCGGACATTGCGGGTCCTCGATGGTATCGATCGGGGCACGCCGGGGCCGGCCTGCCCGTCCGGGCGGCAACCGGTCCTCCATCCCCTTATCGGGGATATGGTCGAGTCTCCGCGTCCGGTCACCGCAAATATTCCGATCACTCTGCCGGCTGAGGCACCGGCGCTGCCGCCGCGGCCCGCCGCCGCACCGGCGCGCCGACCCGGAGCCGCCGGTCGGTCAGGCTCACCGTGCCGCCCGCGACCATCACGATGCAGCCGAGCCAGATCCACGGCGCCAGCGGGTTGTGATAGACCCGCACCGACCACGCCCCGTCGCCACCCGCCTGGGGCTCGCCCAGCACGACGTAGAGATCGGCGAAACCGGTGGTGTGGATCGCGGCCTCGGTGGTGCCCATGCCGGCGACCGGATAGCGCCGTTTCTCCGGGCGCAGCACCGCCACCGGCGAGCCGCCGGCGGTCACGGCGAACCGGCCGCGATCGGCCTGATAGTTCGGCCCCAGCACCGGTTCGACGCCCTCGAAGGTCACCTCGTAGCCGGCCACCGGCAGGGTATCGCCCGGCCGCATCAGCTCGATCCGCTCGGTCTGCCAGGCGGTGCCGGTCATGCCGGCGATCGCGATGCCCAGCCCGGCATGCGCCAGGGTCGCGCCCCAGGCGCTGCGCGGCAGCCCGGCGGCCCGGCGGGCGCTGTCGCGCAGGCCCACGCGGAACAGCCGGATGCGCTCGGCGAATTCGGTCAGCGCGCCCAGGAACGCCCAGGCCGCCAGCCCCACCCCCAGCAGCGCCAGCACCGGCCCGCCCTGCCGCGCATAGGCCACCGCCAGCACGATCGCCACGGTCAGCCCGGCCGCGACCTTCAGCCGGCCCAGCGCGCCCGGCAAATCGCCGCGCTTCCACGCCATCAGCGGGCCGATCGCGACCGCCGCGACCAGCGGCACCATCAGCGGCACGAAGCTGGCGTTGAAGAAGGGCGGCCCGACCGACACCCGGCCGCCGCCGACCGCTTCCAGGAACAGCGGATACAGCGTGCCGATGAACACCGTGGCCGCCGCCGTGGTCAGCAGCAGGTTGTTCAGCACCAGCGCGCCCTCGCGGCTGACCGGGGCGAACAGCCCGCCGGCCTTGAGCGCCGGCGCGCGGATCGCATAGAGCGTCAGCGAGCCGCCGATCGCGATCGCCAGCAGCCCCAGAATGAACACGCCGCGCTCCGGATCGACCGCGAAGGCATGCA
>CAZTNV010000276.1:0-5794 GCA_964615535.1 uncultured Mycobacteriaceae bacterium | reverse complement strand
GACCCGGCGCGGCCGAAATACTATGTGCTGGAGATGTTCCCCTATCCGTCGGGGCGCCTGCATGTCGGCCATGCCCGCAACTACACCATCGGCGACGTGGTGGCGCGGTCCCGCACGGCCAAAGGCTTCAACGTGCTGCATCCGATGGGCTGGGACGCGTTCGGCATGCCGGCGGAAAACGCCGCGATCGCCGGCGGCATCCATCCGGCGGACTGGACTTTCGAGAACATCCGGGTGATGGGCCGGCAGTTGCGCATGCTGGGCCTGTCCTATGACTGGGACCGCGAGCTGGCGACCTGCACGCCGGAGTATTACCGCCACGAACAGCGGATGTTCCTGGATTTCCTGAAAGCCGGGCTGGCCTATCGCAAGGAGGCCTGGGTCAACTGGGACCCGGTCGACCAGACCGTGCTGGCCAACGAGCAGGTGATCGAGGGCCGCGGCTGGCGCTCCGGCGCGCCGGTGGAAAAGCGCAAGCTGCCGCAATGGTTCCTCCGCATCACCGATTATGCCGACGAGCTGCTCGAGGCGATCGGCACGCTCGACCGCTGGCCCGAGCGGGTGCGGCTGATGCAGGAAAACTGGATCGGTCGGTCAGTCGGCGCCCGCATGCTGTTCGCGCTGAAGGGCCGCGACGGCGCTCTGCGGGAGGACCGGCTGGAGGTGTTCACGACCCGGCCGGACACGATCTTCGGCGCCAGCTTTTGCGCGATCTCCGCCGATCACCCGCTGGCCGAGGAGGCGTCGCGGACCGATCCGGCGCTGGCCGGGTTCGTTGCCGAATGCCGCAGCCTGGGCACCAGCGAGGCGGCGATCGAGGCGGCGGAAAAGCAGGGCTACGATATCGGCCTCTGCGCCGTCCATCCGTTTCGGCCGGACATCGCGCTGCCGGTCTTCGTGGCCAATTTCGTGCTGATGGAATACGGCACCGGCGCGATCTTCGGCTGCCCGGCGCACGACCAGCGCGACCTGGATTTCGCCCGGAAATACGGCCTGCCGGTTCGCCCGGTGCTGTGGCCGCCCGAGGCTCGGCCGTTGTCCGATGCCGAATTCGCCGCGCTGCCGGCCGCAATCCGCGCGCGGTTCGATGCCGATCCGGTGCAGGTGCTGCCGGATCTCGGCCCCGACTCCGGCAAGGTCTTTCATGTCGCCGGCACCGCCTTTGCCGGCACCGATCTGCCGCAGTATCGCTACGAGCTGGGCGGGCTGGCCGGGCGGGAGACGCTGCCGGTCGAGGACGCCAAGGCCGCGGCGATCGCGGCGCTGGAGCGCCAGGGCAGCGGCGAGGCCGCCATCCGCTACCGGCTGCGCGACTGGTGCGTGTCGCGCCAGCGCTATTGGGGCTGCCCCATCCCGATCATCCACTGTCCGTCCTGCGGCCCGGTGCCGGTGCCGGAGGCCGATCTGCCGGTGGTGCTGCCGGCCGATGTCGATTTCAGCAAGGCCGGCAATCCGCTGGAGCGGCATCCGACCTGGAAGCATGTGGCCTGCCCGAGCTGCGGCGGCCCGGCGGTGCGCGAGACCGACACCTTCGACACCTTCGTCGAATCGTCCTGGTACTTCGCCCGGTTCTGCTCGCCCAAGGCGGACACGGCGTTCGACCGGGCGGCGGTGCAATACTGGCTGCCGGTCGATCAGTATATCGGCGGCATCGAGCATGCCGTGCTCCATCTGCTCTATTCGCGGTTCTTCCTGCGGGCGCTGAAGCGCTGCGGCTATCCGATCGAGACGCCCGAGCCGTTCGCCGGGCTGATGACCCAGGGCATGGTGTGCCACGAGACCTATCAGGACCCGGCCGGCGCCTGGCTCTACCCGGAGGAGATCGAGCGGCGGGACGGCGCCGCGGTGCGGATCGCCGACGGCGCGCCGGTGACCGTCGGCCGCATCGAAAAGATGAGCAAATCGAAGAAGAACGTGGTCGGGCTGGAGGACGTGATCGAGGCCTATGGCGCCGATACCGCGCGCCTGCTGCTGCTGTCCGACAGCCCGCCGGAGCGCGACCTGGAATGGACCGCGGCCGGTATCGAGGGGTCGTGGCGCTATGTCAACCGGCTGTGGCGGCTGGTCACCGAACCGGCGGTGCCGCTGCCGCCGCCCGCGTCGCCACTGCCCGAGACCTTGGCCGAGGCGGCGCGCGAACTGCGCGGCAAGGTGCACCGGACCATCGCGGCGGTGGACGAGGATCTGGAGACCTTCCGGCTCAACCGCGGGGTCGCCCGGATTCGCGAGTTGTCCAATGCCGTGGCCGAATTCCCTGCCGCCGATCCGGGCGATGGCTGGGTGCTGCGCGAGGCGCTGGAAACGCTGGTTCTGCTGATCGGCCCGATGATGCCGCATCTGGCGGAGGAGCTGTGGGCGCGGCTCGGCCATGCGGTGCCGGTGGCGGAAACCGCCTGGCCCAAGGCCGATCCGGCCCTGACCATCGAGGAGTCGGTCACCCTGGCGGTGCAGGTGAACGGCAAGCTGCGCTCGACCATCACCGTGCCGCGCAATGCCGATCAGGAGGCGACCAGCCGTGCCGCTCTGGGCGATCCCAACATCGTTCGCGCATTGGGCGGCAAGCCGGTGCGCAAGGTCATCGTGGTGCCGAACCGGGTGGTCAATGTCGTCGCGTGACCCCGGCGGGACGAGCCGAGGCGCGGCGCGGGGGATCGCCGCGGCCGTTCTTGTCGCGCTCGCCCTGGGAGCCGGCAGCGGATGCGGATTTCGACCGCTCTACGGCTCCGGTGCCGTGGTCGGGGACGTGCCCGAGCAGTTGAACCAGACCGAAATCGCGGTGATTCCGGACCGGACCGGCCAATTGCTGCGGGTCTATCTGATCGAGCAGATGAACCCGGCCGGCCGGCCGGCCAGCCCGCGCTACCGCCTGCAGGCGTCGGTGCAGGAGTCTCAACTGCCCCTCGGTATACAGCGGGACGACACGGCGACCCGCTACAACCTGATCCTCACGGCCCCGTTCTCGCTGATCGAGGCCGGCAGCAATGAGGTCCTGCTCGCGCGAACGGTCAGAGTGATCACCGGCTATGATTTCCTGAACGATCAGTTCGCCACGCTGACCGCGGAACGGGATGCCCGCGAGCGGGCGCTGCGCCAGATCAGCGAGGACATCCGCACCCGGGTCGCGCTGTATTTCGCCGGCGAGGCCATGACGCCCGGCCCGGCTCCGGCCCGGTAAGATGCCGGTCCAGTGAAGCCGCCGGCCAACCGCGTCGAGAGCTTCCTGCGCACGCCCGATCCGGCGATCGCGGCCGTCCTGCTGTTCGGCCCGGATGCGGGCTTGGTGCGCGAGCGGGGCGACCGGCTGATCCGGGCGGTGGCCGGGACCCCCGACGATCCGTTCCGGGTCGTGACCCTGTCCTCGGCCGAGATCGCCAAGGACCCGGCACGGCTGGCCGACGAGGCCGCGGCGCTGTCGCTGACCGGTGGCCGCCGCGCCGTGCGGGTGCGCGATGCCGCCGATGCGCTGGCCGCCGGGCTGCAGCGCGTGCTGGGCGGCCGGAGCGGGGATTCGCTGATCGTGCTGGAGGCCGGGGACCTGCCGGCGCGGTCGAGCCTGCGCAAATTGTGCGAAGCGGCGCCCGACGCCGCCGCGATCGGCTGCTATCCGGCCGATGCCGAGGCGCTTGGCCGATTGGCGCGCGAAATGCTGTCGGAAGCCGGCAAGAGCATCGATCCGGAGGCCGAGCGGCTGCTGGGCGACCGCCTGGCCGGCGACCGGCAGTTGGCCCGGCGGGAAATCGAAAAACTGATCGCCTATGCCGGAGCCGACCGGAAGATCGATGCCGATGCGGTCGCCGCCTGTATCGGCGACAGCGCCGAACAGTCACTGGACGACCTGGTCCTCGCGGCCGCCAGTGGCGAGGCCGAACAGGCCGATCGCATTCTGGCGAGACTGTTCGGCGAGGCGACCAGCCCGGTTGCGGTCCTGCGGGCCGCACAGCGCCATTTTTCCCGGCTTCATCTGGCCGGGCTGGCGGTGGCCGGTGGAGCCACCGCGGAACAGGCCATGGCGCGGCTGAAGCCGCCCGTGTTCTACAAGGCGCAGCCGCGCTTTCGATCCCAATTGTCGCGCTGGTCTCCGGAGCGGTCCGGGGCCGTCATCGGCCAGTTGATCGAGGCCGAAGCCGACTGCAAGCGCACCGGTCTGCCCGACGAGGCGATCTGCGGCCGCATTCTGATGCAGATCGCCCGGCGGGCGCGCGGCCCGCGGTAGTCGCGGGCCGCAGCCCCCGCGCCGGACGGCGAGAACCGCCGGTTCCGGCGGTCCGGGGTTGATCCGCCTGGATGTCCAACCAACATAGGGGAAATTGTTCAGCGGTCCGGCGTGTGGCGCCGTTCCCGCACCGGGACTCAAGGTCAGCATGCACTCATCCGATCCGATCCGCTGGCACGGCACCACCGTTCTGGCGGTGCGCAAGAATGGTGCGGTCGTGGTCGCTGGCGACGGCCAGGTCACCGCCGGCAACACGGTGGTCAAGGGCTCCGCCCGGAAGGTTCGGCGGCTGGCCAACGGCACTGTGCTGGCCGGGTTCGCCGGCGCGACGGCCGATGCCTTCACCCTGTTCGAGCGGCTGGAAGGCAAGCTGGAACAGCATCGCGGCCAGTTGCTGCGGGCCTGTGTCGAGCTGGCCAAGGACTGGCGCACCGACCGGTATCTGCGCCGGCTGGAAGCGATGATGGCGGTCTGCGACCGGCAG
Source organism: uncultured Mycobacteriaceae bacterium (assembly GCA_964615535.1). Classification (GTDB taxonomy): domain Bacteria; phylum Pseudomonadota; class Alphaproteobacteria; order DSM-16000; family Inquilinaceae; genus CAZTNV01. The sequence continues at coordinate 1,097 of CAZTNV010000276.1, read as the reverse complement.
GTCTCGCTGCTGCTCAGCGGCACCGGCGACGTGCTGGAGCCGGATGACGGGCTGATCGCGATCGGCTCGGGCGGGCCGATGGCCCTGGCCGCGGCGCGTGCACTGTACGATATCGATGCGATGACCGCCGAGACGATTGCCCACCGTGCGCTGGAGATCGCCGCCGGAATTTGCATCTATACCAACACCAACATCGTGGTCGAGTCGCTGGACGGGGCTGCCCCGAACCAGGGAAGTCCGGAGAAGCCCGCCTGATGACCGCCTTCAGCCCGCGCGAGATCGTTTCGGAACTCGACCGCTACATCGTCGGCCAACACGACGCCAAGCGTGCCGTCGCCATCGCCCTGCGCAACCGCTGGCGCCGCCAGCAACTGCCGGAGGGCATGCGCGAGGAAGTGCTGCCCAAGAACATCCTCATGATCGGCCCGACCGGGGTCGGCAAGACCGAGATCGCCCGTCGCCTGGCCCGGCTGGCCGAGGCGCCGTTCCTCAAGGTCGAGGCGACCAAGTTCACCGAGGTCGGCTATGTCGGCCGCGACGTCGAACAGATCGTGCGCGATCTGGTGGAAATCGCGATCACCATGACCCGCGACCGTTTGCGCAAGGACGTCGCCGCCAAGGCCGAACTGCTGGCCGAGGAGCGCGTGCTGAACGCTCTGGTCGGCGACAGCGCCGCTGCTGAAACCCGCCAGAAGTTTCGCAAGATGTTGCGCGAGGGCTCGCTCAACGAACGCGAGATCGAGGTCCAGGTCCAGGACAGCGGCATGGGTTCGCTACCGACGTTCGACATTCCGGGCATGCCGGGCGCCCAGATGGGCATGATCAACCTGAACGAGATCTTCGGCAAAGCGTTCGGCGGGCGGTCCAAGACCCGGCGGATGAGCGTGGCCGAAAGCCACGCGGTGCTGATGGCCGAGGAATCCGACAAGCTGCTCGACCAGGAAAAGGTGGTGGCGGAGGCGATCCGTTCGGTCGAACAGAACGGCATCGTGTTCCTGGACGAGATCGACAAGATCTGCGCCCGGTCCGAACGGGTCGGTGCCGATGTCAGCCGCGAGGGCGTACAGCGCGACCTGCTGCCGCTGATCGAGGGCACG
>CAZTNV010000275.1:0-5951 GCA_964615535.1 uncultured Mycobacteriaceae bacterium | reverse complement strand
TTATTGTGAAATGGGGGAGGCTTGCGGCGCGCCCCCGGCTTGACGGCCGGGCGGCAAGGAGATGCCATGGACATCCGGCCCGCCCCGCCCGCGACGCCGACGCCCGGCCATCCCTGGCTGGCCAGCTATCCCGCCGGGATCGACTGGCACGCCGCGATCGAGGCAACGACGCTGCCGGCGCTGTTCGACCGCGCCGTGGCACGCTTCGCGGACCTGCCCTGCACCGATTTCCTGGGCCGCCGCCAGCGTTATCGGGACATCGGCGATCAGGTCGACCGCGCCGCCCGCGGGTTCCAGGCGCTGGGCGTCGGCCCGGGGTCGCGGGTCGGCCTGATGCTGCCCAACACGCCCTATTTCCTGGTGAGCTTTTTCGCCATCGCCAAATGCGGCGGCGTCGCGGTCAATTTCAATCCCTTGAACGCCGAACGCGAGATCGCCCGGCAGATCGCGGATTCGGAGATCGACACCCTGGTCACGCTGGACCTGAAGGTGCTGTTCGACAAGGCCGCCGCGATGCTCGGCTCGACGCGGCTCGGCCGGCTGGTGATCTGCCGGATGGCCGATATCCTGCCCTTCCCCAAGAACCGCCTGTTTCCCCTGCTGCGGCGGCGGGATTGCGCCCCGGTGCCGGCGGACGAGCGGCACATCCGGTTCGACCGGCTGTTGGCCGCGGCCGGCGAGTGGCGGCCGGTGCCGGTCGCGCCGGGCGATCTGGCGGTGCTGCAATACACCGGCGGCACCACCGGCACGCCCAAGGGCGCGATGCTCACCCATGCCAATCTGACGGTCAATGTCGGCCAGTGCCTGCGCTGGTTCGTCGGCGCCGAGCCGGGCCGGGAGCGGATGCTGGCGGTGCTGCCGTTCTTTCACGTCTTCGCCATGACCGCGGCGATGAACACCGCGCTGGAGATGGGCGCCGAGATCGTCATGCTGCCGCGCTTCGATCTGGTCACCGTGCTGAAGACCATCCACCGCAAGCGGATCACCCAGTTCCCCGCGGTGCCGACGATCTACAATGCGATCGGCAACCATCCGCGGATCGGGCGCTACGATCTGTCCTCGCTGAAGATCTGCTTTTCCGGCGGCGCCCCGCTGCCGGTCGAGGTCAAGCAGCGGTTCGAGGCGCTGAGCGGCTGCCGGGTGTTCGAAGGCTACGGCCTCACCGAATCCTCCCCCGTCGCGATCGCCAACCCGGTCGCCGCGGCGGGGCCGCCGGGTTCGGTCGGGCTGCCGGTGCCGGGCACCACGGTGGCGATTGTTTCGCTGGACGACGGCACCACGATCCTGCCGCCGGGCGAGCGCGGCGAGGTCTGCCTGGGCGGACCGCAGATCATGCAGGGCTACTGGAACCGGCCGGCGGAAACCGCGGCGGCGCTGGCCGGCGGCCATCTTCACACCGGCGACATCGGCTGCATGGACGAGCGCGGCTTTACGTTTATCGTCGACCGGATCAAGGATCTGATCCTGTGCAGCGGCTTCAACGTCTATCCGCGTCAGGTCGAGGAGGCGATCTATCTGCATCCCGCGATCGCCGAATGCGTGGTGGCCGGCGTGCCCGACGCCTATCGCGGCCAGACCGTCAAGGCCTATGCCACGCTGCGGCCCGGCCACACGCTCACCCTGCCCGAGCTGACCGGCTTCCTGAAGGACAAGCTGTCGCCGGTCGAACTCCCCAAGCAGCTCGAAATCCGCGCCGAACTGCCCAAGACCATGATCGGCAAGCTGTCGCGCAAGGCCCTGCTGGAAGAAGAGGCGGCGCGGCGGAGTCCGGCCTGACCCCCGGCGTTCAATCCCGCACGATCTCCCCGGCGTGGTAGCCCTGCAGGTACAGCAGGGCGGTCAGGTCGCCATGATCGATCCGGGCGCCGAGCGCCTGGCGCAGCACCGGCTTGGCGTGATAGGCGACGCCCAGCCCGGCGGCCAGCAGCATCGGCAGGTCGTTGGCGCCGTCGCCGACCGCCAGGGTGTCGGCCGGGTCGAGCCCCCGCGCGGCGGTCAGTTCGTTCAGCGTCGCCAGCTTGGCCTCGCGGCCCAGGATCGGCTCGCCCGGCTCCCCGGTCAGCCGGCCGTCGGCAACCAGCAGGCGGTTGGCGCGGTCGAGATCGAAGCCGCACCAGTCGCGCACCAGCGCGGTGAAATGGGTGAACCCGCCCGACACCAGCGCGGTACAGGCGCCGGCCGCGCGCATGGTCTGCACCAGGGCGCGGGCGCCCGGCATCAGCTCGATCCGCTCGGCGGCGCGGTCGAGCACCGTGGCGGGCAGGCCGGCCAGCATCGCCACCCGCGCCCGCAGCGCCGCGGCGAAGTCGAGTTCGCCGGCCATGGCGCGGGCGGTGATCGCGGCGACCTCGTCGCGCTTGCCGACCGATTCGGCCAGTTCGTCGAGCATTTCCTGGCGGATGATGGTCGATTCCATGTCGGCCAGCAGCAGCCGCTTGCGCCGCCCCTCGACCGGCTGGACCAACCGGTCGACCGGCAGCGCATCCAGCAGCGCGCCCACCGCCGTGTCGGCGTGGCCGGGCGTCACGCCCTCGAAGGTCACGTCCAGCGCCGTGCCCGGCGCCAGCCAGACGGCGGCACCGATCCGCGCGCCGGCCAGGGTCAGGGCGGCGGCGAGCCGGGCGGCCAGATCGGCGGACAGCGCGCCGGACGCCGGATCGGCGATGACGGTGAGCACGAAGGGCATGGCGGGAGATCCTGGGTGGCGCGGTCTGCGCCTATCCGTGTCACACCCCGGCGCCCGGATCAACCGAAGCGGCGGAGGGCCCCGCCAGCTCGTCGCCGGCCTGCCGCACGGCCGCCAGCAGCCGGTCGAGATGTGCCGTCCGGGTGCGGTGGTTCAGGATGCAGGCGCGGATCGCCAGCCGGCCGTCGATCATGGTGGTGGAGGGCGCGGCGGCGCCGCTTTCCTGCACCCGGATCACGATGTCCCGATTGAGCCGGTCGAGCGCGGCGTCGTCCAGCCCCGGCCGGACCTGACGGAAGCAGACGATGTTGAGCGGCACCGGCGCCAGCAGTTCCAGCATCGGGTCGGCGGCGACCCGTTCGGCCAGATAATGCGCCTGGCGGCAGTTGCGGGCGATGGCGCGGCCGAGCCGGGCGGTGCCGTGCTCCTTCAGGGTGAACCACACCTTGAGCGCGCGGAAGCCGCGCGACAGCTCCGGGCCGAAATCGCAGAACCACGGATCGCCGCCGCCCAGCCCGCGCTCCATCCGGGTAAGATAGGGCGCCTGTGCCGTGAAGGTGCGGCGGTGGAGATCGCCGTCGCGGATCAGGACGCAGCCGGCGTCATAGGGCACATGCAACCATTTGTGGAAGTCGAAGCCCAGGGAATCCGCCCGCTCGATCCCGGTGACCAGCGGCCGGAGCGCCGGGCTGAGCACCGCCAGCGCGCCGAACGCGCCATCGACGTGGAACCACAGATCCTCGGCCGCCGCGAGATCGGCCAGCGCGGCCAGATCGTCGATCGCGCCGATATCGACCGTGCCCGCGGTCCCGACCACCAGGAAGGGCAGCATGCCGTCGCGCCGGTCCCGCCGGATCGCCGCGGTCAGCGCGGCAAGGTCGATCCGGTGGTCGGCCCCGGTATCGACGATGCGCAGCGCGGCGCGGCCCAGCCCGGCGATGTCCATCGCCTTGGCGATGCAGGCATGGGCGGCGCGCGAGGCATAGGCGGTCAGCCGGTGCGGTGCGCCCTGCACGCCGTCGCTGTGCACCCGGTCGCCCAGCCTGGCGGTGCGCGCGACCAGCACGCCGATCAGATTGGCGGTCGAGGAGCCCGAAACGATCACCCCGCCGGCGGTTTCGGGAAAACCGAACAGGCTGCGGCACCAGTCGATCACCTGGCGTTCGACATGGACCGCGCCGTGATCGCGGCCGCCGGTATTGGCGTTGAGTGCAGCGGCCAGCATTTCGGCCACCATGCCGGTCGGCGTGCCGGCGCCGTTGACCCAGCCGAAGAAGCCGGGATGGATGTTGCCCGCGGCATAGGGCAGGATCAGCCGCTCGAACGCCCGGCACACCGCGTCCAGCGGCATCGGCGCCTCGGGCGGCGGCTCGGCCAGATCGTGCCGCACCGTCTCGGGCATCTTTTGCCACACCGGGCGCTGCTCGACATGCTGGAGAAAATCGATCGCCTGATCCAGCATGCGATGCGCCGTGGCCCGAAAGGCCGCCCAGTCGGCCGGGTCGAGACTGCCGGCGGGTTCCGCCGCGACTTCGGGTTCCGGCGGTCCGGTCTCCGGCGGTTCCGGCGCAGTGCCGGCGACGGGCCGAACGGCGTTGGGGGGCGCAAGGCGCATGGCGGTTCCGGGGGTGCGGGCGGCGGTTTCGCGGGCAGGGCGGCTTGCTGCTACGGGATCGGACCAGACCCGGCCGGATCATAGCGACTCGCGGCGCAAACGCCATGACCGAGTGAGTCGCCCGAGGCAAATCGCCCTGGGTGAACCGCGATGACCGCCCCCAACACCTGGCCGGTGATCGCCGCCTTGCGCAGCGCCGGCCGGCTGGCGCTCGATGCGGTGCTGCCGGCGCGCTGCCTGGGCTGTGCCGGGCCGGTGGAGATGCAGGGCGCGCTGTGCGCAGGGTGCTGGAGCCGGATCACCTTTCTCGGGCCGCCCTGCTGCGCCTGCTGCGGCCTGCCGTTCGATTTCGATCCCGGCGGCGGGCCCGGCGGGCCCGGCGGGGAGGAGACGCTGTGCGGATCGTGCACCGCGGCGCGCCCGGCCTATCGGCGGGCGCGGGGCGCCTTCGCCTATGACGACGGCAGCCGGGGGCTGGTGCTCGGCTTCAAGCATGGCGACCAGACCCATGCCGCCCTGCCGTTCGGCCATTGGCTGCGCCGGGCCGGCGCCGAACTGCTGACCGATGCGGAGCTGATCGTGCCGGTGCCGCTGCATCGCTGGCGGCTGTTCCGGCGGCGCTACAATCAGGCCGCGCTGCTGGCGCTGGCGCTGGGCCGGCTGGCCGGGGTGGCGGTGGCGGCCGACCTGCTGGTCCGCCACCGCGCCACGCCGATCCAGGGCGGGCTGAGCCGGAAAGGGCGGGCGCGCAATGTCCGCGGCGCCTTCGCGATCCGGCCGGGTCGCGCGCCGCTGATCGAGGATCGGCGGGTGCTGCTGATCGACGACGTGCTGACCACCGGCGCCACCCTGTCGGAATGCACGCGCGTGCTGCGCCGCGGCGGCGCGGCTTCGGTCGATGTGCTGACGCTGGCGCGGGTGATCCGGCCGTCGGGGTAGAATCGCGGCCCGGCCCGGCCCATATCCCGCAAAATGCGCAATCAAGCAGGTCGACCGCCATGCCGCAGGTTACCGTCTATTCCAGCCCGTTCTGCCCGTACTGCTTCATGGCCAAGAAGCTGCTGAGCGACAAGGGCGTGCCGTTCGAGGAGATCGACGTGGTCGCCGAGCCGAAGCGGCGCGTCGAGATGACCGAGCGGGCCGGCGGCCGGACCACGGTGCCGCAGATCTTCGTGGGCGAGACCCATGTCGGCGGCAATGACGACCTCCAGGCGCTGAACAAGGCCGGCGGGCTGGATGCGCTGCTGGCCCGCGCCTGACGCCGACCGGGCCGTGATCCCGCGCCTCCGGGTCGCCTGCATCCAGGTCAATGCCGGCACCGAAATCGAACCGAATCTGCGCATCGCCGGCGATCTGGTGCGGCGCGCCCGCGCCGCCGGGGCAGAGCTGATCGCGCTGCCCGAGAACGTCTCGATGGTGGTGCAGGGCCGGCAGAAGGTGCTGGCGCGCGCCCGGCCGGAAAACGATCATCCCGGCCTGCCGTTCTTCCGCGATCTGGCGCGCGACACCGGGGCGTGGCTGCTGGCCGGTTCGCTGGCGATCCGGCTGGACGGCGACCGGGTTGCCAACCGCAGCCATCTGGTCGATCCGGCGGGCGCCGTCGTGGCGTCCTACGACAAGATCCACATGTTCGACGTCGATCTGCCCGGC
>CAZTNV010000274.1:0-5967 GCA_964615535.1 uncultured Mycobacteriaceae bacterium | reverse complement strand
ACCGGTCTGCCGTTCTCCCCTCGCCCTTGCGTGGCCGCCCGCCGGCCGGAGGACGGACGCCGTCAAGTCTGCGCATCCATGTCGACAACCGGCGCCATATCGCCGGTCCTGCAGGATCGAGTTCCATCGAAATGTAATAAAAATTTCGTCATTCCTACCGCAAGCAGTCCCTTGGAACCGGATAGCATCGGGCAGTCAAGTGAGCGGGAAAGATTGCCCGATGGCTGCCGTAGAAATTGTCGATCTCAGCAAGTCTTATCGCCGAGATCGAAAGGCGCTCGACCGGGTTTCCCTGTCGGTCCAGCCGGGGGAGATGGTGGCGCTGATCGGTGCCTCTGGCTCCGGCAAGTCCACACTGCTCCGTCACGTCGCGGGACTGGTCGCGGGCGATCGCGACGGCGGCGGCGGGGTGACGGTTCTCGACCGGCCGATCCAGCAGGGCGGCCGGATCAATCGCCATGCCCGCCGGTCGCGTGCCGATATCGGGTTCGTGTTCCAGCAGTTCAATCTGGTCGGCCGGCTGTCCGTGCTGACCAACGTGCTGCTCGGCTTTCTCGGCCGCATACCGTCCTGGCGCAGCGCCCTGGGCCTGTTTTCGCACGACGAAAAGCTGTGCGCGATGGAGGCGCTCGGCCGCGTCGGAATTCCGCAATGTGCGCTCCAGCGGGCCTCGACCCTGTCCGGCGGCGAGCAGCAGCGGGCAGCGATCGCCCGGACTCTGGTGCAGCGCGCCCAGATTCTTCTGGCGGATGAGCCGATCGCCTCGCTCGATCCCGCTTCGTCCCGGCGGATCATGGAAATCCTGGCCCGGATCAATCGCGAAGACGGGATCACCGTGCTCGTCTCGCTGCATCAGGTGGATTACGCACTGCATTTCTGCCGGCGCACCGTGGCGATGCGCGACGGGCGGATCGCCTATGACGGCCCCAGCGCCGCCCTGACCCCCGATTTCCTTGGCGAGTTGTATTGCTGCGACGGGGAGGATATCGGCCTCGCCCCACGCTCCGCCGCCGCTGCCGCCGCGTTGGAAACGGCCCGACCGGTGCGCGCCCTGGGCTAGCTGCGATACGACGCCCGCTCACCTCCCTTCATCATCCTGCCGACCGATTCCAGGAAACCTTATCACCACCAGACGAGGAACCCTTTTGATGATCCGCAAATTTCTCGCGGCCTCCGCGGTTGCCGCCCTGTCGTTCGCTGCCGCTCCTGCGGCGGCCGAGGTCCAGCCGCTCGCGGCCGATCCCGCCGAAATCAATTTCGGCATCATTTCCACGGAATCGACGCAGAACCTCCGTCGCCAGTGGGAGCCGTTCCTGGCCGACATGTCCGAGGCGCTCGGAATGCCGGTGCAAGGCTTCTATGCCAGCGACTATACCGCGGTGATCGAAGCGATGCGGTTCGGCCAGGTCACCGTGGCTTGGTACGGCAACGCCTCGGCGATCGAGGCGGTCGATCGCGCCGGCGGCGAGGTGTTCGCCCGCCAGGTCAAGAGCGACGGTACCGAAGGTTACTATTCGCACATCATCGTGCATGCCAGCAGCGATATCCAGACCCTTGACGACCTGCTGTCGCGCTGCAACGGCACGCTCGATTTCGGGATCGGCGACCCGCAATCGACCTCGGGCTTCCTGGTGCCGGGCTATTACGTCTTTGCGCAGCGGAACATCAATCCCCGCGAATGCTTCGCGAACGTGCGCAACGCCAATCACGAGACCAACCTTCTTGCGGTCGCCAACCAGCAGGTCGATGCCGCGGCCAACAACAGCGAGCAGCTCGCCCGGACCCGCGCCAATGCGCCGGACGTGGTCGAGAACGTCCGAGTGATCTGGACCTCGCCGCTGATCCCCAGCGATCCGCTGGTGTTCCGCGCCGATCTCAGCCGCGAGCTGAAGGACCGCATCCGCGCCTTCTTCCTGAGCTACGGCCGTCTCGGACCGGATGCGGCCGCGCAGATGGAGGTGCTGACCTCGATGAGCGACGGTTTGGGGCCCTACACCAACTCCTCCAACACCCAGCTCTATCCGATCCGCGAACTCCGCCTGTTCCGCCAGCGGATCGAGGCCGAAAACGACCAGCGGCTGAGCGCCGCCGAGCGCGAGGCGCGGCTGGCCGAACTCGACGCCCAGCTCGAGAGGCTGCGGGTGCTCGCCTCTGCCGGCATGTGAGATCGCGCCCGAAACGTAATCCTGCCTCCGTCGCGCCGCGTCCGGTTCCGGCCGGGCGCGGCGCACCTTTGTCAGGCGTCGGCAGCCATGCCGCCCGCCGGCACCGGGTCCCCAAGGTCGTACCACCAAGGTCGTACCAATGGACGCCAGATCTTTGCCCAGGTCGATCGAGGTACCGCGGCCTGACCGCAAGCGAAGCTGGAGCACCATCGCCCTGTGGGGCATCGTGCTCGGCCTGCTGGTCTGGTCGTGGGAAGGTGCCGACATGCGGCCGGCGGATCTGGCCCGCTATTCGGCCAACATGGTCCGCTTCATCGAGGGATTTTTTCCGCCGAACTTCCGCGACTGGGATTATTATCTGGAAGAAATGGTCATTACCGTGCAGATCGCGATCTGGGGCACCGCCCTGGCGATCCTGTGCGCGGTGCCGCTTGGCATCCTGTGCTCGGACAACATCGTCCCATGGTGGATCTATCAGCCGGTGCGGCGGCTGATGGATGCGTTCCGCGCCATCAACGAGATGGTGTTCGCCATGCTGTTCGTGGTCGCGGTCGGGCTGGGTCCCTTTGCCGGCGTGCTGGCGCTGTGGATTCACACCGTCGGGGTCCTCGCCAAGCTGTTCGCCGAGGCGGTCGAAGCCATCGATCCCCGCCCGGTCGAGGGTATCCGGGCCACCGGGGCGAACGGACTGCACGAGGTGATCTATGGCGTGGTGCCCCAGGTCCTGCCGCTGTGGATCTCCTACTCGCTGTACCGCTTCGAATCCAATGTGCGGTCGGCCACCGTGCTGGGCATCGTCGGGGCGGGCGGGATCGGCCAGATCCTGTATGAATCGATCCGCGGCTTCTATTATGCCGAAACCGCGGCAATCATGATTATCGTCATTATCAGCGTCAGCCTGATCGACATGATGTCCCAGCGTCTGCGCAAGCTGGTGACCTGAACCCTGCGCCGGCCCCCGCTCTTGGGCGGGCCTGGGGCGCTGCGCTACTGCCCGATCCGGTTCAGTTCCTCGGCGCGCTGCGGCTCGATCCCCAGCCGGTCGGCCAGATAGCGGAGATACGACCGCTCGGTCTGACTGTCCGAGGTGATGGCGAACTCCGAAGCGACATAGAACTGCTCGGCGGTCTCGGGGCTGTCGACCCGGCGCAACAGCGACTCGATCGGCGCCGGATGGTCGAGCTGGCGATCCAGCCAGGCCTTGTCGTCCGCGCTGGCATTCGCCTCTTCCAACCGGCCGAGAATGCGCCGGCGTTCGTCGGCATCGATCTGGCCATCGGCATTGGCGGCCGCGATCATCGCCTGGATCAGCAGTTCCGCCTTGGGGTCGTCCAGGTTGCTTTCGACCTCGGCCTCGGCGCTGCTCCCCCCGCGGGGGGCCGTGCCCGTATCGGCCCCCGTACCCGTCAAGGACGAGAACAGGCCGCTGATGCGCTCGCCAAGGGACGGCTCTCCGCGACCGGCCGCCGCTTGCGATTCCTGCCCCGGCCGCTGCTGGCCGGATTGCCGTTCGGAATAGGCGCGATAGGCCAGATAGCCCAGCGCCGCCAGACCGGCATTGCGCATCAGTCCGCCGCCGCCGCGGCCACCCATCATGCCGCTGGCCAGCCCGCCGGCCAGGCCCCCGGTCAATCCGCCGCCGGCCAATCCCCCCAGGCCACCAGCGGCCAGAGAATTGACGAGGCCGGACCCCCGCCCGCTGCGGCCACCGAAACCGCTGCCCATCAGCGATCCCAGAATGCGCTGCAGATTGGCCATGACCCATTCTCCCGTAACCTGATCTTGGTCTGCGGTGAGAACGGAAATACGGCGCAAACGTTCCCCACATCAACGTACAACCAGAAAGATGATTTCACGCCGAGGACACCGCGGCCAGCCGTGGCCGTTCCCGTGAGCCGGCATCGCCGGGGTCGAACGGCACGTCGCCCGCTGGTGCCGGGAACAGCCCGAACCGCACCGGCAGCAAGGTCACCGGCGTCCCGGCTCGGAGTCCGCCCAGGCCGATCTGCTGGCTGCGCGGCAGCGCCACCTCGACCAGCCGTCCGGTCCGCCGGGTTTCGACCTCCAGCCGGATCAGCGGGCCGGTAGCATGCACCGCCCGGACCACCCCTTCGAGCCCCGGCCCATTGCCGACCGAGACCGCGAAATCATGCGAACGGACATACATCACCGCATCGCCCGAATTCATTCCCTCGCCCGCCGGAAGATCGAACCAGCTTCCGTCGACCAGCGCCGCGCCGCCATCGACCCGGCACGGAAACCGCGTGGCGCTGCCCAGGAACTCGTAGACGAACGGCGTCGCCGGGCGGTCATAGATGGCCTGCGAGGCGCCGACCTGCTCGATCCGGCCGTGATTCATCACCACCACCCGGTCGGCCAGCTCCAGCGCCTCCTCCTGATCGTGGGTCACGAAGATGCTGGTCAGGCCCAGCCGGTCGTGCAGGTCCCGCAGCCAGCGCCGCAGCTCCTTGCGCACCTTGGCGTCCAGCGCGCCGAACGGCTCGTCGAGCAGCAGAATCCGCGGCTCGATGGCCAGCGCCCGGGCCAGGGCGACGCGCTGGCGCTGCCCGCCGGAAAGCTGGGACGGATAGCGCACGCCCAGATGTTCGAGCTGGACCAGCGCCAGCAGCCGCTCCACCCGCTCCCGGATCTCGGCGCGAGACGGTCGCAGCGCCCGAGGCCGGACCTTCAGCCCGAACGCGACGTTCTCGAACACCGTCATGTGGCGGAACAGCGCATAGTGCTGGAAGACGAAGCCGACCTGCCGGTCGCGGCTGTTGCGGTTCGACACATCCTCGCCGGCAAAGCGGATTTCCCCGGCGTCCGGAAACTCCAGCCCGGCGATGATCCGCAGCAGCGTGGTCTTGCCCGAGCCGGACGGCCCGAGCAGGGCGCAGAACTCGCCCTCGACGATGTCCAGGCTGACCCCGGCCAGCGCGGTGAAATTGCCGAAGATTTTGACCAGATCGCGGACTTCGACGCGCATCTTTCCCTGCCTTCTCGTCTCACCGGCGGTTGGCGGCCAGTTCCTCGCGGAATCGCCACTCCATGACGGATTTGATGGCCAGCGTCACCAGCGCCAGCATGGCCAGCAGCGAGGCGACCGCGAACGCCGCCGCGAAGTTGTATTCGTTGTAAAGAATCTCGATGTGGAGCGGCATGGTGTTGGTCAGGCCGCGGATATGGCCGGAAACCACCGAGACCGCACCGAATTCGCCCATTGCCCGGGCATTGCACAGCAATACCCCGTAGAGGAGCCCCCATTTCACATTGGGCAGCGTGACCCGGAAGAAGGTGTTCCAGAACCCGGCGCCCAAAACCCGCGCCGCCTCCTCCTCTTCGGTGCCCTGTTCCTGCATCAGCGGGATCAGCTCGCGGGCAACGAACGGGAAGGTGACGAAGATGGTCGCCAGGACGATGCCGGGCACGGCGAAGATGATCTGGATGTCGTGTTCGCGCAGCCAGGGGCCGAGATAGCCATGCGCGCCGAACACCAGCACGTAGATCAGCCCGGCGATCACCGGCGACACCGAGAACGGCAGATCGATCAGGGTGATCAGAAAGCTCTTGCCGAAGAACTCGAACTTGGCGATGGCCCAGGACGCCACGATCCCGAACACCAGATTGACCGGCACCGCGATCGCCGCGACCAGCAGCGTGAGTTGGATGGCCGCCACCGCATCGGGCTCGGCGATCCCCTCCAGATAGGCATCGACGCCGTTGCGGAACGCCTCGGCCAGCACCGCCAGCAGCGGCAGCAGCAGGAACAGGCCGAGAAACAGCAGGGCGACCGCGATCAGTG
>CAZTNV010000273.1:0-6004 GCA_964615535.1 uncultured Mycobacteriaceae bacterium | reverse complement strand
ATGCGCCGGCTCAAGCGGAAATTTCTATATAGCACTCCGAGGACTGCCAGGCAAGGCCCCGAAAAACCCCGCCAACCTCTGCCGCCGAACGAAGCCAACAGGCCCCGCCCCGACAACCGTGCCCGTCGAAGCGAGTGGGGATATACCCTCCGCTCCCCGCCCTGTCCAGCCCCTTTTCGAAATTTTTACGCATCCCGATGTCGCGCCGCGGCTGCGGATCGCTCGCCGATCCCCGGCTGTTCCGCGGCGGGCCGCCGTGATGCCGCAGGTCGTCATCCGGCGCCGGGGTTCTCGCGCCGGGGTGGACGGACCGGACCGGACCGGCTATTGCTGTGATCGGATTCGTCGCATCCAGCCAGGAGGCGGACCATGCCCACCCGACGGATTGAACAGGTCCTGGGCGCCCAAACCCTCGTGCACCTGACGCCGGCGGCCACCGTGGTCGAGGCCGCCCAGGCCATGGCGGCGCGCCAGGTCGGCGCGATTCTGGTGATGGCGCATGACGAGCTGGAAGGCATCTTCACCGAGCGCGACATCGTCGAACGGGTGGTCGCCGCCGCGCGCGACCCGGCCAAAACCCTGCTGGGCGAGGTGATGACGCTGCGTCCGATCACGATTCCGCCCCAATCGACGATTCTCGATGCGCTTCGGCTGATGCACCTGCATCACCTGCGGCACCTGCCGGTCGCGCGCAACGGCACGATCATCGGCGTGGTCTCGATGCGCGATTTCGTCGAGCCCGATGTCGCCGACTTCGCGCGCGATCACCCGCTGACCGGCTAGTCCGGAGCGCATGGACGCGCAACCGGCGCAGCCGGTGCCGCCCCCGGCGGTCACCGGCGGTCGGGTTCGCCGCAGTCCGTCCGCTTCGGCGCGCGTGCCCGGCGGCACGATTGGAATTTCCGTCGAACCGATGCATATCACCTTAGGCAGAGTGCGGCCGGCCGTCATTCGGCGGCACCCTTGCCGTTGACCCCATCCGAACTCTTGCCCCGAGGATCGGCCCATGGCCATGCGGATGCCTTTCCCCCGATTTGCCGGCGCCATGCACAGGCCCGAACCGACGATCCACAGATTCGCTCTGGTGACCGGCGCGTCCAGCGGCATAGGCGGGGCGTTCGCACGGGTGCTGCCGGGTGCCACCAATTTGCTGCTCAATGCCCGGCACGAGGAGCGGCTGAACGCGACCGCCAAGGATGTGGCGCGCGAGGGTCGCACGGTGGAAACGGTGATTGCCGACCTGACCGTGCCGGACCAGCGCGAGCGGGTGATCGACCGGGCCGAGGCGCAGGAGATCGATCTGCTGATCAACAATGCCGGCTTTGCCCATCTCGGTGCGATGCTCGACACGCCGCCCGAAATCCAGGCCAAGATGATCGAGCTGAACGTCGTGGCCATGGCGGCGCTGACCCGGGCGCTGCTGCCCGGCATGATCGCGCGGGCACAGAGCGGCAAGACCCGCGCCGGGGTGATCATCGTGTCGAGCACGGCGGGGTTCTCCCCGATTCCCTATCTCGGCACCTATGCTGCGACCAAGGCGTTCGACCTGTTTTACGGCGAGGCGCTGGCCGAGGAGCTGCGCGGCGAGCCGGTGGATGTGCTGGTGCTGTGCCCCGGCCCGACGCGGACCGAGGCCGGCGAGACCTCCGGCATCCCGCTCGACCGGATTCCGGGCGCGGCCCTTCCGGGCGACGTGGCCCGCGAGGCGATCAACGCGCTCGGCCGGCGGACCGTGCTGGTTCCCGGGCCGGGCGGGCGGCTGGTGGCCGATCCGCTAATGGCGCCGCGGCGGCTGGTGACCGGCGGGGTCGGGCAGGTGATGCGCTTCGTCAACCGTCGGTATGGCCGGCCGTAGCGCGACCCGAGTCTCCGGCCCGGATCGCCAACCCGGATCGCCAACCCTGATCGCGGGCCCGAATCACGGGCCCGAACCGGTCGCCGTTACGGCCGCCGTCGGCGGGCCGGACCGCCCCGGTCTGCCGTCTGATCGGCGATCCGCCATTCCCACGGCGCCTGCGCCCGCCCGCTCCACAGTCCGGCGCGCATGGCCTGGGCCCTGCCCTGATCGGCGCCGTAGCGATGCGACTGGCCGGTCAGCGCGAAGGCCCAGCCGCGCAGCACCATGGCCTGGCCCAGATCGATGTCGCCGATGCGGCACCGCCCCACCGCTTGGCGCCGATCCGGGCGGGCATAAAGCGTGCACTCGGCCTCGGCCCCGCCGACCAGCCGTTCCAGCGCGGCGCGCGCCGCGGTGCCGCAATCGTAGCTGGTGCCCCGCGCGGTCCGGCAGGTCTGGCGCAGTTCCGGCGCGTCGATGCCGTAGAGCCGGACGACGCTGCCGCCGACCGAGATCAGATCGCCCTCCAGCACCTGGACCGGCCCGGTCACCGTCGGCATGTCGGCCATGCCGATCTGTGCCGTGACTGTGCCGGGTCCCAGCAGCAGCGGCAGGACCGCGAGGAGGGTCAAGGATTTCGGGCCCATCGATCGGCCTTTCGCAAACCGCGATTTCCGCCGCCCAGGAAAGCCCGAACCGCCTTTCGCTCCGGTTAATCGGGGCCCTCGAAGGTCGGGGAGCAGCGGTCGGGCCGACCCGCCTACCGTTTCGGACGCATGGTCGGAAAGGCGATCACATCGCGGATCGAGGGCGAATCGGTCATCAGCATGGTCAGACGGTCGATGCCGATGCCCAGCCCGCCGGTCGGCGGCAGCCCGTATTCCAGCGCCGTGACGAAGTCGAGATCCATCATCTGGGCCTCGTCGTCCCCGGCCTCGCGCGCCCGGGCCTGGGCCTCGAACCGGTCGAGCTGGTCGAGCGGATCGGTCAGCTCGGAGAACGCGTTGGCCACCTCCCAGCCATTCACGAACGTCTCGAACCGCTCGGTCAATCGCGGATCGGCGCGGTGCACCTTGGCCAGCGGCGAGATGTCGCGCGGGAAATCGGTGACGTGGGTCGGCTGGATCAGGGTGTGTTCGACCGTCGCCGCGAACGCCGCCTCGATCGCCTGGCCCCAGTTCTCCCGGCCGGTCAGCCCGGCGCCCAGCCGCTCGGCCGCGGCACGCGCCGCCTCCGGCGTGTCGATCGCGCCGAAATCCACCCCGGTCCGCTCGCGTACCAGATCGATCATCGACCGCCGCGGATAGGGGCCGGCGAAGTCGATCGCGTGGTCGCCATAGCGCACCGCCGTGGTGCCGTTGGCGACGATGGCCGCGGCGGCCAGCAGGTCCTCGGCCAGCCGCATCATGTCGGTATAGTCGGCATAGGCCTGATAGGCCTCCAGCATGGTGAATTCCGGGTTGTGGCGCGGCGACATGCCCTCGTTGCGGAAGCTGCGATTGATCTCGAACACCCGCTCGGCAAGCTGGCCGACCACCAGCCGCTTCAGATACAGCTCGGGCGCAATCCGCAGATAGAGATCAATGTCGAGAGTATTGTGATGGGTGACGAAGGGCCGGGCCGAGGCGCCGCCCAGGATCGGGTGCAGCATCGGCGTCTCGACCTCCAGAAAGCCCCGATCGCCCAGTTGGCGGCGGATTTCGGCGACGATCCGGCTGCGCTTGCGCAGGGTCTCGCGCGCCTGATCGGTGACGATCAGATCGACATAGCGCTGGCGATAGCGGGCATCGACATCGGTCAGGCCGTGCCATTTCTCGGGCAGCGGCAGCAGCGCCTTGGCCAGCACGGTCAGTTCGGCAGCATTGACCGTCAGCTCGCCGCGCCGGGTCCGCCGCATCGTGCCGGCGACGCCCAGCAGGTCGCCGATGTCGAGCCAGGGAAGCTTGGCGCGCTCCGCCTCCGGCAGGAAATCCTTGTGGCAGAACACCTGGATTTTGCCGCTGGCATCGTGAAGATCGATGAACATGCCGCTGTTGCGCATGGCGCGGATGCGGCCGGCAATCCGCACGCGATCGTCCGTCATCGTATCCGGCGCCAGCCCGGCATAGCGGTCGTGCAGCCCCTGGGCGTCGCTGTCCTTGTCATAGCGATACGGATAGGGTTCGATACCGGCGGCGCGGAGCGCCCGGCACTTGTCCAGACGCGGCGCCCGCTGGGGATTTTCGGGCGGCGTTTCCGGTGCGGCGTCCGGCGGCGGGCGCCGGGTATCGGGCACGGTCTCGGGGGTGACGCGGTCGTCGCTCATGGCGCGGTCGGACTCGCAACTGCGGGACGGGGGGTCGGGGCCGGGCGGCGGCGCAGTCTAGGGCGCCGCCGGGGTTTTTTGAAGCGGCGCATGACGGCCGGATGCGACCCGCGACTCGCCGAGATCGAACACCGGCCGGGATAACATCCATCCGCACACTGCAATAATCCGTCGAGCGAAGTGGACATCGGCCGGCGGGTTCGCGATAGTGGTGGTAGACTGCCTGCAACAACAGGGTGGGTAGGTCGGCCGGAGGCGCAGACTGTGGTTCATGATGCTGATGCCGATTTCGGCTTCGAAACCGGTGACGACGGCGACAGTTGGAAAGATGCCCTGGACGTGCTGCCGTTGCGGATCATTCCGCTTCAGACCAAGGCACTCAGGCGCGCCCGGCTGATCAAGAACATGCAGCTTGATGGCGTGGTCGAGATTTTTCGCTCGGAGGGCACCGGCAGCGGCCAGCTTCTGCCCGACCAGTTGCCGGGCTTTTTTCATTGGGACAACCCCAGCGACCATCCGGATTTGCGGGCGATCCGCCGGCTGGCCTCGCTGAACAGCTATGACGTCTACAGTCTGCGGATCGAGCTGCGCCGGCTCGGCATCACCATCAACGACGTGGCGGAACTTCGGCTGTCCAAGACCACCACCGCCGAGCTGACCCGCTACATGAAGGTTTTCACCGAGCCGCTGATCCAGCAGGTCTATGGCGGGGCCAATACCGATGTCAGCGATTTCAGCCAGTTGATCGCCATGTTCCAGCGCCCCAACAAGGAGGAGGCGCTGCGCAATCTCCGCAAGATTGCCGAGAAACTGCAGATCGAGCTGATCGAGGTGCCGCAATTCATCGAGGACTACGGCGACGTGTTCCTGTCGCTGGCCTATTTCAAGGACCACCTCGACCGGCTGGTGCCGAAAATCTCCGGATTCCTGGAGAATACGGTGGAGCTGCAGCAAAACTTCCAGTTGCGCAATGACCGCCGGTTCATGGATTCCTGCGGCTATATGCAACAGCACCTCAACAACATCGTCGCGTCGATCACCGGCCGGTTCGAGAGCTTCAACCGCCACACCAGCGAGATGTGGTGCAACATCACCGCCGACTCATTCCGCAAGGTGCGCAATCTGATCACCGGCCATCACACCACGGTGGGCGGCGTGCTGTGCGGCCTGTCGGTCAAGATCCGCTCCTGGGAACAGCGGTTCGGCGCGGTGCGCGACGGCCGCGCGGTGCTCAGCCGGGCCGAATTCATCATGGGCGAAATGCGCCAGGGCATCGAGAAGATCGAACGCATCGAAGCCTCCGCCCCGAAAATCGCGGATTTGAACTAGGGGACTGCGTCCACGATTCGCCGACAGGTATGGTTCCACAAGAGCAAGCGGGAACGCTTGATGGGAAACGCCTGCGGCACAGAGGATGCTGTAAACTTTACCGCAATTGGGGTATTTTCCTGATCCGCTTGGTCCATATCCGGTGCCAATGGGAAAAAGCGAACCCCGAGCAAAACTGGAAACCGGAAACTAGCCGTAATAGGGTCCGGTCGGTTTCGAGTTGCCGAACCGGCAATCACTCATCGAAATTATATGATTCTAGAAAAGAGCGAGGCCACAAAAGTAAAAAAGGACCAAACAAAAATTGAAAGGTTAGATACCAGAGAAGAACATGCGCGACCATTTACAATACTGAAAGATAAAAACAATATTGCTGTCGATATCATTAATAGGATTGCACCCAAGGCTCTTAAACGAAAGAGGAGCTTTGGTCGTTGAACCGAAGCATATAATCGATACAGCTTCTTCACAATAGGCATTTTTCCCTATCCAGGCAAGGCAGGTTCTGCAAAAGTTCTGTCTTGGCCGATCGC
>CAZTNV010000272.1:0-6019 GCA_964615535.1 uncultured Mycobacteriaceae bacterium | reverse complement strand
GTTCGCCTATCTCGACAAACCCAAGAGAAAGCCCGCCAAACGCAAGCCGTGACCGGCCATCTGCCTCCCTGAAAGAGTATAGCCGGCATAGCCCTGATCGGCCGGGCCGGTTCCGCGGTCCGCGACTCCGACCTTCGGACAGAGCTTTCCAGATCGCGCGCCGGGCTTCACGCTGGACGATTCGCGCGCCGTCGAATACAAGTATGGTGATGCTTGCGGGATGCCCCGCCGCCGGTCTGCCCCCGCCGGACCCTTGAGCGGGCGCGGCAGGCTGGCCGGCCTGCAGTCCGAACGGCCTGCGGTCCGAACGGCCTGCGATCCGCGGAGACCCGAAACCCAGGAGCGCGCCCGGGCGTGCCTGTGCCATGATCGTTGAACAGTTCGAGCAGCTCGATGCGGGTCTGGAGCGGCAGATCGCCGAATTCCTGCGCGATTGCCCGGCCGGGATCGGCGCCTGCGCCGAGCATGATCCGCGCTGGCTGGCCGCGCTGCGCCAGGGGCTGGGCCACCGCCCGGTCGTGCTGATCGCGCGCGATGGCGGTGGCGCGATGACCGGCTATCTGCCGCTGATGCTGGTGGCGACGCGGCTGTTCGGCCGGTTCCTGGTCAGCCTGCCCTATGTCAACCGCGCCGGACTGGTCGCCCGGGACCCCGCGGTCGCGGCGGCGCTGATCGACCGGGCGGTCGCCCTGGCCGAGCGCCACAACGTCCGCTATCTGGAATTGCGCCAGGACCGGCCGGCGATCGCGCATGACCGGCTGAACGGCAGCCTGACCTCCAAGGTGCGGATGGTCCGCGCCCTGCCCGACACGTCGGACATATTGTGGAAGGCGCTGAACGGTCAGGTGCGCAATCTGGTGCGCAAGGGCGCCAAGCACGATCTGTCGATCGCCTGGGGCGGGCGGGATCTGCTGGACGGCTTCTACGGCGTGATGGCGGTCAACATGCGCGATCTCGGCACGCCGATCTTTTCCCGCCGGCTGTTCGCGGCGATTCTCGACCGGCTGGCCGGACAGGCCGAGCTGGCGGTGGTGTCCCATGCCGGGCAGCCGGTCGCCGCGGCGCTGCTGGTCCACGATGCCGGCACGCCGGCCATGCCGGCCTCCAGCCATGTGCCCTCGGCCAGCAGCCTGCGGGCGTTCAACCACACCTCGGCCAACATGTGGATGTACCATCAATTGCTGGTGCGGGCGATCGAGCGCGGCAGCCGGGAGTTCGATTTCGGCCGCTCCTCGATCGATTCGGGCACCTACAAGTTCAAGGCGCAATGGGGCGCCCAGCCGCGGCCGACGGTCTGGCAGTACCACACCCGGCGCGGCGACATGTCGGCGATGCGGCCGGAAAACCCGTCCAACCAGCGCAAGATCGCGGTGTGGAAGCGGCTGCCGGTCTGGCTGACCCGGCTGATCGGCCCGCCGATCGTGCGCGGCATTCCCTGATCGCCGGGCTCGCGACAAACCGTACGCGCGACACACCGGAGTCACGACCGGCCGGCGCGCTCTCCGGCCAGCCCCAGCTCGGCGGCCAGCATCGCCGCCTGGGTGCGGTTGGTGGCGCCCAGCTTGCTCAGGATCGTTTTCATGTGGGTCTTGACCGTGCTCTCGAGCAGGCCGAGCGCGCTGGCGATCTCCTTGTTGGACCTGCCCTGGGCGACCAGCGCCAGCACCTCGCGCTGGCGTCCGGTCAGCGCGGCCGGCGGCCCCCCCGCCGCCCCGCGCGGCGGCCGGGCCCTGCCGTCGCGGCCGGGGTCCAGCACCGCGCTCGACGGCACGAAGGTCTCGCCCGACAGCACCAGCGCGATCGCATGCTTCAGCACCTGATCCGACGCGGTCTTGGGAATGAAGCCGCGCGCGCCGAACCGGATCGCGCGCAGCATCTCCGCCGGCTCGGTGATCTCGGACAGGATCACCACCGGCACCCCGGGCGCCCGGCGGTGCAGCATGTCCAGCCCGGCCAGCCCGTCCATGCCCGGCATCCCCAGATCGAGCAGGACGACATCGGCCCCGCCGCCGTCGAGGCAGCGCAGCACCCCGTCGAGATCCTTGGCCTCCTGCACCTGCAATTCGCCGTACAGCCGGTGCAGCAGCAGGATCAGCCCGGTGCGGAACAGGGTATGGTCGTCGGCCACGACGATCCGCATCTCATCGACCCTCCGGGCAGGGGCAGGGGGCAAGGGACAGGGGGCAGGGCCGGTCGGCCGCCCCATCCCCCAAGGGTAGGATACCCCCTTCGGAGCGCGCAACCCAAATGACCGCAGTGCTGGCGTGGTCTTGCCGCATCCCTCCCCGGCGTCCGGCGCAGGCGTCCGGGCTTCAGGGGTCCGGGCTTAAGGCGCGCCATTCGGCCAGCAGGGCCTCGGGCGGCGTGCCGCGCTCGATCATGCGGCGCAGCGACTCGTCGCCGGTCAGATGATCGATCGTCCAGCTCCCGGCTGGATCGGCGGGGGCGGCCCGGTCGCCCGAAGCCGCCCCGGCCGGACCGTCGGGCACCCGCCAGGCACCCGGCGCGGCGCGGCTCAGCGCGAATCCCGGCACCAGCTCGGCCAGCAGGCCCAGCAGGTGAACCCCCAGCGCCAGCCCGTCGACCCGCCGCGGATCGGTGATGTGGATCTGCACGCCGCGGCAGGGCCGGCCGGCCAGCTTGCCGGTCTGCGGCACATAGCCGATCGGCCGCGCCGCCACGCCCAGCCGGTCGGCCAGCGCGTTCAGCCGCCGGGCCAGCCGCGCCCCGTCCAGGCCGGGCGCCGCGGCGCAGCGGAACGGCAGCGCGGTGCCGCGCCCCTCGGAAACGTTCGTCCCCTCCAGCAGCACCAGACCGGGATAGAGCAGCGCCGCGCTCCGCGTCGGCAGGCCGGGGGAGGGCGGCACCCAGGGCCGCGCCGCCGCGCCGGGGCCGAACGGCACCACGCTCAGCCGCGCCCCGCCGCCCGGCAGCCCGGCATTCCACGCCGTCATCAGCTCGCCCAGCGTGCGGCCGTGGCGGAACCGCACCTCCAGCCAGCCGATGAACGAGCGCAGCCGCGGCTCGAGGCCCGGCCCGTCGACCGTCGCGCCCAGCGGGTTCGGCCGGTCGCACAGGATCACCCGCGGCCGCCGCCGCCCGTCCAGCGCGCGCAGCACCAGGGCGCAGGTCGTGGCATAGGTATAGCAGCGCACGCCGGCATCCTGCAGGTCGATCACCAGCGCATCGAGATCGTCCAGCCCGGCCGGATCGGGCACCAGCCGCGGCCCGTGCAGGCTGACCATCGGCACGCCCAGCGCCGGCTCGACCGCCGGCTCCCCGCCGCCCTCACCGTCGGGCGCCAACCCCGACCAGCCCAGCCCCGACCAACCATGTTCCGGGGTGAACAGCCGCGCCAGCCCGCCGCCCGCCCCCATTTCGCCCAGCGCCCGGTGCAGCGCATGGGCGGCGGGTTGCCAGTCGGCGGCCAGCATGGCTTCGCTGCTCAGCATCCCGACCCGCCGCCCGGCCAGCGCCGCCATCGTCGCCGTCGAGCCCAGCAGCCGGTCGATCCCCACCGGCGCCAGACGCGGCACCGGTTGCGGCGCGGCGCCCGCCGGAGCCGGGCACAGGGGATCGGCATCGTCGCTCATCGCCGGACGATAACCCCCGCCCCCCCGCCCGGCAACCCGCCCCCGCCGCGCCGTCCCGGCCCTGGTGCCGGGAGGGCGGCGTTCCCCGGAGCGCGGCCGTCCTGGGAGCGGCCGTCCTGGGAGCGCGGCCGTCCCGGCCGCGGCCCGCCCCGAACCGCGCTCGCGAACCGGGCAGAAAATCTCTGCATGGCTGTGAATCATGCTGGCATCGGCCCGAGCGCTGACATAGAGTGCCTTCCGCCGCGACGTTTTGCGAGCGGTCAGGTGATGCGGTTTTTCCCAGGGACCGCTCGCACGGGTCTTTGTCATTGTGGATCAACGGCTTGACCGCACCCGGATGGGCCGCCCGGGGGCGTTCGCGACATATCGCCGCGCGACAATCGATGACCGCTCGCAAACTGCCCTGTAACCCCTTGATACGCCGTCGGGAAACAGGGCCGCTCTATCCCCCGGCAAACCGCCGGGGCCCTATTGAAGCCTCGCCAGCCAGGTTCCGGAGCTGGGCGCGCTGATCGCCTATCCCCCGGCAAACCGCCGGGGCCCTATTGAAGCATTTCATCCTGCATGCACTCGTACCGCTCGACGAAGCTGCTATCCCCCGGCAAACCGCCGGGGCCCTATTGAAGCGGGCGGGCGCGGACGGTGTCCCGCGCCAGCGCCATGGCCTATCCCCCGGCAAACCGCCGGGGCCCTATTGAAGCCCAGATGATGAGCAATGTCCAGCCCCTGCAGCACCCCTATCCCCCGGCAAACCGCCGGGGCCCTATTGAAGCCCGAGCACATCAGGACGGTCCTGGCCCGGCATGGGCTATCCCCCGGCAAACCGCCGGGGCCCTATTGAAGCGTGGAGGAGTTGGCGCAGGCGGGCGAGGCCGACCCGGCGCTATCCCCCGGCAAACCGCCGGGGCCCTATTGAAGCCAGGCGCGCGGGCGCCCGCTCCTCGTCTCTCCATTCGACTATCCCCCGGCAAACCGCCGGGGCCCTATTGAAGCCTCCATTTTTCCGCCCTGTGCGGCGGGTTGGTGCTTCTGCTATCCCCCGGCAAACCGCCGGGGCCCTATTGAAGCAGTTGCCGCGCGGTGCGGCTGGTTAGTGATCGGAACCACCTATCCCCCGGCAAACCGCCGGGGCCCTATTGAAGCTCGTCTCAAAAGTCCGGTTTCGTTCTTGCCGCCGCCGGCTATCCCCCGGCAAACCGCCGGGGCCCTATTGAAGCCGCAATTCCAAGGACATGAATTCGTTTGCCTTGGATCTATCCCCCGGCAAACCGCCGGGGCCCTATTGAAGCGTTCTCGATGAGAAGACTGCCCCTCCCAGCGCGGACAGCTATCCCCCGGCAAACCGCCGGGGCCCTATTGAAGCAAAGGAGTTATCACTGGCGTAGTCTCTGAATTTAGAGACTATCCCCCGGCAAACCGCCGGGGCCCTATTGAAGCCCGTCGTCGAGGACCGTCAGAAGGCGGGGGTGATAGGGGGCCTATCCCCCGGCAAACCGCCGGGGCCCTATTGAAGCTTGAAGTGGCCATCGTGCCACGTCCTCAAGGTTCCGCCTATCCCCCGGCAAACCGCCGGGGCCCTATTGAAGCAGGTCCTCCAGAGTCTCGACCTCGACAAGGTTGGCAATCTATCCCCCGGCAAACCGCCGGGGCCCTATTGAAGCACGTTCTTCCTTAACCGTGCGCGTCAGCATGGCACGCTGGGGGCTATCCCCCGGCAAACCGCCGGGGCCCTATTGAAGCACGGCGGGCGCAGGCCCGTCGCCAGAGCTTCCCGCTCCCTATCCCCCGGCAAACCGCCGGGGCCCTATTGAAGCGTCTGTTGCTCACGGGCATCGATATCGAGTGCGGCTACCTATCCCCCGGCAAACCGCCGGGGCCCTATTGAAGCATCGTTTGGTTTATGCGGCTAAACTGTCAAGTGCTCGTGCTATCCCCCGGCAAACCGCCGGGGCCCTATTGAAGCGATCAGGCGCCGGGCGCCGGCCTGGATGACGGCCAGCGCTATCCCCCGGCAAACCGCCGGGGCCCTATTGAAGCCCTCGCGTTCAGGCGGGATCGAACAGGTCGGTAACCGCCCTATCCCCCGGCAAACCGCCGGGGCCCTATTGAAGCCCTGTCTACCTGGTCCGCCAATACATGGTGGCGAGCCTCTATCCCCCGGCAAACCGCCGGGGCCCTATTGAAGCGGGAGTTGGCTCTCCGCCACCGGCGGCGCGCCCGGACCTATCCCCCGGCAAACCGCCGGGGCCCTATTGAAGCAAGAGATTATTCCATCCGCTGTGACTATGCCGAAAGCCTATCCCCCGGCAAACCGCCGGGGCCCTATTGAAGCAAGTAGCTTGTTGACGTGCTCATGAAGGGAATAGAACTCCTATCCCCCGGCAAACCGCCGGGGCCCTATTGAAGCTGAAGCTTAGGCCGGTTAC
>CAZTNV010000271.1:0-6032 GCA_964615535.1 uncultured Mycobacteriaceae bacterium | reverse complement strand
TGGACCGACCTGTTCATGTGGGTCGAGCGGCTGATCGAGGGCGACCGCAACGCCCGCATCCGGCTCGACAAGGCGCCGTGGAGCGCCGACAAGGTCCGCAAGCGGCTGACCAAGCACGGCGTCTGGCTGCTGATCGCGTTCCTGACCGGGGGCGCCTGGATCATGTATTTCCAGGATGCCCCGACCCTGGTGACCGAGTTTTTCACCGGCCAGTCCTCGACCGCGGTCTACTTTTTCGTCGGGCTGTTCACCGCCACCACCTATCTGCTGGCCGGAATGGCCCGCGAGCAGGTCTGCACCTATATGTGCCCGTGGCCGCGCTTCCAGGCCGCACTGCTGGACGAAGACAGTCTGGTCGTCAGCTACCGCCAATGGCGGGGCGAGCCGCGCGGAAAGCACAAGAAGGGCGATCCGTGGGACGGCCGGGGCGACTGCATCGACTGCAGGCAGTGCGTGGCGGTGTGCCCGACCGGCATCGACATCCGCGACGGGCTGCAGCTCGAATGCATCGGCTGCGGCCTGTGCATCGATGCCTGCGACAGGGTGATGGAGAAGGTGGGACGACCGCTCGGGCTGATCGCCTTCGAGTCCGAACGCAATCAGATCGCCTGCGCCCAGGGTCTGCCGGCCGAGCATTGGACCCGCCGGCTGGTCCGGCCGCGCACCATCGTCTACACCGTGATGATCCTGATCGTGGCCGCGGTGGTGTTCGGCAGCCTGGGGACGCGGACCCGGCTCGATCTCAACGTCCTGCACGACCGCAATCCGCTGTTCGTCACCCTGTCCGACGGCAGCATCCGCAACGGCTATACGCTGAAGATCCTGAACATGGCGCGCGAGGTGCGGACCTATCGGCTGGAGACGGCCGGTCTGGAGGGGGCCATGCTGACCGTGGTCGGCCAGGACGAGGCCCCGTCCGAGGCGCTGCGCGTGACCGCGGAGCCGGATACCGTGGCGCAATACCGCATCTATATCCGGCTGCCGCGCACCGCGTTGGCCGGCGACACCATGCCCTTCGAATTCGTGCTGACCGATGACGGCTCCGGCGAAAGCACGCGGCAGCCGACCGTGTTCCGGGGACCATGATCATGACCATTTCGATGAACCCGCCCAAGCCCCCGGCCAAATCCGGTCGTGACCGCTGGATTCCCTGGGTGTTCGTGGCCGGCTTTCTGGTCGTTCTGGCGGTCAACGGGACGATGATCTATGTCGCCTTTGCCACCTGGACCGGGGTGACGACGACGGACGCCTATCAGCGCGGACTGGCCCACAATGCCCGGTTGGCCGAGGCGGAGGCCCAGCGGCAGCTCGGCTGGGATGTCGAATACGAGTTCGTGCAGACCGGGCCGGGGCGCGGACGGGTGGAACTGGTGCTGACCGACCGGCACGGCACGCTGCTCGACCGCGCGGCGGTCAGCGCCCGGTTCGTACGCCCGGTCGCGGCCGGGCACGATATCGAGGTGACGCTCGATCACCTCGGCCTCGGCCGGTATGCCGCAGAGGTCGAACTGCCGCTGCGTGGTCAATGGGAAATCCGCTTTCTGGCCGAAGACGAGCATGGCCGCTACCGCCGGTCCGAACGGGTGATGCTGCGCTGAGTCCGATGCTGCGGAACCATCAGGACGCAAACAAGGATCTTTCATGCGCGACGATATTCTTCTGAAATACGAGAGCCGGCGCATCCCCCGCTACACCAGCTATCCGACCGCACCGCATTTCGGTCCCGGCGTGTCGGCGGCGACCTATCGCGGCTGGCTCGCGGCCCTGCCGCCGGACCGGCCGATCTCGCTCTACCTGCACGTACCGTTCTGCCAGTCGATGTGCTGGTATTGCGGCTGCCACACCCGCGCGACCCGGCAATACCGGCCGGTCGCCAGCTATGTCGAAACCCTGCGCCGCGAGATCGCGACGGTCGCGGCGGCGATTCCGGCGCGGCTGCCGGTCGGCCACGTCCATTGGGGCGGCGGCACGCCCAATCTGCTGGAGCCGGCGGATTTCGCGGCGCTCATGGCACTGATCCGCGAGCGGTTCGACGTCCGGCCCGCGGCCGAAATCGCCATCGAGATCGATCCGCGGACGTTGACGCCGGAATTCGTGTCGGTGCTGGGCGAAGCCGGGGTCAACCGGGCCAGCCTCGGCGTGCAGAGCTTCGATCCTGCAGTGCAGACCGCCATCCACCGCGAGCAGGATTTCGGCCAGACCGCCGAGGCGGCAGCGCAATTGCGGGCGGCCGGCGTTGCCCGACTCAATCTCGATCTGGTCTACGGCCTGCCGTTCCAGACCGTGGCGAACAGCGCCGAAACCGCCCGCCGCACCCTCGATCTCGCGCCCGACCGGCTGGCGATCTACGGCTATGCCCATCTGCCGGCGCTGAAGCGCCATCAGCGCCTGATCGACGAGGCGGCGCTGCCGGATGCCCGCGAGCGTCTCGCCCAGTTCAACGCGATGTCGCACTGCCTGACCGGGGCCGGCTACGTTCCGATCGGGCTGGACCATTTCGCCCGGGCCGAGGATGATCTGGCGGTGGCCTTCCGGACCGGCGCCCTGCGCCGCAATTTCCAGGGATACACGGCCGATCGCTGCGATACGCTGATCGGCTTCGGGGCTTCGGCGATCGGCGCGCTGCCCCAGGGCTATGTCCAGAATGCCACGGAACTCGGCCGCTATGCCAAGGCCGTGGACGAGGGCGCGCTGGCGGTGGTGCGCGGCCGTCCGCTGTCGCCCGACGACCGGTTGCGCCGCGAGGTGATCGAGCATCTGATGTGCGATCTGCGAGTCGATCTGGCCGAGGTGGCGGCACGGCATGCCGTGCCGCTCTCGCGGTTCGACGCCGACCGGGCGGCTCTGGCCGAACTCGCGGGCGATGGCATCGTCGAGGTCGATCGCGAGGTGGTGACGATTCCCGAGACGTTCCGCCCGCTCAGCCGCACCGTCGCCGCCGTGTTCGACGCCTATCTGCGGCCGGAGGAGAACCGGCATGCGCGGGCGATCTGAGGCTTTTTCCTGGGTTCGGGCCTGAGTTCGGGGCCGACCCCGGTCACTCCGACATCATCGCCAACATGAGAAGCAGGGCCGCCAGCCCCAGGGCCGTGCGCACGGCGTGCAGCCGGCCCCAGGTGGTCAGCAGCTCACGGACGGGTGCCTTGGCGGGGTCGAGGTCGGGGTCTTCCAGTCGCCGGTTGACCGGCATGATCACGATCAGCGTGAACGGAATCACGGTCACGAGAACGATCCCTGCGACCAGCCACAGCCAGGTCGATCCGTTCAGCCACGCCGCCAGCCCCAGCGCCGCGCCCAGCACCGCCAGCGAGGCCTGCAGGATCGTGGCGCGGCGATAGCTCGGCCGCCACTGCGCCACCGCGGTGGCCGGCAGCAGGGTCAGGCGGGCCGGGTGCTCGACCAGGGTGATGTAGAGCGCCGCTCCGGCGAACAATGCGGCGGCCAGGGTGGCCAGGATTTCCAGAATCATGGGCTCTCTCCGGAGAGGGCTGGAAGGGCAGAAGCGTGATCAGGGAAGGCAGGCCGGGGGCCGCAGGTCAATAGCGTCGTTGACTCCGGCCTCGCGCGCGGGGGCATGGCACGCAAAGGCGAGCCGGTGGCCGCGGCACCGGGGAAATGCGCTGGCGCGGCAGGGGGTCAGCCGGGCAGGCCGCCATGCTGGAGGGCGTCGGCGAACAACAGCGCGCCCAGCCCGGTGATCAGCAGCGATCCGGCGATCTGAAGCCCGGCATGGGACAGCCTTGCCAGGCGGGGCCGGTGGACTCCGGTCCTCGTCAGGCCCCGGCGCAGGCCGATCGCGCCGATCCCGAAGGCCGAGACGGTGATCGCGACGCCCAGGGCCATCACCAGCGTCGCCGCAATGCCGACGGCAAAGATGCCATTGGCCAGGGCGAACAGCAGCACGATCAACGCACCGGTGCAGGGCCGCAGCCCGACCGCCAGCGCAACCGAGGCCAGCCCGCCCGGGTGCAGCCACGCCAGGCCGCCGGCCGGGACCGAGGGCGGTGCGGCCAGCGCCGGGGCGGCCCGATCGCCCGAAGCGGGATGATGGCAATGCGCATGGCCATGATGCGCGTGACCGTGATGCGCATGGCCCTCGTCGTGGTCATGCCCGTCGGGGGCGGGTGGCGAGGCGGATGACTCGTGCGCGCAACAGCTTCGGCCGGTCAATGCGCGCCAGGACATGACCAGCCCGATCGCCACGATCAGCCCATAGCTCGCCAGTTCGAGCAGCGCCATGTCGCGCAGGATGCGGGTGCGGCCGAAATCCAGCAGCAGGGCCAGGACCGAGACGATGACGATCGCCGACAGCCCCTGGACCAGCGCGATGCCGGCGCCCAGCGCGACTCCGCGTGCGAGCGGGGCCCGCCGCGCCAGAAAATAGCTTGCCACCACGGCCTTGCCGTGACCCGGCCCGGCGGCGTGGAACACGCCGTAGAGGAAGGCGACTCCGATCAGCGCCAGAACCGGGCCCGGCGCCCAATCCGCCCGGATCGCCTGAAGATTGGCCACCAGCTCGGCATTGAAGACCTGCTGCAGCCGGAACAGCTCGGCCGCGGCGGTGCGCAGAAAGTCCGGCAGGATCGGCCCGCTCCCCGGCTCGCCGGGTGGCGGCGCCCCGCCATCGCGGCCGAAATAGGATGCCGTCGCCGGCCCGGCGGCCAGCAGCACGCCGAAGGCGGCGGCAATCCGGCCGATCCGGTCAGCTTGCCGGGCAGACAAGATCGATCTTTCGAGGCAGCACCAAGCCGTAATAGATGGGATGGGCCTCGTCCACCCCGATCTCGGTTCGGCATCCGGCGCTGCCCTCGCCGGTCAGCGCGATCGCCGCGTCGTCGTAGCCGACCTCGACATAGTATTCGGGGTCGTACAGCCCGACCGTCACCGGCGCCGTCCGCGGATCGGCCGGCTCGGGCAGCGGCAGCCGGAACCGGTAGACCAGCCGGCCATCGGTCCGTTCGCCGTCGATACGGGCGCCGAATTCCGTCGCCCGGTCGAACGGCACCGGCCGTCCACCGACCCGCAAATGGGTGAAATAGCCGAAATCGCGGACATCGGCGAAGGCCTCCCGCTGCAATGCCGCCTGTTCATGCTCGTTGAGAACGCCGTCGATATCGACGTCGAAATCCTGGATCAGGACCTGACTGAACATCGGATCGAATGTCCATTCGACCGCGATGGCGGCGACCCGGCCATCCGTGAAATCGAGTTCGGCACGGGCCTCGATCCAGACATGCGGATGGGCCGGCGCCGGCTGCGCCCATGCCCCGGACAGGGCGAACAGAAGGCCGGCCACGCGGATAGGTCTTGACGCCATCCTGCTCCCTCTTCAGATCCCCGCTTATCAAAGTCTAGCAAAGCCCGGCGGGCACATCAATTCCAGGTACCCGCTTTGGGACTGCCGCCGGTCTCGGCGGCAGCGGGCCGGCTGCCGAATCGTTCGCGCAGCCTGGCCTTCAGAACCTTGCCGGTGGCGCCGAGCGGCAGGCTGTCGACCACCTCGACCCGGTCCGGAATGCACCATTTCGGAAGCCTGCCTTCGAAATAGCCCAGTATCGAGGCCGGTTCGGGCGCCGTACCGGGCCGCGGCACGACGATCAGGATCGGGCGTTCGCCCCATTTTTCGTCCGGCACGCCGATCGCCGCCGCCTGAAGCACCTCGGGATGGCCCATCGCAAAATTTTCCAGCTCGATCGAACTGATCCATTCGCCGCCCGACTTGATCATGTCCTTGGAGCGGTCGGTGATCTGCATGAAGCCGTCGGAATCGAGCGTTGCAACGTCGCCGGTGGCGAACCAGCCCTCGGCATCATGCGCCGCCGAATGATCGAGCCGATAGTAGCCGTTGCACACCCAGGGTCCCCGCACCTTGAGTTGGCCGGCGCTCTTGCCGTCGCGGGGCAGGGTGTTGCCGTGGTCGTCGACCACCTTCATTTCGACTCCGAATATCACTCTGCCTGCCTTGGTCTGCAGGGTGACCCGCTCGGCTTCGGGCAGGGTCTTGGGCGCAAGGATTTCTTCTGGGGTCTGTG
>CAZTNV010000270.1:0-6032 GCA_964615535.1 uncultured Mycobacteriaceae bacterium | reverse complement strand
GCTGCCGGCCTGGCTCGGGCACACCCTGATCGACGCGACCCCGCTGCTGGCCTTCGCGGTGGCGGCCTATGGCGCGATCGGGCTGTCGACCCCCGGTTTCGTCGCCCGCACCGTCACGCTCTGGGTGATCGGTGCGGTGCTGGTGGCCGGGCTGGTGCTGGTGCTGGCGCGGGCCGTGCTGGAGCCGCGGACGCCGTCGCTGCGCCTGATCCCGCTGGACGACCGATCCGCCCTCTACCTGTATCGCTGGATCAGGCGGATCACCTACACCATCGTGTTCGGCATGGTGCTGGCCGATGCCGCCCTGCTGGTCGGGCTGCCGCCGGAGGCGCGCGCCGGGGTGCTGGCGCTGGTCGGGCTGGCGGCGGCCGGCATGGTGATCACCTTCGTGCTGGAGAACCGGACGGGGGTGGCGGCGGCGATCCGCGGCAACCTGCCGACCCGGCAGCCCTGGCGGACGCTGGCGCGCGGGCTGGCCGAGATCTGGCATCTGGTGGTGGTCGCCTATGTCGTGGCCGGCTTCGTGCTGTGGCTGCTGGCGGTGCCGGACGGCTTCGGCTTCCTGTTCCGCGCGACGATGTCTTCGGCGGCGATCCTGGCCGGAGCGGCCCTGCTCGGCCTGCTGGTCAGCCGGGCGATCCGGCGCGGCGTGTCGATCGGGCCGGGCTGGCGGGCCGCCTTTCCGGGCCTGGAGGCACGCGCCAACCGCTATCTGTCCGTGGTCGAGACGGTGGTGCGGGTGATCATCGGGATCGTGACCGTGCTGGCGCTGCTAGAGGTCTGGGGGCTGGGCGGGCTCGGCTGGCTGACCACCAATGCCGGCCGGGTGGTGACGGCGCGGGCGGCGTCGATCCTGCTGATGCTGGTGCTGGCGCTGATCGCCTGGGAGGTGTTCAGCAACGCCATCCAGCGTGCGCTGACCCGGACCGACGGCAACGGCAAGCCGATCGAGCGCAGCGCCCGGGTGCGCACCCTGCTGCCGCTGCTGCGCAATGCCTTCCTGGTGGTGCTGATCACGGTGGTCGGGCTGATGGTGCTGTCGGCGCTCGGGATCGACATCACGCCGCTGCTGGCCGGCGCCGGGGTGATCGGTCTGGCGGTCGGATTCGGCTCGCAGACCCTGGTCAAGGACATCATCACCGGGCTGTTCATCCTGTTCGAGGACACCATCCAGATCGGCGACGTGGTCAACGTGGCCGGCCGCGGCGGGCAGGTGGAGGGCATGACCATCCGCACCCTGCGCGTGCGCGATTTCGACGGCAGTCTGCACACCGTGCCGTTCAGCGAGGTCAAGACCGTGCTGAACCTGACCAAGGGCTTTTCCTATTACGTGTTCGACATCGGCGTGTCGTATCGCGAAGATATCGACCGGGTGATCGCGGCGATCGCCGCGCTGGGCCAGGAGATGCAGGCCGATCCGGTGTTCGGCGCCGAGATCCTGGCGCCGCTCGATCTGGTCGGGGTCGACCGCTTCACCGACAGCGCGGTGGTGATCAAGGCCCGGTTCAAGACCAGGCCGATCAAGCAGTGGATGGTCGGCCGCGAGTTCAACCGCAGATTAAAGAACCGGTTCGACGAGCTGGGCATCGAGATCCCGTTCCCGCACCTGACCCTGTATTTCGGCCAGGACCGCCAGGGCAACGCCCCGCCCGCCCATGTGCAGCTCGCCTCGCCGGCCCTGGCCGAGGCGCTGGCCGCCGCCGGCCCGCGCCGCCCGCCCGACCTGCCGCCCGCCGCCGAATTCCGCACCCCTGCCCTGCGCGGCGACGACCCCGCCGAAAGCAGCCCCGGCGCGGGAGCAGAGGAACGGTGAGGGATGGCGCTGCACCGTTATAGGTCCGGTCATGCTTCGGCCGCGACCGTGCCGAGGCTCAGCATGCCGTCGCGCGAGTCCAGCGTGCCGTCTCGAACCAGCCGGTCGATCTGCGCTTCGACGACCGACCGCAACTGGGCGCTGGTCGATTTGAACCCGAACAGGCGCGCCACCTCGATCGTCACATGCTCGATCGAGCCGCCGAAATTGGCCGCGATCACCCGGCGGACGGCCTCGCGGATTTCCTGGGGCGGCAGCAGATCCGGCTTGCGCAGGGATGCCGAGTCGGCGGCGCTGCGATCGCGCACCGCAATCGCCGCGCCGGCCATGATGGCACAGTGGTCCTCGGTGTCGATCCCGCCCTGCCGCGCGGCATAGGCAAGGCCGCGAGCCACCGCGGCCTGAATCCGGTTGCCGGCCCGCTGCAGGCCCCAGAGGGTCCGGACCCGGGCGACGATCTCGGCCGCATGGATCGGCCCCTCGACCTCGACGATCCGGCGGACGATGGCGGCCATCACGGGCACCTCCACCTCGTGCGGTTCCCGATCGGTCGGAACGGCTACGCTCGCCTGACGATAGGGCACGCTGAGGGCGACGGTTTCCATGTCCGGCTCCTCCGCCGACTGGTCCACTACGATGATTTCGATCAGCGCCGCCTCGACCGGCGGTGCCGCGGCAGGCGGACCCGCGGCCAGTCGCGCCCTGGCCGCCTCGATCGCCTCCACCGTGCGCCGCAACTGTTCCTGCGGGCGCTGGAACCAGTCGGTGCCCCAGATCCGGTGGATGATCCAGCCATGATCCTCCAGCACCTCCTGACGCAGCCGGTCGCGGTCGCGCGCCGAGCGGGAACCGTGATAGGCGGCGCCATCGCACTCGATCCCGAGCACGTAGCGGCCGGGGAATTCCGGATCGACGACGGCAAGATCGATGAAGAACCCGGCCAGTTCCTCGGGGCCAGCTTATCTGGCTAAGATCGTCCGAAGTCATAAGGAACGCTAGCGGGAGTTGAAGCGCGCCCGCGACCGCGATCGGGGGCTTGGGTTCGAATTATGAAGCCGAATCGATCTATTATAGCTATAAAGGCGCAAAACTGAGGGGCGTCATGCGCACGTTATCAGCACGAGAGGCGAAGAACGGCTTCGGTCGCATGACCGATCTGGCAAGGGTAGCGCCGCTCCAGATCGAAAAACACGGAAGGGCAGTTGTAGTAATTCTCTCCATAGAAGAGTATGTGCGAATTCGGAAGTACGAACAAGCGACGATCTCGCCAGCAGATGAAAAAAAGAAGGAGTCTTGAGAATGGCGAGCGGAAAAAAGCCTAAGACAATACCCGCTACGCCGTGGCCCTCTGATCCTGAAAAGCTTCACCAGGATGGCAGTTGGATATGGCTTCCGCTAAAGAGCGAATGGCGTGACAGCATAGGCAAGCCCGAGGAGCTCGTTCGCCAGCGGTTCCTCCGACATCTCTGCGAGAACTACGGTTATTCGCTCGATCAAATACGGCAGGAGCAACGGATGACTTCGGGCAGCCGAAGCGCCCGTGCTGACATTATACTTTGGGAGAATGCTAAGAAAGCTGCCGCAGGGCCGGGTATATCTCCAGTTTTGGTTGTAGAATGCAAGGCTGAGAGTGTAGAGATCAATCTCCGCGACTATTATCAAGGCGAGAGCTACACCCGCTCTGCGGGTTGCGAATTCTTCATCGCGACAAACAGTCGGTTTACAGCTATCTTCAGGCTCGTCCCCGGAGCTCCCGGCGATTTCGTCCAGATCAATGAGATTCCGAAAGCAAGCGATTGGGGCGATGCAAAGCGCCTAGAGGAAATCCGCAGCAAGCTCCGCGTCTTTAACAGGAGGGAGTTTCAAGACCTACTTTTCAGATGTCACTCGATCTTGCG
This sequence comes from uncultured Mycobacteriaceae bacterium, assembly GCA_964615535.1. Taxonomy (GTDB): domain Bacteria; phylum Pseudomonadota; class Alphaproteobacteria; order DSM-16000; family Inquilinaceae; genus CAZTNV01. The sequence goes on along the minus strand of CAZTNV010000270.1, from coordinate 2,321 downwards.
CGATGTCCACAAAATGGACCCTGGTCGCGCCTTCGACACAATTTCAAAGATCCTATTTGTGAAAATGTACGTCGAGCGGTCTGGGCTGCACGGCACCTTTACTGTGGATTTCCTTGACCGCCGCGCATCGACCCGGCTGCCAACCGATCCGCTTGTTCACGACGGGCTCTTCGAGCAAACCAAGGCATACTACACCGCTGATGACCTTTTTGCCCTAACCGATCGATTGGAAATCTCCGAGGACACGTTCCGCCGTATTGTAAAAGAGCTGGAGCGATTTGACCTGTCAAAGACAGGCGACGACATCAAAGGGCTCGCTTTCGAGAAATTTCTAGGCAACACATTTCGCGGCGAGCTCGGCCAGTTCTTCACGCCGCGACCGGTCGTCGACTTTATGGTCAGCATGCTTGGGCCGCAGGAAGGCGAGCTGATCTGTGATCCGGCAGCGGGTTCAGGCGGCTTTCTGATCCGCGCCTTTGAGCATGTGCGCGAGTTGATCTTAGCGGATATCCAGAAGCACAAGGACAAGGTGCAGGCCGACATTGAGGCAAAGGGGCTTCCAGTCGAAAAAGAAGAAAAGCTCATCGATGAAGCCTTCGTAAAGCTAAACCGGGAGCTACTACCCTCGGATGACAACAACAAGCCCATCGACACGCGCGTCGGCCGCCTCGCGTGGAACTGCATCTTCGGTTGCGATGCCGAACCCCGCGCTGCTCGCACCGCCAAAATGAACATGATCATGCATGGCGATGGTCACGGTGGAATTCACTACCATGACGGGCTAGTGGACATTAACGGCATATTCCCCTACCGATTCGACATTGTAATGACAAATCCCCCGTTCGGCTCAAACGTCGGAGACGATCAGAAAGTTGGCGGCAGCGAGGAAACCCGCGTGCCGACCGATGCGTCCTACGTCCGACGCTGCGAAGCGCGATATGGCGAGCCATGGCGGGAAAGCCACGATGCCATGCAGAAGGCGATGGGGAGCAAGATCCTTGACCTTTTCGAGATCGGGAAGGGCAAGAAGAATCGGGCCACCGAGATTGTTTTCGTCGAACGCTGCCTCAATCTTTTGAAGCCGGGCGGACGAATGGGTATCGTTCTGCCCGACGGCAATCTCAACAATCCATCCCTGACATGGCTGCGTCGCTGGTGTGAGGGCAAAGCGCGCATCCTGGGAGTTGTCAGCCTACCAGAGGAAACCTTCAGTTCCGCCAAGGCGACAGTAAAGGCGTCGCTCCTGTTTCTACGCCGGTTCACGGAGCTGGACGAGGAGGCATGGGAAGCAGCCTGGGCGAACGCGCACGCCGATCACGACGACGATTTCGATACGAAGCGTGAAGCCCTCTGTAACCACCTCGGGCCGCGCGTCACCACAGGCGAGAATACGAAAGTCTATGCAATTCTGAGCAAGCTTGCCAAACTCGGTGTCGAACGAACCGCGCCAGATTGGTCACCCGGTACGCCGCCCGATTACCCGCGCGGGATCGGTCCCACGAAGGTCGGCATGCCACGATGGCGCGGCGAGGCTTCTGACAAGAAGAAGGCTGCCCAACTGAAGAAGGATTACGCTGCCGCTTTCGACGAGGCAACCAAGGCACAGTCAGATGCACTATGGCGCGAGCTGACGACAGGCATACGCGCCATCGACGAGGCGCACAACGCAGCACTTTGGTCAGCGGTGCGCGAGACCTTTGACTATCGAATCTTCGTTGCTGCGCCCAAGGCGGTCGGCATCACTTCGACCGGCGAGACGGGCGAGATGGTCCCGAACGAACTGCCTGACCTATTGGAGGCCTACCGCGCCTTCGAGGCTTGGGTCGCGGCGGGCGCCAAGCCCGAGGACACACCGGGTTTTCTCCTGCCCTCCGCTGCCTGATCCGCCAGTGGAGGGCTCTCGATACCTGGATCACCGCCGAGGACGTCGAGCATCAGCATTCGCACTATCCACGGACTCCGCTGCGCGATCTCATGACCCAGAGATTCGAGGCGGTAACGGTCACCGACAGCTTTAGCGACTGGACGCCGATCACGGTGCATCTAAACGGCGAAATTTCTGCTCGGGACCGAACCGCTCCCTATAAAGGGAGCATGTTCGCAGCCTATCCGGGCGACATCGTCTTCTCGAAAATCGACGCGCGCAGCGGCGCCATCGGTATATTAACGGCCGAGATCGAGAAGGCTGTCGTCACTCCGGAGTTTCCGGTATTCACCGCCGATCCCGCACGACTAGACGGACAGTTCGTCAAGCTGGTGCTGCGGACCGGCCAGGGCAATCGCTTCAGGTTAATGGGGTTGGGGATTCCCGAAGGTCGGCG
>CAZTNV010000269.1:3449-6046 GCA_964615535.1 uncultured Mycobacteriaceae bacterium | reverse complement strand
ACCTCGCCGCCGCCCTCCACCGCGATCACCGAGGTCACCACCCGGTCGAGGAAGTCGCGGTCGTGGCTGACCAGGATCAGCGTGCCCGAATACTCGGCCAGCACCTCCTCCAGCAGATCCAGGGTTTCGATGTCGAGATCGTTGGTCGGCTCGTCCAGGATCAGCAGGTTGCTCGGCCGGGCGAACAGCCGGGCCAGCAGCAGCCGGTTGCGCTCGCCGCCGGACAGGCTCTTCACCGGGCTGTCGAGCTGCGCCGGATCGAACAGGAAGTCCTTCAGATAGCTGGCGACGTGGCGCATGCGGTCGCCCACCGCCAGCATGTCGCCGCCGCCCGGCGCCAGGATCTGCCGCAGCGTCGCCGCGGGCTCGAGAGAGGCGCGGTTCTGGTCGAAATAGGCCGGCTCCACCCCCGCGCCCGGCCGCACGCTGCCGCGATCGGGCGCGAGCTGGCCGGTCAGCAGGCGGACCAGCGTGGTCTTGCCCGCGCCGTTCGGCCCGATCACGCCGACCCGGTCGCCGCGCAGGATGCGGGTCGAAAAGTCGCGCACGATCACCCGCTCGCCGCCCTCCGGCTGGGCAAAGCTCTTGCCGACATGCTCGGCCTCGATCACCAGCCGGCCGCCGCGCGCCGCCTCGGCCGGGTCGAGCTTTGCGGTGCCCAGCCGGCCGAGCTGCTCGGCGCGGTCCGAGCGCATCTGGGCGAGGCCCCGAACCCGGCCCATGTTGCGCCGCCGCCGCGCGCTCAGGCCCTCGCGCAGCCACAGGGTTTCGCTGGCGATGCGCTTGTCCAGCCGGTCGCGCGCCGCGGCCTCGGCGGCGTAGGTCTGTTCGGCCCATTCCTCGAACCCGGCAAAGCCGCGGTCCAGGCTGCGCAGCATGCCGCGGTCGAGCCAGAAGGTCCGCCGCGACAGCGCGGTGAGAAAGGCGCGGTCATGGCTGATCATCAGCAGCGCGCTGCGCCGCCCGGCCAGTTCGCCCTCCAGCCATTCGATCGCCGGCAGGTCGAGATGGTTGGTCGGCTCGTCCAGCAGCAGCACCTCGGGATCGCCGACCAGCGCACGGGCCAGGGCCGCCCGCCGCGCCTCGCCACCGGACAGCGGCGCGACCGGCCGGTCGCCGTTCACCCCCAGCCGGTCGAGCACCGCCGCGACCCGGTGGATCTGGTCGGCCTGATCCGGCGCCAGGCCGGTCGTCACATACTCGGCGATGCTGGCATGGCCGGCCAGATCGGGGCTCTGCGGCAGCATGCCGACATGGGTGCCGGGTTGCAGGAACCGCTCGCCCGCGTCCAGCGCGATCGCGCCGGCCAGGGCTTTCAGCAGGGTCGATTTGCCGCTGCCGTTGCGCCCGACCAGGCAGGCCCGCTCGCCGGGGGCCAGCGCCAGATCGATGCCTTCGAACAGCGGCCGGCCGCCGAAGGTGACGGTGGCGCGGCGCAGCGCGATCAGCGGCGGGGCCATGGGCGGTATGCTCTTTCGTCAGCGCAGGCCGCGGTCGCGGCAGATCCGGTCATAGGCGGCGTTGATCGTGGCCATGCGCGCGGTGGCGACATCGATGAACTCGCGCGGCAGCCCCTCGCCGATCAGCCGGTCGGGATGGGTTTCCCGGATCAGCCGGCGCCAGGCCAGCTTCACCGCATCGTCGTCGGCATCGCGGTCGATGCCCAGGATATGATAGGGATCGCCGGCATCGGGTCCCAGCCCGGCCTGGCGCATGCGCTCGAACTCCGCATCGGTAAAGCCGAAGATCCGCGCCACCCGGCGCAGATAGTCCAGCTCTTCGGGATGGATGATGCTGTCGGCGCGGGCGATGTGGAACAGGCATTCCAGCAGCTCCTCCAGCACCGGCCGCCGGTCGCGGAACATGCCGGCCACCTGGCGGGCATAGCTCTCGAAGTTGCGGTGGTCGCGCCGGGCGATGTTGAACACCCGGGTGACGTTCGGCAGTTCTTCGGGCGCCACGCGAAACACCTCGCGGAAGGCGCGCACCTCGCTGTCGGTCACCGTGCCGTCGGCCTTGGCCATCTTGGCGCTCAGCGCGATCACCGCGATGGTGAAGGCGGCCTTGCGGGTGTTGTCGGGCGGCTCGCCGGGATCGTCGCCGGTCGCCGCCCAATCGACCGCGTGCCCGAACGCCGCACCGATCAGCCCCCCGAGCGGTCCGCCCAGCGCGAAGCCCGCCGCCCCGCCGACGATTTTCCCCCAGATACCCATGCGCTCAACGCAACCCTGCCGGCGTGCTGCCACGACACCGCCCGGCCCGCAAACCGCCGGTGCCGCGGCGGCGCTGGCTTCCTGCCGGCGGTGGCAGCGGCCGCGGATCGCGGGATGTGCTCCCAGGGGGCTTGCACGAGGCGCAGGGTGCACTCATCTTCGTCGGGTAATATTGCGTTGCAAAAAACCCCAGACAATGGGGTGAAAAGGGTGTGACCGGCGTCTTGGCGGGAAGTCTTGTCCGGCCGGGAACGGGGTCGGGAGGAACGGCTTCAAGGGAGGGTGCAACAGCGTCACCGCGGCGACACCAAAAGAGTGTGGGCACCATGGTCATCTATCGCAAGCTCTTTCCGGGCGAATGGCCGGCCTACCGTGCTCACCTGC
>CAZTNV010000269.1:0-3439 GCA_964615535.1 uncultured Mycobacteriaceae bacterium | reverse complement strand
CACCTGCTGCGGCTCGACGGCCGGGACCGGCGGGCTCGATTCCTGGCACCGACCTCCGACGACACCATCCGCCGGCACTGCGACACGCTCGATCCGATCTGGACCCTGGTGATCGGCGCCTTCTTCGACGGCGTTCTACGCGGTGCCGTCGAGCTGTGCGGCGCCCCGAACGAGGGCCGCGAGCAGGTCGAACTGGCGGTCAGCGTCGAACTCGGCTTCCAGGGTCACGGGGCCGGCGGCGAACTGGTACGCCGCGCCATTCTGGCGGCGCAGAACCGCGGGATCAAGCGTATCGTCATGCTGTGCCTGCTGGAGAACCGGCGGATGCAGTACATCGCCCGCCGATCCCTGGGCCGGCTCGACTTCGACGAGGCCGACGTGATCGGCGATCTGGCGGTGCCGCCGGTCAGCCCGATGTCGCTGTGGCACGAACTGATCAACGAGGGCGCTGCCGCGGCGATCACCCTGTTCGACATCTGGCAGCCCTACCGCGGGCGGCAACCGCCGGCGCTGGCGGCATGACCGCCGGCAGACCCGGCCGGCCGGTCAGGCCCGCTTGAGCAGCCCCACGACATAGAGCAGCACCACCGCCCCGACCACCGCGGTGACCAGCGATCCGATGATGCCGCCCGCCTGCAGGCCCAGCAGGCTGAACAGGAACCCGCCGACGAACGCCCCGATCACCCCGATCGCCAGATTGCCGAGCAGGCCGAAGCCGCCGCCCCGCATCAGTTTCCCGGCGATCCAGCCGGCCAGAATACCGATCAGGAGGAAGAGAATCAGGCTGCCGATGCCCATGACCATGATCCCTTGCGATCCGGGCCGCCGATCCGCCGATCCCGCCCGTATTTGCCACCGACGCCCGCCGCCGTCCCGATGAACCGGAAGAGGGTGCCAGACTCGATCGCCGGACGCAATTCACCGGATCGGTGGGAAATGTCTCAATTTGAATTTTTGGCGGCCGTTTCCGCCGCGGTGCCGCAGCACCAATGCGAGGGGTCGCTTGGTTATGGCAACGGCTCAGTGTTTGGGGCACCGAGCCGTTGCCTCAATATTATGAAATTTCATGATTGCGGTTGCGCATTATTCTATTTCACTACGCGCAGATGACCACCGCTCCGCTGCTCTGTCGCTTGCCTTGCAAACCCCTCAATCGGAACTTTGGCAAGTCCATAAAGCAATCCGACCAGTTCTGATTCTGGAATCGACATTTCATTAGCCGCAAACCGAAGGTTAATACCCCTTTCTCTCATAACCTTCAAGACAGTATGAAATATATCGGACTGCTCCTTTGGTGATCCGTCTGGCTCGTTATTCCTATACCCTCTGCGCCCAAGCTCTATGATTAATGATTTGAAATGCCAATCAGATATCATCCCAAGATGATGGAGTCGATACGCAAGCGCCAAGGCAGATACATTCCACAATCTTTTCTTTTCAACAAGAGCACGAACAGACCAGTATTCCAGGCTTATGGCCTTCACGCTCGCTTCCGGCATTAGAAACTCGGCGGCAAATGCGTTTGCCTCATTCTCCGCCGCGCTCCCATTAGGAGCCGCATGTTTGTGGAGAACCAAATGTCCGAGTTCGTGGGCCATATCAAATCGACACCGCTCGTTCGACGTCTCCGTGTTTAGCATCACAAATGGAGTGCTGTCGGACCAGAATGAACAAGCGTCTACTTCCCGGCAATTCTCGGCCAAAGAAAACACGCGGACACCTTTTGCTTCGAGCAGATGCATCATGTTCTTTATTGGCCTGTTTCCCAATCCCCATTCGCGCCGCAACAAGATGGCAGCAATAACAGGGTCTTCATCGCGCAGATCAGGAATCGCTGACGCCGGAACCCCAAATCGATCGTCAACCCAATTTGCAACATCTCTTGCAATATCGCACATAGCGACAACCGCATCGCGTTGGCCGGCAGTCTTTTTAGTTAGCGAACGAAAGCTTACCGCCTCTGTCATCGTCTTAGCAGTGTCGTCCAATTCAAAAAAGGAAGCCGGAAAGCCAAGAACTTCAGATAGCTTTCGTAGGTGACGCTCATCTGGCGGATACTCGTCAGCCTCCCATCCTGTAATTGTTCGCGGCGTCACTGACATCATTTCTGCCAGACGCTTCTTCGTCATAGCCCGCCGTTGACGAGCAACGCGCAACCTGTCGCCATTCATGTCTAGATCTTCGTGGTTATAACCGGGCGAATATCCGGCCCTTCGTCAGATTCGGGCTCATCACTAATTTTGGCGCCTGGCAACGGCACCGAAATTAGAATTCGTTCAACCCAGTCATTCACATGGGAGGCTTCATCCATCGACTTCGGGAGAGATAATTCGGCGCGAATTTCTTCATCGACAATATAAATCAGAAACACCCAGGTTGGGTATTTAATTGTCTGGCCAAAATTCTGCACCGCAACAGGCAAGCTTTCTGGAAACAAGTCACATTGTCTTATGTTTCTAGCAATGGCCTCTTCCATCAGCGCGCCTTTTGGGTTCTTGCTGCGAGGTTTCCGCGCGCCATCTATGCCTGTAAACTCATCTCCGCTGCTAATCGTGATACTGATCCTTTTTTCATCGGAAATTGCCAAAGGAAGATTTCGAGGATCGTCCAGTCTCCACCCGAGTTCCATTAGACCCTTACGCAAAGTTCGGACGGGATATCGCCACGCGTCTGTACCGGGTGCTGTAACGGGATCGAAAGGATACTCAGCGTTCATGCGTTCAGCATAGCCCTGTTGTGCCGCTTCAATTAGAAGTTCGATCGGCACCGAAAGCTCACGAAGCCTTTTTCGGGCGGCCAAGCCTATGTGGACGACACAAGATGGCAAACCAGACGCCGGTTCCATAACGCGCTCACTTCATTTTTTTGACCTACAAGTAGGTTACAAAAATGAAGTGACCGCCGTCAACAGCTATCTCTCCCACGTCGAACGCCGGGGATCACGCTGCACCAAGGGGGCAGAGTTTCAAACTGAGACACTACCGGATCGGTGGGAAATGCGGGCCGGCGATGCCTATCCCCCATGGGTCCCGGCGGCCGCGGCGTCGTGGCCGCGGCGCCGCCGCATCCTTGTCCTTGCCCTGGAAGGGTTCCAAAGAGATACTTCCGCTTTGTCGCCCGCCGCGCCGCTCGCCGGTCCGGGCGATGCCGGACGAACGGAAAGCCCAGCACCATGCCGATCCTCAATTCGATCGCCGCGCAGAAGGAGGAAATGACGGCGTGGCGCCGCGACATCCACGCCCATCCCGAGATCGCGTTCGAGGAGGTGCGCACCGCGGGTCTGGTCGCCGATCTGCTGCGCGGCTGGGGTGTGGAAGTGCATACCGGCATTGCCCGGACCGGCGTGATCGGCGTGCTGCACGGCCGCGGCAATGGCGGGCGGTCGATCGGCCTGCGCGCCGACATGGATGCGCTGCCGATCCACGAGGACGGCGACCTC
>CAZTNV010000268.1:4415-6067 GCA_964615535.1 uncultured Mycobacteriaceae bacterium | reverse complement strand
CCCGCCGCTCCACGATCAGCCGCTCGAACTCCGCCAGATGCCGCCGCTCCTGCTCTGCCATGTGCTCCAGCGTCGGCGCGACCCTGCTGCGGCCGAGCACCGCGAGCTGGCCCTCATAGATCCGGCGGGCGCCGTATTCCCCGGCATGATCGACCCGGATCACCCGCTCGATCAGGTCGCGGCCCGACAATTCTCCCGGCAGGCGCGATGGCTGGTTGGATATCTGCATGATCAGGTCCGGCGTTGCTTGAGCGACAGCGCGGCGGCCGCAATGGCCGCGGCGCCCAGCAAGAGTGAAATCAGGAAGTTGAATCCCGCAATCGAAATGCCGAACAGCGACCAGGGAATCTCGTCGCACCGCACCACCGGGGCATTCAGCAGGGCCTCTACGCCGGCCGCGCCCTGCCCGACGCAGGCTTCGGTGCCCGCCCACCAGAGCTGCTCCACGCCGACATGATAGAACGCAATACCCGCCCCCGCGAGCAGCGACGCCCCGCTCAGCCCGATCAGCACGGCAGGGGCCGCCATGCCGGGGCGGAACGCCAGCGCCAGCACGGCGCAGCCGATCGCCGGCAGATAGGCCCAGCGCTGATAGATGCAGAGCTCGCAGGGCGCCATGTCGAACCCGTACTGGGCGGTCAGCGCCGCCGCCAGCATGGCGCTCCCGGCCAGGACGAGCAGCCAGGGGGCGCGATCGAGCAGTGCCGTCAACATAACCCGGATATGGCCCCGTCCGCCGCCGGACGGGAGAGGCCGGCTTGCCGCGCCCGATCCTGCCGTGGTCCGCCTCATCAGACGGCGAACCGCACGACCAGGAAGCCGCCGATCAGCAGCACGAAAAACAGCAGCGTCAGCAGCCCCAGCCGGCGCTCGATGAAGGTGCGGATCACCGGACCGAAATACCACAGCAGTGCAGCCACCAGAAAGAACCGGCCGCCCCGCCCGAACACCGAGGCCACGGTGAAGGTCAGCAGATCGAACTGCATGACCCCACTGGCGATGGTGATCACCTTGTATGGAAACGGCGTAAGGCCGGCCCCGAACACGATCCACCAGCCCCATTCGTCGTAAACGACCCGAAATTCGTGGAACCGCTCGAAATAGCCGTAGAACTCCAGCACCGGCTGGCCGATCTGCTCGAACAGGAAGAAGCCGATGGCATAGCCGAACATGCCGCCGGCCACCGAAGTAATGGTGCAAACCGTAGCGATCCACCAGGCCCGATCGCGGGCCGCCAGGATCATCGGAATCAGCAGGATGTCCGGCGGGATCGGAAACACCGAGCTTTCGATGAACGAGATCACCGCCAGCGCGATCAGGGCATGCCGGTGTGCGGCCAGGCCCATCGTCCAGTCATACAATGAGCGCAGCACGGGCAGACGTCCTGTTTCGAGGCGACCGAGGGCACGGCCGGGCAAGGGCGGACAGGCATGGCGGCCGGGCATGGCCGCGCGAAGGCCGAAAGGCTCGTCGGCTTACCAGACGGCGTCCCGCGCGGCAAGCGCGCCCCTCGCCTCCTGTCGCCAACCAGTCACTCCTGGCGCCCGCGGCCCCGACGCCCGCCGGAATGCAGATTGACCGCGGCCCGCCCGCGCCTATTATACCGACGTTGCCATCCGTGCCCCTGTGGCGGAATTGGTAGACGCGGCAGA
>CAZTNV010000268.1:264-4315 GCA_964615535.1 uncultured Mycobacteriaceae bacterium | reverse complement strand
CTCAAAATCTGTTGCCCGCAAGGGCGTGCTGGTTCGACTCCGGCCAGGGGCACCAAGGGCTTAGCGGGTTCGGCAAGGTCCGACGATTGAAGGTTCGGAAGCACCGCGCGGCGATCCGTCCGGCCGCGAGCCGCAGCGGGCGACGGCACGAATCATGCAGGACCGGGCTGTTGGTCCGGTGCAACAGGCGTGACAGCCTTGAGATGGCTTGCATTTCGGCGTTACACCCTTCGCCGGAATCGGTGTAACGGGTGTAACGGCCGCCGCACACGAAGAAGCCCGTTACGGGCGGACCGGGCGGGCCTTCCTTGATCAGGGCCTCAGCCGGCGCCGCGAAGGACGATGATCGGTCGGTGTCGTCGCTGGTATGGATATGGAAGTCAGGTTTTACCGGTAAGCGTCGACATCAGCAGCGCTGGAGGACAGCGGCATAGGGGCGCAAAGCGGCGACGGTCTTCGGCAGAGACTGTGCTTGAAGTGTTCGAAGGTATTCGTCCGCAGTTTTCGGCGGATTTTTCAAACGAAACAGGCACCGCTGTGCAGCGATAACGACGGCCGCTTCGTGTAGATCGAATTGATAGCTAATGAAGTCGTCAGGGTGAATCGCCTCAAGTTTGAACTTCTCTAGCTCCGCAGCGGGAAAATCCCTCAAATTGAAGGTTATGATGGCGTCGGCGCGGGCATGAATTGCAGCAGCCAGAACGTGGCGGTCATCGGGGTCGGGTAGCGAAATCGCCGGGATCAGATGCTCGTACTCTTCTACAAGGCAATCCGGAGCGTTGTCGTTCATTAGGTCGCAGACATGACGCAATCTTTCAAGAGAAAGGTCCGGGCGGTTGTGGTGCAAGTTCCGCATCCATTCTTCATGGATCGTCCAGGTCCACTTCGCCCGGAACAACTCTGCCGTCGCCAACTCCATCAACAAATCCCGTAAGGGTGCTGGATAAAGACAGCAGGCATCATAAACGACAGTAAAGCGCGACACCTCAATATCCCATCCCGAGTTCCTGCGACTGTGCCACCAGTTCGTCAAGCGTCTTGGCGCGTTCCATTGCTACGCGCTCCTTGTATTCTTTGACGTCACGGAAGTGGATGCGGCGATGCGAACCGACCTTATGGAAGGGAATGCTGCCTCCTTCCGCCAATTTTATCAAATGCGGCCGGCTGATATTGAGATAATCTGCCGCCTCCTGCGTTGTCATCTCGGCATGGATGGGAATCAGCGTGACGGCATTGCCATAAGACATTTCCGTCAGCAGATGCGCAAGGAGTTGCTTTACTGCTCGCGGCAGGGCCAATACCTGTCCGTCGTCGAGATGAACACGAAAATCCCCTTCGCAGGGCCGGGACGCGAGAATGCGGCTCGACTCAGCCGCCAGCGCAGCGTCTTCCGCCGACGGCACAACGGTGTCCGGCTTTTCGAGTAGGGGGTTCATGGTCGTACTCCAGATTCTCTGCTTCCAAATGGCGCAGCTTGCGTTTAAACGCAATATCCGAAATAGACGGCGCTCTATATTGTAGACCGAACTGATCATCGACACTATATCGGGTTCCCAGTGTGGATGCAGCATGGTTTTTTCGCAGCCTGTTAAGCCCCTTCGGCGTGACCCAGCCCGAAGCCCTTGAGCGTTGAATCCCATACCCACGGATCAGCCGCGGCCGGCTGCACCTGGTATCAACAAACCGTTTCGTGATCTTCGCCTGCATCGTCACCGCCGAAATTCCGAAGCACCGCGGAAGCACCGTGACGCGATCGCCGGCATCGTCGCGGCATTGCGGGACCAGCCGGATGCTCGGTAAGCCTCTGAAAAGGCCACCATAAGCGCATCCGGGAAAGCTGCCGCCATTCCGGGAAAATCCGCCGTTATCAGACTCAAAATCTGTTGCCCGCAAGGGCGTGCTGGTTCGACTCCGGCCAGGGGCACCACATCATCGACAGCGAAGGACGCAAGATTAGGCTGTTGCCGCGCGCCGGGTCCGCTATAGTTTCGAGATTGAGAGGCATTAGCTTTGACGGGGATGGCCCCATGGTGACGCCCTTCGACCCGATGCCGCCGATCCGCCCGGCTCCGGCCACGGCCGATCCGTCGGCCGTCGTCGCCGGCTTCGCCCTGGATCACTACCTGTTCGGGCGGATCGTCGCGATCGGGGCCGCCGATCCGCGGCGCAGCCTCACCGAGGCCCTCGGCCTGACCCGCACCGCCCTGGCGCGGCTGATCGGCCGTCACCTGCCGGAACACCGGCCGCTGCTCGATGCGCTGCCGGCCGAGGCCGGACCGGGGACGGACGCGGTGGAGGAGCCCGATTACCGCGCCTATCTGTTGCAGCATCGCGCCGGGGACGCGGAGGAAGAGGAGTGGCTGGCCGCCATCGTCGCGCGGCGCAGCCAGTATCCCAACCATCTCTGGCAGGATATGGGCTTCGCCAGCCGCAACGATCTCAGCGCCATGTTCCGCCGGCACTTCCCGGAGCTGGTCCGGCGCAACAGCGGCGACATGAAGTGGAAGAAGTTCATCTATCGCGAATTATGCCGGATCGAGGGCGTGGTGATCTGCAAATCGCCCAATTGCGAGACCTGCAGCGATTTCGGCCACTGCTTCGGCGGCGAGGCCGGGGAGCCGCTGCAGGTGCTGGCACAACTGGCGCATCCGAAGCCGGAGTCGCGCTAGATCGGGGATCGGGGCGGCCGAAGGCCGCTCCGCAGGGACCGATCGTCAGTCCTTCCCGACCATCACGTCCGAGGCCTTGATCACGGCATAGGCCTCGTCGCCTTCGTTCAGGCCGAGGTCGCGGACCGCCTCGTTGGTGATCGCCGAGGTCACGATCACGCCGTTGCCAATGTCGATCCTCACATGCGCGGTGGTCTGACCGAGCGTCACGCCGACCACGCGGCCCTTCAGCATGTTCCGGGCGCTGATCCTCATCCTGTCCTCCCTTCGGCGTCTGAGCGAGCCATCACAATACCGGTTCCTGTTGCGCCGGTCGATATATTCCGATAGATACATCGCATGAGAGTGAGGGAGCCGATCATGCTGATCCATCGCCGAGCCGCCTACCGGCTGTTCACCGCCCTGCTGACCGCCGCCACCTTGGGCTTCATCGGTGCGACCGCCACCGCGGCCCGGGCCGACGACGTCACCGTGTTCGCCGCCGCCAGCCTGACCAACGCGCTGGAGGAGATCGGACAGGTCTATCGCGGCAGCGGGTTAGGAGAGATCCAGTTCTCGTTCGCCGCGGCCTCCGCCCTGGCGCGGCAGATCGAGGGCGGCGCCCCGGCCGCGATCTTCGCCTCGGCCGACGAGCAGTGGATGGATTATCTGGCCGAACGCAACCTGATCGTGGCGGAGACGCGGGTGTCGCCGATCGGCAACCGGCTGGTCCTGATCGCGCCGGCCGACAGCGCGATCGCGCCGGTGGACATCGCTCCCGGCTTCGCCCTGGCCGAACTGCTGGGCGACGGCCGGCTGGCCACCGGCGATCCGGCCCATGTCCCGGTCGGGCGCTATGCGCAGCAGGCGCTGACCGCGCTGGGCGTCTGGGATGCGGTCGAGCCGCGGCTGGCGCGGGCCGACAACGTCCGCACCGCGCTCGCCCTGGTCGAGCGCGGCGAGGTGCCGCTCGGCATCGTCTATGCCACCGATGCCGCAGTGACGCAGGGAGTCCGGGTGGTCGGCACCTTCCCGACCGACAGCCACACCCCGATCACCTATCCGATGGCGATCGTCGAAGGCCGGGACGGCCCGGCAGCGCGGGCGTTCTTCGCCTTCATGACCGGGCCCGAGGCGCTGGCGATCTTCGAGCGCTTCGGCTTTGCCGCCAACCCGCCGCCCAGCCACTGAGGCCGACTGACAGAGCGATGCTGTCGCCCCTGACCCCCGCCGAGATCGAAGCGGTCGTGCTGAGTCTGCGGATTGCCGGCTGGAGCGTGGCGGGCAGCCTGCCCGTCGCCATCCTGTGCGGCTGGCTCCTGGCGCGGCGCGAGTTCTGGGGCAAGACCCTGGTCGACGGGCTGATCCACCTGCCGCTGTCCTCTGGCCCCGAGGCAGAGATC
>CAZTNV010000268.1:0-254 GCA_964615535.1 uncultured Mycobacteriaceae bacterium | reverse complement strand
GCTGGTGCTGCCGCCTGTAGTGATGGGCTATCTGCTGCTGATCACGCTCGGCACGCGCGGGCCGATCGGCGGCTGGCTCTACGACAGCTTCGGCATCCGGCTGATCTTCACCTCGGCGGGGGCTTCGGTGGCGGCGGCGGTGATGTCGTTCCCTCTGATGGTGCGGGCGATCCGGCTGGCGCTCGAAGCCGTCGACCGGGGGCTGGAATCGGCGGCGCGCACGCTGGGCGCCGGGCCGGTGGACGTGTTCGTAT
>CAZTNV010000267.1:0-6070 GCA_964615535.1 uncultured Mycobacteriaceae bacterium | reverse complement strand
GCGATCACGACGGGCACTCGGGATCGAGAGCGTCTGCAGGAGTATTTCGAGAAGTACTTCAAGGGCCAGCCGATCGTGAAGGCGCTCGGCGCGGCGCAGTTCTGGCCCGAGCTGGCGGCGCTGGCGCCGCGCCTGCCGCTGGATGCGCGGATCGCGCTGCTGTCGCTGCTGTGGGGCGAGATCGAGCCGTTCAGCGCGCTGTTCCGCCAGCTCCACGGTGCGCTGTCGCGGCTCGGCTTCGCCGCCGACGCCTATTGCCCGATCGAGGCACTGGTGCCGCGCGACGCCAGCATCATCGATGTGCGGACCCTGAACGGCCTGACCGGGAACGGCCTGACCGGGAACGGCCCGGCTGGGAACGGCGCGGCCGGGGGATCGGACGAGCTGGACATCCTGGCGGCCGGCGGCCGGCCGGTCCGGCTGCCGCGCGCGGTGATCGCGGCGCTGATCGCCGAGCTGCGCATCGTGGTCGCCGACAAGCCGTGGGAGTTCTTCGACCACACCGACCTGCTCGACTTCCCCGGCGCGCGGAGCCGGGAGAAGATCCCCGAGATCCGGCGGTTCCTGACCCAGCCCAACGCGCTGCAGGGCCTGTTCCTGCGCGGCAAGGTGGCCTATCTGTTCGACCGCTACTGCGCCGAGCAGGAGCTGACCAGCATGCTGCTGTGCATCGGGCCTTCCAACCAGGAAGTCCGGACGCTGCCGGCGATGATCAAGGACTGGATCGACGCCACGCACGGCCCCGATCCCGAGACCCGCGCCCGGCAGCAGACCGCGCTGTTCCTGGTGCTGACCAAGTTCGACGCCGAGTTCGAGGAAAAGGCGGGTCAGGCCGAGAGTTCGGAGGGCCGCTGGACCACCCGGCTCAATGCCTCGCTGATCGACTTTTTCGGCAAGACCGATCGCTGGCCGCACGAATGGTCGCCGGGCCGGCCTTTCGCCAACTGCTTCTGGCTGCGCAATCCCAACGTCATGGCCAAGCATATCCTGGACTATGACGACGAGGGTCGCGAACGCGGCATCCGCGACGATCGCGAAAGGGCGCGGCTGGCCCGGTTCCGCGAGGACTATCTGCGCAGCCCGGCGGTGCAGGCGCATTTTGCCGACCCCCTGCTGGCCTGGGAGGAGGCGTTCCGGCCCAATGACGGCGGCATCGGCCATCTGGCCGGCGCGCTGGCGCCGGTCTGCAATCCCGGCATCAAGCGCCGCCAGATCGAGGAGCGGATCGCCCAGATGCGCCGCCAGATGCTCGGCCGGCTGGCGCGCTATCACGTCTCCGACGACCTGGACGCCGAGCGGACGAAACGCCGCGCCGCGGCGCAGCAGGTGGTCATGCGGCTGGTCCAGTGCGTTCAGGCCCAGCGCTTCGGCCATCTGCTGAAGGCGCTCCAGGTCGACGAGTCCGATCTGGCGGATCTCTATTACCAGGTCGAGACCCGGCCGGACGGCAACGGCAATGGCGGTGCGGCGGCGCCGATGGTGATCGGGCCGCCGCTCGACGCCGACGACCTGCTGGCCGAGGTGTTCGGCGACACCCTGCCGGATCTGGCGGCGCGCGAGCAGGCCGGCGTGACCGGCGGCCGGCAGCGCGACGTCGCTGCGCGGTTCGCCGATGCGGTGCTGGAACGGTGGATGGACGAAATGCGGTCGCTGGCCGACATGCCGCGCATCCATGCCTGGTTCCAGATGACCGAGGCGACCATGGACACCCTGGTCAGCGAGATCATCGCCGGCTCCCGCCGGCTCGACCTGCGCAGCGACATCGCCGAACAGGTGCGCCACGTCACCAGCTTTCGCCAGAAGCTCGATCTGGCCATGGCCAGGCCGGCACTGGTCGCGGCCGGCATCGTCAATGCCTATGTCAACTGGCTGGGGTTCGACCGGGTGCCGGTCGAGGCGCGGCCGACCGCCGGGCAGGGTGCGCAGCGCCGGCCGGTGTTCGCGCCGCGGCCGCAGGTCGACGGCACCCTGAACCTGCCGGCCCGGCAGGTGGCCTACGACCGGATGCAATATGCCGACTGGATGGCCGGCTTCGTCCGGCTGGTCGAGGACAATGCCGCCAGCCGCGACGGCCGCACCATCGATGTGGTGCAGAATGCCCGCATCGGCGAGCTGGTCCAGACCCTGGAGACCGCGGCATGACCCGATCCTATCCGCACTCTCAGGGCTCGCCGACGCAACCGCCGTCACCGGGGCCGCGCCGCGAGGTTGCGATCGTTGAAGATCCGGGCAGTCCCGGCGGCGGCTATGCGCTGATCCGGATCGCCGGCGTGACCGACCCGTCCGGCGATGCCAGCTTCTGGCTGCGCCGGGTCGGCTATGACCGCAACAATCTCGGGCCGCATGGCTGGCAGAGCCCGGAATGCCGGCTGCGACCGGTCGAGGTGCAGGGTGGCCCGGACGGCGTCGAGCTGCTGATCGGGCCGGAGGTGGTCGATGTGCTCGAAGTCGGCATGCCGATCGAGCTGTCGATTCCCGCCTTCGGCGTGCGCGCCCGGCTGATCTGGCCGGATATCCCGCCCTCGATTCTGGCCGATACCGGGCGGGGCGGGCGCCTGGGCTTCGCCGAGCGCCGGGCGGTCGAGCCGGATGCCGCGCCGCCGCCGCGCCGGCCGGCACCGCCGCCGCCGGCGGAGCCCGACCCCGACGCCACCCTGGCCGGCGTGACCGACCCGTCCTGGCTTTCGCCGTCCGATCCCGATGCCACCCTGGCATCGGATCGGCCGCCATCCCCGGACCCGGACTACGATCAGCCCGCCCCTGATTCCCCGGCCTACGACGCCGGTGCGGCCCGGGCCGACGATCGGGCCTGGGCCGAGGATCAGGCCTGGGCCGAACCGCAGGGCGCTGCAGGACAGTACGAGCCGGAAGAACGCTGGGAGCCGCGTTGGGACGAGCCGGAGGCTGAGCCGACCCTGTGGGAGTCGCGGCCCGAAACCCAACCGGAGACCGAGGACGAAGAGGCGACCCGCATCCAGCAACGGCCGCCGCCGCTGCGCGCGGCCGGAGATCGCGACCGCCGGAGGGGCGCCGTCGAAACCCGTCATTCGGCCTCGCGGGGCTGGCTGGTCGCGGTCCTGCTGCTGCTGATCCTGGGCGGGCTGGGCGCGCTGTATTTCCTCTACAAGGACGAGCTGGGCCTGCCCTGGCCGTCGTTCGGGACCGCGGAGGCGCCGCCGGAGCCGGTGCCGGAGCGGCCGGCCGACCCGGAACCGGTTCTACCGCCACCGCAACCTCCGCCGCTGGAACCCCCACCGCAGGAACCGCCGCCGCAGGAACCGCCACCGGCACCGGCCATGACGCCGGGACCTCCGCCGACGCCGCCGCCCGCGCCGCCGACCGGGCCGCAGCCGCGGCCCGGCCAGACCTCGCCGGCGGATTTCGCGCGCACCCTGGTGCAGGGCGGTCTGAGCCCGGAACGCGCCTTCGAACTCGCCCAGTTCCATCTCGGCCAGAGCCCGCCGGACACCGAGCTGGCCCTGCTGCTGCTGGAGCAGGCAGCGGATCGGAGTCATGGCCCAGCCCTGGTGGCGTATGGCCGGATGTACGACCCGGTGCAGTTCGACCGCAGCCGCTCGCCGTTTTCCGGGCCCAACCCGGCGCGGGCGGCCGAGCTGTACCGTCGGGCGCAGCAGGCCGGCGACCCGGATGCGGCACCGGCCCTGGCCGCGCTGCGGGCCTGGCTGGAGCGTGCCGCGGCCGGCGGCGACCCCGAGGCGCAGCAAATCCTGAACGAACAATTCTAGTCGGTATCAATGAGTTTGGGCCAATGAGTCTGGAGCGGCCATCATGAGTGCTTGTCCGATCCCCCGATCGGCCTCCGGTGTTCCGGGTCTGTCTCCAGGACTGATTCCAGGGGCCGCCACCGGCCGGCCGGATCGCGGCCGGGCTTGGTGGTCGATCCTTCTGGCCCTGCTGGTCGCACTGGCCGCGGGCGTCCTGCCGGACGGGGCGGCGCTGGCGCAAAGTCGCACCCCGTTGCTGATGGAGGGCCGGCAGACGCTCTATCAGCGCGTGCTGAGCCGGCCCAGCGCCATACTGCGGGAAGGCCCCAGCCCGACCGCCCGCGCCACCGTGGCGGTGGTGGCGCCGTTCACGATCTATTACGTGTTCGGCCGCCAGACCGTCGGCGGCCAGGACTGGGTCGAGGTCGGACGGCCGGAGCGCGGGCCGGCGGAAGGCTGGGTGCAGGCCGATCAGGTGATCGATTGGCGCCAGACCCTGGTGGTCGCCTTCACCAACCCGGCCGGCCGCGAGCGCACCCTGTTCTTCCGCGATCGCGACAGCCTGATGCGCCTGCTGGAATCGCCGCGCGCCGCGCGGGAGATCCCCGAGCTGCGCCGCCAGGCGATCGAACGGCGGCTCCCGCCCGGCAGCCCGGTGATCTCGATCGAGCCGGCAGAGTTCATTGACATCACGCGGCAGTTCTACGTCCTGCCGATCCTGGCCGCGGAGCAGACGATGATGCCGTCCGGCTTCACCACCCGGGCGTTGCGCGTGGCCTCGATCCCGCTGCGCGAGGACCCGCTGAGCCAGATGCCGAGCGCCGAGGAACTGCTGCGCAACTACCGTGTCGGCATCGTGTTCGTGATCGATACCACCGTGTCGATGGGGCCGTATATCGACCGGACGCGGGCGGCGGTGCGCCGGATCTACGGCCAGATCGCCGGCTCGCCGATCGCCCAGCGGGTCAGCTTCGGCATGATCGGCTTCCGCGACCGGCCGGATGTGCGGCCGGGGCTCGAATACCTGACCCGGGTCTATCTGCCGCTGGAGCGCAATCAGGATGCCCGGACCATCCTGGCGCGGCTCGATCGGATGGAGGAGGCCTCGGTCTCCAGCCCGGGCTGGAACGAGGATGCCCTGGCCGGGATTCACGCCGCCCTCCAGCAACCCGGCTGGAGCGATTTCGATGGCCGCTACATCATCCTGATCACCGATGCCGGCCCGCGCCTGGCCAATGATCCGATCAGCACCACGCTGATGGGGCCGCGCGAGATCAGCGCCCTGGCCCAGCAGAACCACACCGCGATCTATGCCCTTCATCTGCTGACCTCGGCCGGGCGCGACGATCACGATTTCGCCGCCGCCCAGTACCGGGAGCTGTCGCGCTGGCCCAACACCCAGCCGCTCTACTACCCGGTGCCCCAGGGCTCGGTGACCGAGTTCGGCCGGCGGGTCGACCAGCTTGCCGAATCCCTGATCGCGCAGGCCAATACCGCCATGCAGGGCCGCCTGGTCGAGTTGCAGCAGGAGGCCGCCGCCGGCAACCGTGAGTCCGATAGCCGGACCCAACTGGTCGGTCGGGCCATGCAGCTCGCCTTTCTCGGCCGTGTCCAGGGCACCCGCGCGCCCGACGTGTTCGAGGCCTGGACCACCGATCGCGATCTCGACGATCCGCGCCGCGCCAGCCTGGACGTGCGGGTGCTGCTGACCAAGAGCCAGCTCAGCGATCTGCGTGACGTGCTCCGCGCCGTGCTCGAACAGGGTCAGGCCAACCGCCTGTCGCCGCAGGATTTCTTCGGTCAGTTGCGCAGCGCGGTGGCGAACATGACGCGCGATCCCGGCCGGCTGGGCCGAGCGCAGTTCGCCAATCTGGGCGAGCTGCTGGGCGAATATCTGCGCGATCTGCCCTATACCAGCCGCATCCTGGAGATCGACGAGCGGACCTGGATGTCGATGGGGCCGGGCGCGCAGCGCGAGGTGCTCGACGACATCGCCGCCAAGCTGCGCCTCTACCAGCAGATCCACGACCGGCCGGAGCTGTGGACGGCGCTGTACGAGGGCGCGCCGGAGGGCGAACGGGTCTATCCGATGCCGCTCGACTCGTTGCCGTGACCGGACCGGCCGCCGCCCCATCCTGTCCCGATGTTTCGGGCGGCGGCCGGACGGGCGGGCCGCTGATCGACCTCCGCGGCGTGGTCAAGCGGCGCGGCGGCGATCGCGGATTCGAGCTGCGGATCGGCCGGATCGAGATCCGGCCGCAACAGGCGCTAGCATTCGTCGGGCCCAGCGGCTGCGGCAAGAGCACGCTGATCGACCTGCTGGCCATGACCCTGAAGCCGGACGA
>CAZTNV010000266.1:0-6080 GCA_964615535.1 uncultured Mycobacteriaceae bacterium | reverse complement strand
AGCTCTACGTCAAGGGCGAGTTCGTCGGCGGCTGCGACATCGTCCGCGAGATGTATCAGAGCGGCGAGCTGATCGAGATGCTCAACAGCCGCGGCGTCGAGGTCCAGATCCAGGCCTGACTCTCCGATCCGTTTGCGCCGATCGGCGGGGCGGCCCCAGGGGCCGCCCTTTTCGTTTTGAGAAGCGTGACATTCCGTGACGAACCGTGACATCGGTGCCCTGACCGCCCCCCTCCCCGCCGCCCCCCCAACCGCAGCGGCCGCCCGCCGCGAGACCGCCATCGGTCTGGCGTCCGCGCTCGGCGGGTTCCTGATCTGGGGCATGGTGCCGCTCTACTTCAAACTGCTGGCCGCGCTCGGCCCGCTGGAGATCCTGGCGCATCGGGTGGTGTGGACGGTGGTTTTGCTGGGCGGGCTGGTGGTGGCGCTCGGCCGGGTGCGCGACTTCGTGCTGGTGCTGTTCAGCCGCCGGATCTGGATCTATCTGATCACCACGGCGCTGGTCTCGACCAACTGGCTGCTGTTCATCTGGGCGGTGGTCAATGACCACGTCCTGGAATCCAGCCTCGGCTACTACATCAACCCGCTGGTCAATGTGCTGCTGGGGGTGGCGTTCCTGGGCGAGCGGCTGAACCGCCGGCAGGTCGCGGCCGTCCTGCTGGCCGCCGCGGCGGTCGGCACGCTGGTGGTCGGCTATGGTGCCGTGCCCTGGGTGGCGCTGTCGCTGGCCTTTTCGTTCGGCTTCTACGCCATGGTGCGGAAAAAGGCGCGGATCGATCCTCTGCTCGGCTTGGTAGTAGAAACTGCGTTGCTCACGCCTTTGGCGCTGCTCTACCTGATCGCGCTGGGGGTCCAGGACACCGGCGCGTTCGGCGCCGGCTGGGCCATGACCCTGCTGCTGATCGCCGCCGGTGTGGCCACCGGCGCGCCGCTGCTGTTGTTCATGCATGGCGCGCAGAGATTGAAACTGTCGACCATCGGCCTGCTGCAATACCTGTCGCCGACCTTGCAGTTCATCCTGGCCGTCGCGGTGTTCGGCGAGCCGTTCACCAATGCCCATCTGGTCAGCTTTGCTCTGATCTGGACCGGGCTGGGAGTGTTCAGTTGGGATGCGCTGGCCGGATCGGCGGGCGGACGCCGCAAACGCCGGGTCCGGAGGAAACTGAAAATCGTCCGGGATCTCACGGGTTGGGTCGCGCCGGCTTCGCGAAAGGCGGAGTGAATCATGCCGAACGCGACCCAACAGCAGAGATCAACGGGGCCAATACCTGGAGGCCCGGTTCACCGCGAATAGAACTCCACCACCAGATTCGGTTCCATCGGCACCGGGAACGGCACCTCGGCAAAGGTCGGGGGGCGGACGAACTTGCCGCGCATCTGCTTGTGGTCGACCTCGAGATAGGACGGCACGTCGCGCTCGCCCGAGGCCACCGCCTCCAGCACCAGCGGCAGTTCGCGCGACTTGGCCTTGACCTCGATCACGTCGCCGTCGCGGACCTGATACGAGGAAATGTTCAGCCGCCGGCCGTTGACCAGGACATGGCCATGGTTGACGAACTGGCGCGCCGCGAACGGCGTCGGCACGAATTTCAGGCGATAGACCACCGCATCCAGGCGGCGTTCCAGCAACTGGATCAGGTTTTCGCTGGTATCGCCGCGGCGGCGAAGCGCCTCTTCGAACAGCTTGCGGAACTGCTTTTCGCCGATATTGCCGTAATAGCCCTTCAGCTTCTGCTTGGCCATCAACTGCGTGCCGAAATCCGTCGGCTTCTTGCGGCGCTGGCCGTGCTGGCCGGGACCATAGTCGCGTCGGTTGATCGGGCTTTTCGGTCGGCCCCACAGATTGACGCCGAGGCGACGGTTGATCTTGTACTTGGACTCTTCACGCTTCGCCATTGCGGCTCCTTGACCCTTTGCCGTTGGTCTTGATGTCCCGATAGGTCCGCGGCCGAACGCAGCGGACGGGGCGCCGGCTTGCCGACCTCGATCAAGAGGACGTCACCGGACCCGCGTTCTCGGAAGTGAGGCGGAATATACGGGCTGAGGCCGGGAAGTCAAATTTCGCGGCGGTCAAGCGGCGTCCTTCGCATCGATAACCAATCGCTTTCCGAGGGCCGCCAGGGCACGTTCGATGCGCGGCAGCTTGGTCCCGTAGCGGGGATCGAGCAGTCGCCGCACTTCCTTTTCATCCCAATTCAAGCGCCTGGCCAATTCCGATTTCGTGACGCCGGCCCGCCGCATGGCTTCGCACAACACCGCCTTCGTCGCCAACTGCGACCCGATGCCAACGGGATAGTCTCCCGGCAAACTGTCGGACGGTTCCGGGATCGTCTCGCCCAGCTTGAGCCGCACCGTGATCGCCTCTTCCAGGCAATCCGCGGCCATGGCAAGGGCATCGTCCAGATCCTCGCCCTGGGTAATGGCCTCGGGCAGGTCGCGAAAGGTCACCACGTATCCGGTCTCCTCGGGCGCGAAATCGGCCGCAGGCTTTAGGCTCGCGGGAAAGTGGAATCGGTCCGCCGCCATGCTTTCAACTCCTCTCGATATCGTCTCGGCTCAGGCCAAGCTGCCGCAGCATGCCGTGCAACGCTCCCGTCTTCAGTTCGTCCTTGAGATTCCGGACAGTGGTGCGGCGGTCGCCAAAGTGCAAAGTGCCGTGGCTGCCCTTGCCGCGATCCGCCTCGAACTGAGCCGCAATGCCGCGCGCCCTGGCGAGCCGAAGGACTGCGCGTACCAGTTCGTTCCCTCTCACCGGCTCAGCATCGGACGAAAACGTCCGCTCCGCAAGATCCCTCGCCTCACTCCCGCTCTCGCGGCTTGCCGCCGTAGCGGCGGCCGGACAGGGCGGTGACGATGCCGTGCAGGGTGGCGACCTCCTGCTCGGTCAGGGCCGCGCGCTGGAAGATGTTGCGGATGTTGCGCACCATCGAGGGGCGCTTTTCCGGCACGCGGAGGAAGCCCGCGGCGTCCAGCTCGGCTTCCAGATGCTCGAAGAACCGCATCAGGGCGGCCTTGTCCGCCGGCTCGGCCTCGGCCCCGGCCAGCACGCGCGGCGCTGTGGCCTCGCCGGCCTGAAACCATTCGTAGCCGACCAGCAGCACCGCCTGCCCCAGATTGAGCGAGGCGAAAGCCGGGTTGAGCGGCACGCTGAGCACCGTGTCGGCCAGCACCAGATCATCGTTGGTCAGGCCCCAGCGCTCCGGCCCGAACAGCACGCCGCAGGCCTCGCCCCGCCCGGTGAACTCTCGCAGCTCGGCCGCGGCCCGGCGCGGCGTGACCACCGGTTTGATCATGTGCCGCGGCCGCGCCGTGGTGGCGTAGACATGGCGCAGCCCCGCCACCGCCTCGGCCAGGCTGTCGAACAGCCGGGCATTCTCGATCACCGCATCGGCACCGGCGGCGGCGGCCACCGCCTTGGGGTTGGGCCAGCCGTCGCGCGGCCGCACCAGCCGCAGCTCGGTCAGCCCGCAATTCAGCATCGCCCGCGCCGCGAACCCGATATTCTCCCCGAGCTGCGGCTGGACCAGAACGATCGCCGGCCCGCCGCCCTGGACTGCGGGATTGGTGCTGTTGGTGCCGGACATCGGGGTTCTGCTCCTGCCCCGCCGCTACATCGTCGGCACCCCCTCGCGCAGCAGCTTGTAGACAAAACTGTCGCCCAGCGCGTCGAACGAGGCGTCGATGATGTTGGTCGAGACGCCGACGGTGGACCAGCGCGCCCCGGCGGCGTCGGCGCTTTCGATCAGCACCCGCGGCATGGCGCCGGTGGCGTCGTTGGCGCGCAGGATGCGCACCCGGAAATCGACCAGCCGCATGTGCTTCAGGTGGGGATAGAACGGCTCCAGCCCCTTGCGCAGGGCGCGGTCGATGGCGTTGACCGGGCCGTTGCCGTCGGCCACGGTGTGGCGCACCTCGTGCCCGACCCGCAGCTTGACCGTGGCCTCCGACTCGGTGACCAGCTCGCCCTTGGCATTGTACCGCCGCTCGTCGGTCACCGAGAAGCGCAGCAGCTCGAAATAGTCCGGCACCTGCCCCAGTGCACGGCGGGCCAGCAGCTCGAAACTGGCCTCCGCGCCGTCATAGGCATAGCCGTCGTACTCACGCCGCTTGACCAGCTCGGCCAGATGATCCAGCCGAGGGTCCTTGGGATCGGCGGTCAGGCCGATCTCCTGCAGCCGGGCCACGATGTTCGACCGGCCGGCCTGATCCGACACAATGATCTGGCGGCGATTGCCGACCCGCTCCGGATCGATGTGCTCGTAGCAGCGCGAATCCTTGGCCATGGCCGAGGCGTGCAGCCCGCCCTTGTGGGCGAAGGCGCTCTCCCCGACATAGGCGGCGTTGCGCGCCGGGGCGCGGTTCAGCCGCTCGTCGAACCACCGGCTCAGCCGGGTCAGGCCGCGCAGCCCCTGCTCCGAAACCCCGGTCTCGAAGCCCATCTTGAGCATCAGGGTCGGAATGATGGCGATCAGATTGGTGTTGCCGCAGCGCTCGCCCAGCCCGTTGATCGTGCCCTGGACCTGCCGCACCCCGGCGCGCACCGCCGCCAGGCTGTTGGCGATGGCGTTCTCGGTGTCGTTATGGGTATGGATGCCGAGCTGGTCGCCGGGAATGTGCCTTGCCACCTCGCCGACCACCCGCTCGACCTCGTCCGGCAGCATCCCGCCATTGGTATCGCACAGCACCACCCAGCGGGCGCCGGCCTCGTGCGCGGTCTTGGCGCAGGCCAGGGCGAACTCCGGATTGGCGCGGTAGCCGTCGAAGAAGTGCTCGCAATCGAACAGGGGCAGGCGGCCGCGCGCCTTGACCTCGGCGATGGTGTCGCGGATCAGCGCCAGGTTCTCCTCGGGCGTGATGCCGAGCGCGACGTCGACATGAAAATCCCAGGTCTTGCCGACGATGCAGATCGCGCTGGCCTTGCTGTCGAGCAGTGCGGCCAGGCCCGGATCGTTGGCGGCACTGCGGCCCGGCCGGCGGGTCATGCCGAACGCCGTGAAAGTCGCCTGCGTCAGCGGCGGTGGTGCGGTGAAGAAGGCATCGTCGGTCGGGTTGGCACCCGGCCAGCCGCCCTCGATGAAATCGATGCCCAGCCGGTCGAGCGCCTCGGCGATCGCCATCTTGTCGGAAACCGAAAAATCGACGCCCTGGGTCTGGGCGCCGTCGCGGAGCGTGGTGTCGAACAGATAAATGCGGTTCGCCGCGGTCATCGGCTGGGCTCTCTCCGCTCGGGGGTTGGCCGGGACAGGGGCGGCACGATACCTCATTCAGTGGAAGGCGGATACGAAATGGGCGGATTCACGGATCGACCACGGCTCGGTTCAACACGGCTGGTCGCAGGCGAGTAAACCATCGCCAGCCTTGCCGGGCTGGCGCTCACACGCCGCCCCGCTATCCGGGATGCGACAACGTCTCGTCCAATCGATCGAATTCGTTCCTGAACAGCGCAAACGCTTGCCTGAGCCTCGCCAAGTTCTCGTCCACCTTCGCCGGATCGAGTTCAACGCCATAGCGATGCCGTGCGACATGGCGAAACTGACGAAGCGCATCCAGCAGCACGTACAACTCGGAAGAGATAGCGGCAGGTCGCACACCCTCCAGCGGCATCGACATCTGGTCGAGCAGCGCCCTGTGCCAGGCATCACCTTCCGGCACGGCACCGTCGAGATTGGCCGCCAGGCTCTTGAGGATCTCCTCAATGCCGTTGTAGCCATTCTGAACGACCGACGCGGTTGCCACGGCGACACCCCAGCGCGATGCGAATCCCTCACGCAACGCTGCGATTTCCGCCCTGAAGGCTTCCAAACTCGCTAGATCGCGCTCGATCCGGTCAAGCTGGGGCAGCAGCCGGGCAAAGATTGGCGAGCGTGAGGACCGCATCGGTGATCGCTTCCTTCGCTTCCGAGGACAAATCCTCCTCGTAGATCAGATCACAGGGCAGCCGCGCCTCGGCCATGTGTCGGGAAACGATCCGTTCGACGGCTGTTCGCCGGTCGAAACCGAGCGGCGTGCGGATCAGGACATCGACATCCGAATGGGCCAGGAACGGGCCGTGCGCCAGCGATCCCGCGACGACCGCCTCGA
>CAZTNV010000265.1:0-6080 GCA_964615535.1 uncultured Mycobacteriaceae bacterium | reverse complement strand
CAGTTCGGACACGGCTAGAATGCCGCCCGGCTTCAAGTATTTCCGCCATGCGGCGATGCCTGATTGAAACCCTATATTGTAGATCGCGCCCTCAGACCAAATCGCGTCGAATTCGGTCGCCGCGAATGGCAGCGCATCCATCGATGCCGCGAGCGTCTTGATCCGCCCTGCAACACCGGCGCGTGCGGCTTCGGCTTCCAGTGCGGCAAGAAACTGGGGGATGATATCCACCGCCGTAATGTGGGCGTCGAGGTGTTCTGCCAGCACAAGTGTGGAGGCGCCAGAACCGCAGCCGATGTCGGCGATTCTCAGATCCCTTGCCTGCGACAGGCCCGAGAGCGAAATCGACATGCGCGTTTCTGCCTCGCCGCCCGGCCCCTGGCGAGGCGTATCCTTATGCAGATCCACGAGCAATCGAAAGTCGTCCATGTTCGAAGTCCCCGATGCCGGACGGCCGGCGGCGCGTCGTTTCCGGTCTCTGTCACACGGCGCAAGTCCATCCCGGCTTCTATTGCTGCCTTCGAGTTGGTGCCATCGAGACCTGCAGTCCACCAGACCTGAGGCGTCTGCGCGTTCAGACGGCGAAACACAGCGCAAACGAGTAATCGTCTGGGTTTGCGCGGATGGGCTGGCCCGATACCGGTTATACATCGAACGGACTTTCGGCACAGGTTCGTCCCTCCGCCAGTCTGCGCCCTGGATCGCCTGGGCTTGGCCCTTCCGGCGTCCGTTCCCGCTGGCCTCCCCTTGATAGTCTGCGCCCGGCTCCGGTCAGTCCTCCGCCCAGCGGCGGAGCAGGTTGGACAGGCATTTGGACAGCAGGTCGAATTCGGCGGTCTTGCCGTGGCGGTCGAACAGGCCCTGGCGGGCGGTGGCGAGATCGAACAGCAATTCGCGGGCGGCCGGGTCGCGGATCAGGCTGCGCGCCCAACCGAACGCCGCCAGCCGGCTGCCGCCGGTCACCGGCTCGACCCGGTGCAGCGTGGTCGAGGGATAAAGCACCAGCGACCCGGCCGGCAGCTTGAACCCCTGCTCGCCGGCCGTGCTCTCGATTACCAGCTCGCCGCCGTCATAGGAGTGGGGAGCGGACAGGAACAGGGTGAACGAGACGTCGGTGCGCATGCCGTCCATGATCGCGTCGTCGACATGGGTGCCATAGCCCATGCCCGGCTCGTAGCGGCTGAACCGGATCGGCCGGACCCGCTTGGGCCGTACCGCCATGGCGAACAGCGGATGGGCGATCAGCGCCCGCTCGATCCGCGCCTGCAGCGCCGCCAGCTTCGGATCGGCCGGATCGGCCTGGAGGTTGTGCTTGACCAGCCGGGCGTGCCAGCCCGCGGTCGCCCGCCCGTCGACGAATCGCACGCCCTCCAGCGCCGTGCCCAGCGCGTGGACCTCGGCGGGCGGCAGCGCTTCGGCGATGCATAGAATCATGACATTCGTTCCCTACCCTCGGGGCCGGTTTCGCCGGCAGGACCGTAGAAGACGAAGACCAGACATGCAAATAAGAATGATTTGCATTTGCCTCCCCAGCATGGCAAGTTTCGAGTCATTATACCAGGAATAGCGGGGTGGCCATGACAATGCGAACGCGCCTGTGGCTGGGCGTTGGAGCCTTTGCGCTGGTTCAGGCCGGGGCGACGATGCCCCTGACCGACCGCATGCCGCACGCGCCGTCCTGGCTGGGGCCGGCGGCCGCTCGCGCCCAATCGACGGCAACCGAGGGCGGCGAAGGCGGCGAGGGCGTGCAGATGCCGTCCAGCTACGTTCTGCCCTCGGCCGAGCCGGTCGCCGGGTATGATGCGGGGCCGCAGATCGACAGCTACGTCGCGCTGGTCCATGCCACCTATGCCAAGGCGGCCGCCGATGCCGATGCGCTGCGCGGCGCCATCCGCGCGCTGCTCGATCAGCCCGGCCCCGACACCCTGGCCGCCGCCCGCCATGCCTGGATCAATGCCCGGGTGGCCTATCTGCAGACCGAGACCTTCAGGTTCTATGACGGCCCGATCGAGGAGATCGAGGGCCGGATCAATGCCTGGCCGATGAACGAGGCCTTCGTCGATTATGTCGAAGGCGCGCCCGATGCCGGCATCGTCAATGACCCCGCCCTGCCGATCGACCGCGCCACCATCCTGGCCAATGACCAGGTCACGGACGAGGCCGACGTCACCACCGGCTGGCACGCCATCGAGTTCCTGCTGTGGGGCCAGGATCTCAGCGCCTTCGGGCCGGGCAACCGGCCGGCCGCGGATTTCGTGGCGGGCATCGGCAACAACGACCGCCGCCGCGCCTATCTGGCCGAGGTCACCGACCTGCTGGTCGAGGATCTGGAAAGCCTGGCGCAGGCCTGGGCGCCCGATGCTGCGGCGGGCTATGCCGCCGGGCTGCGGGCGATGGACCAGCGCGAGGCGCTCGGCCGGATCATCAACGGCATGGCGATCCTGGCCGGGTTCGAGATGATGGCCGAACGGCTGGCCGTGGCGCTCGATTCCGGCGACCAGGAGGACGAGCATTCCTGTTTCAGCGACAATACGCACAACGATTTCATCTACAACATCCGCGGCATCCGCAATGTCTGGTTCGGCGATTTCGGCGAGCATGACGGTGCCGGGCTGGATGCGCTGGTCGCATCGCTCGATCCGGCGCTGAGCGCTCGGGTGACCGGCCTGATCAACCGCGCCGAGGCGACGATCGCCGATCTCGACCAGCCGTTCGACCGGATCCTGGCGGCGGCGCCCGACAGCGCCGCCCGCGCCGAGGCCGAGGCGGCGATCAAGGCGCTGGAGCATCTGACGGCGGGGCTGGTCGAGGTCGGCCGGCGGCTGGGCGTGGTGGTGCTGGTGCCGGGGAGTTGAGTTGGCCATGCGCCGACCGTTCCCGCCACCCCCGAGCCCGTCACGCCCGAGCCCGCCACGCCCGAGAAGGATCGCGCCGGTCCTGATCCTGGCCGCGGCCATGGCGGCGAGTCCGGCCGCGATCTCGGCCGGCGATCCGCTGACGCCGGATGCGGTGCCAGCGGAAGCGGTGCCGCCAGTCGGGGCGATCGACCGGGACTGGCTGCTCGCCCAGCCGGTCGGGGTCGATCTGGGCGGGACCGGCAGCCGCCCGCTGAGCCATGACCGGGCCTTCACCTTTCCGATCGCCGATCTCGACCCGGCCGACCGCCGCGACTTCTTTTTCGGCAACCGAGTGTTCAACACCAACTGGGTCCAGGCGCCGGCCTCGGTCGCCAGCTTCGACGGGCTCGGTCCGGTGTTCAACCGGGTGTCCTGTTCCGGCTGTCATCTGCGCGACGGGCGAGGCCGGTCGCCCGAGGCGTTCGGCGGCCCGATGCTGTCGATGCTGATCCGGCTGAGCCTGCCCGGCACGTCGCCCGAGGGCGGCCCCAACCCCCACCCCGCCTATGGCGATCAGCTCAACGACCGCGCCCTTCCCGGCGTGCCGGCCGAGGGCCGGGCGGTGATCCATTACGAGGAGGTGCCCGGCGCCTTCGCCGACGGCGAGCCCTACAGCCTGCGCCGGCCCCGGTACGAAATCGCCGATCTGGCGTTCGGGCCGCTGGGCGACGACGTCATGGTTTCGCCCCGGGTCGCGCCGGCGGTGATCGGGCTCGGCCTGCTGGAGGCGGTGCCCGAGGCGCTGATCCTGGCGCTGGCCGATCCGGACGATGCCGACGGCGACGGCATCTCCGGCCGGCCGAACCGGGTGTGGGATGCGATCGCCGGGCGGCCGGCGCTCGGCCGGTTCGGCTGGAAGGCCAATGTGCCCAGCCTGCGCCAGCAGAATGCCGGCGCCGCGATCGGCGATATCGGCCTCACCTCGGCGCTGTTCCCGGAGGACAACTGCCCGCCGGTGCAGGTCGCGTGCCGCGGCCTTGCCAGCCATGACGGTCCCGAACTGTCCGACTCGTTTCTCGACCGGCTGACCCTGTACACCCAGGTTCTGGCGGTGCCGGCGCGGCGCCATGCCGGCGACCCGGCGGTGCGGCGCGGCGAAACCCTGTTCCGTTCGGCCGGCTGCGCGGCGTGCCACATGCCGACCCTGGTCACCGGTCCGCATCCCGTGGCGGCGCTGTCCGGCCAGATCATCCATCCGTTCACCGATCTGCTGCTGCACGACCTGGGCGAGGATCTGGCCGATGGCCGGCCGGATTTCCAGGCCGATGGGCAGGAGTGGCGGACGCCGCCGCTCTGGGGTCTGGGGTTGCTGCGCACGGTCAACGGCCATACCGAGTTGCTGCACGACGGCCGCGCCCGCAGCGTTGCCGAGGCGATTCTGTGGCACGGCGGCGAGGCCGAACCCGCCCGCGCCGCCTTCACCGCCATGAACCGGGCCGACCGGGCCGCCCTGCTGGCGTTCCTGAACTCCCTGTGAGAGGCCGCCATCGCCATCGTGATCCACCGGGGCAGGACCCGCCCCGACCGCCGGCCGAATGAACCGCGCCATCCGTGTTTCACTTTGCAGACTCGTTGGAGTTGACTATCATTCTCAGATGATTTCTGCTTTCCGCCATGCCGCCGGGCACCCGATGTCGCCATCTTGCGCGCCCTCCCCCCTGCCACGCGACGCCGTGATCGGCATCCTGCTCGCGGCGCGTCGGCATTGCCGGATCGTCCACCATGTGCCGGGGCGGCTGCGCCTGCGGTTCGATCCGGCCGGCATCGCCGCCGCACTCCAGGGGGAGAGCGGCCCGGGGCAACCGCAATGGGCGCGGCTCGACCGGCTGAAAGCCGCGCTGGACGGCATTGCCGGCCTCCTGGACACCGAGGTCAATCCGATGGCGTGCAGCCTGATCATTACCTACGATCCCAGCCATTTGGCGCCCGCGCTGTGGAACCGGCTGGTCGCCGGCAGTCCGGCGGAGGCCGCCGCGGCGCTGGACGACCTGCTGCCCCTGCCGGCCGATCTGTCGGCCGAGTCGCTGCCGGCCGGGCAACCGCCCGGCGCCTGAACCCTTTCCCGCACCGCCGGCCAGCCGGCGAACAGACCTCGAGGCCTCATGTCCGACCATTACACGCCGCCCTTCGGTGCCATGATGCAGAGCCTGCTCACCGGCCAGCTCGACCATGGATCGCTGCTCCGCATGCCGAATCTTCACGGCCGGCCATTCTGGCTGGGCGCGGCGATCGGCGCCGGCCTGGTGCTGGCGCTGCGCGCCCGGTCGCCGGGCGGCGGATTGGCCGCAAACAACCCCGACCGCACGCCGCGGCCGGCCGGGCCGGCTGCGTGACCGCCGCTTGCCGTTCCATTCGCCGTCTCATCACCTCACGTCCCGGAGATCCCTGCCATGTCCTCATCCCAGTCGCTGCAGCATTCGAATCCGGGTCACGCCGGTCATCCCGAAGCCGTGGTTTCCCAGGCGATCCGGCTGGGCGCGGTGGGCGCCGTCGTCGGCAGCGTCTCGGCCCTGCCCGCCGCCTATGACGGTGCCCGCAGCGGTGCCATCCCGCCCGAGCAGGCGGTGCGTCAGGTGATCCGGGCCGGCAGCCATGCCGCGCTGGCGACCGGCGTCGGCGTGGTGGCGGCATCGCTGGCCGGCAGCAACGGCCTGGTTCGGCTGGCCGCCATGCTGGTGGCCGGCGGCCTCACCCTCCACGCCCTCGCGCCGGACCGGCCGGATGCACCCGCCCGGCCGACCGCCGCAGCCGGCTGAGGCATCGCGCCATGACCCATACGCCCGACCATCCGCAAGCCGGCCATCCCGAGGCCGGACCCCAGACCGGGCATGACCGGTCGCACCCGTCCTGTCCCGGTGCAGACTCACCCGCCGGACCGGCTGCCGGGCCATCACCCTGGGCCGGCGGCTATGGTGCCGGAGCCCACTATGGGGCCTGGCCGCCGCCCGCTCCGTGGTGGATGATGCCGCCGCCCTGGTGGACCACCCCGCCGCCCTGGTGGGCGCCGCCCACCCCCGGCACGGCTCCGCCGCACGGGCATGGTCACGGCCATGGTCACGGCCAGGGCCAGGGCCAGGGGCATCACCAGCCTCGCGGCGACGACCGGCCGGGGCACGCCGCGGCCGGCCCGCAGCCTGATCCGGCGGTCCATCCCGGTCACCAGCAGGATTTGCTGATGGGGGT
>CAZTNV010000264.1:0-6090 GCA_964615535.1 uncultured Mycobacteriaceae bacterium | reverse complement strand
CGTTGCCGATCCAAAGATGGAGAGGGTCAAAGTCCTGAGAGCATCGCAGAGTCAAAACGATTTTGTGCTGGCAGGGCGGCCTCGGAATCGAACCGGGCATTGGCCGTTGAACCCGTCGAAACACTCGTGATAATCTTTCAGGGAAATCGGCGTTTGTACTGGGAACCGGAGTTGAGGGCGGCGGTTGAGCTGACGCCGGACGCTCCTGGTCGCCGGGATGTCGCAGGGGCCGAGCACGCCGAACCCGGTACGAAACGCCGCCTTTGTGCCGGCCGGCAGGAGGTCCGAGGATCGGTCCCGTCTTGTGCCTGAAGCCGCAGCCGTCGCCAACACCGCCGGGGCACCGCCACTAGGGATGCCGCTCGATCATGAACTCGCAGCAAATCGTCGCCGTCCTGCCCTATCTCCGCCGTTACGCCCGCGCGCTGACCGGTTCGCAGGATCGCGGCGACCAGTATGTTCGCGTCTGCCTGGAGGCCGTCCTCAAGGAACCCGAACGCATAAAGTCCCATGAGGATGTCCGGCTGCAGCTTTTCACCCTGTTTCATGATGTCTGGGCCATGGTCGATTCGATCGCGCCCCAGCCCGAGCGATCCCACCCCGACGGCGAGACGGCGCAGGTCGAACAGAGCGTGGTGACCCTGCCGCCGCTCGAGCGGCAGGTGCTGCTGCTGGTCTTTCTGGAGCGGTTCCCGATCGCCGATGTCGCCCGCATTCTGGATCTGGGCGAACACGAAGTGCTCGTCCTGCTGGACCGGGCCAAGGCGGATATCCGCTGCCAGAGCGCGGTCGACGTGCTGATCATCGAGGACGACCCGGTCATCGCGATGAATCTCTCGCTGATCGTCGAGGATATGGGGCACAGCGTGGTCGGCACGGCCGCCCGTCATGACGAGGCGGTCAAGCTGGCACTCGAATACCGGCCGGGTCTGGTGTTGGCCGATGTCCGGCTGGCCGATGGCGATGACGGCATCGAAACGGTTCAGGATATCCTGGAAGGAATGGAGGCTCGGGTCATCTTCATCACCGGCCACCCCGAGCGGCTGTTGACCGGGCAGACGGTGGAGCCGGCCTTCGTGCTGACCAAGCCGTTCGAGCCGGACGTCTTGCGGGCCGCCATCGGGCAGGCCCTGACCATGCGCATGCCGCACGACCGCCGGCCCTCGACCAGACCCAACTGATCCGGTCCGGATCGAGCAAGGCCGGGCAGGGACCTTCCCGTCGAATCCGACCCGGTTTGGTCTGGTCCCGCCGGATGCGCTGCCGCCCCGTCGGAATGGCACGCACCCTTGCGCGGCCCCCCCTTTCCACAAATCAGACTTGTGAAGCGGCATGAGCCGCCGTTCATGGTGCCGGGATGCGCGCCGGGATGCCATGATTTGACCATTCGGCCAGATTTCCGTCTATTTCGTCATTGTTCCGGCAAAGCATATCCAGGAAAATTTGGCTCGGGCTTTGATCAGGGAACTTCCGACTTCGCAACGGTATTTAAGATTCGAATTCGGAGTGTTGGATTTCGATGGTGAAATCGTTGCTTCGATACGGGAAGACCAGGGTGTCACCAGGCAAACCCCCAAACGGCTCGCCCGCGCGAATCATGGGCCGAAACCTGTCGCCTCGCGAAACCGCTGGCGATTCGAGGG
The DNA here is from genome assembly GCA_964615535.1 of uncultured Mycobacteriaceae bacterium. Taxonomy (GTDB): domain Bacteria; phylum Pseudomonadota; class Alphaproteobacteria; order DSM-16000; family Inquilinaceae; genus CAZTNV01. The sequence goes on along the minus strand of CAZTNV010000264.1, from coordinate 4,447 downwards.
ATGCCGGCGCCCGGCACAGTTTCGACCACTGGCTGGATTTCCGACTTCGCCATCTCTATGAAGAGGTTGTCAACGAACCGATTCCACCCGAAATGATGGAGATCATAGAGCGTTACCGCCGGGATCGATCCTAGATCGACCTGATGAGACAAAAGTGATCATTAAAGTAAACCAAAGTTCGGCCGGCGTTTGATTGACGCGTGGCGGCCACGCTCCCACCTGGACCACAGGATCGCCGTGGAACTGAAGGAGCCTGGGGTGGGAGCGCCCGTCAGTGACCAATTCAAAAAAGACTTGCTCGACTCGGTACCTCACTTGCGCGGGTTTGCCCGGATATTGACCAAGGATGCGGAACGGGCGGACGATCTGGTACAGGATACTCTGGTACGCGCTCTCGGATGCGCTCACCAGTTCACGCCTGGGACCAATTTCAAAGCCTGGATGTTCACGATCCTCCGCAGCATCAACCTGAACAATCTGCGCCGCCTGAAGTTCCAGCCGATCTCGATCGACGAGCTCGGGGTGGAGCGGGCGTCGGTGCCGGCCAGCCAGGAACGGCATCTTGATTTCACCGACTTCCTGGCGGCCTTTCGCCAGCTCAGCCCCGACCAGCAGGAGGTGCTGGTGCTGGTCGGCGCCAGCGGCTTCAGCTACGAACAGACGGCTGAAATCTGCGGGTGTGCGGTCGGCACGGTCAAGAGCCGGTTGTCGCGGGCGCGGCACACCCTGGCCGCGGCCCTGCTGGGCCATCCCCCGGAGCCTCTGCCGCCGCCCGCCGGCGGGCACGGACCGCCGGTGCGGCGCCACCGGCTCTGACCCCTGCCCGACGGCGAAGGGCTGCCGAAACCGCCGCTTTCAAGCTGTCATCAATCCGCCGCCAAATCCGGCAGGGTCTCCCTGGCCGCCCGCCGCCCGCCCGCAGGCTTGCCCGCGATCGGCAGGGTGACGGCAAAGGTGCTGCCCCTGCCGAGTTCGCTCTCGATGCTCAGCCGGCCGCGGTGCCGGCTGATGATGTGCTTGACGATCGCCAGACCCAGCCCGGTGCCGCCCAGCGCCCGGCTGCGCGCCGGATCGACCCGGTAGAACCGTTCGGTGAGCCGCGGCAGATGGCTCTTGGGGATGCCGTCGCCGTGGTCGGCGACCGCGACCTGGATCGCCGCGCCGCGCCCGGCGGCCTCGGCGCGGCGGGCGGTGATCGTGATGTCGGTTCCGGCCCGGGCATAATTGATCGAATTGTCGATCAGGTTCTGGAACACCTGGGTCAACTGATCGGGATCGCCGGCCACCGCCGGCAGATCGTCCCCGCTGTCGAGCACCAGCCGCATCTGGCGCCGTTCGGCCTTGAGTTCCAGCATGTCGACGACGCTGCGCAGCAGGCCGGGCAGGTCGACCCGCCCGACCGGCGGGGTATGCTCGTCCAGTTCGATCCGCGACAGCGACAGCAGGTCGTTGACCAGCCGCGCCATCCGCCCGGCCTGCTCGCCCATGATCGCCAGGAACCGGTCGCGCGCCTCGACGTCGTCGCGCGCCGGACCGCGCAGCGTCTCGATGAAGCCGGTCAGCGTGGCCAGCGGGGTGCGCAGCTCGTGGCTGGCATTGGCGACGAAATCGGCGCGCATCTGCTCGGCCCGCTTGACCCCGGTGATGTCGTGCAGGGTCAGCAGCGCGGCCGGCCGCAGCGTGGTCTCCTCGCTGCCTTCGGTGCGCTCGATTTCGCCCGCGAACGGCTTGACCCGCGCCTCGAAGATCTGCTCGACCGGGACCGGCCGGGTGAACTCGACCGCCACCGGCCCGCGGCCCTCGAGCACCGCATCGACCGCCGACAGCACCTGCGGCTGGCGCAGGATCGCCGCCAGATCGCGCCCGACCAGACGGTCGCCCAGCAGCGTGCCGGCGGTGCTGTTGGCGCGGGTGACCACGCGGCGATGGTCGAGCAGCAGCAGCGGATCGTCCAGCGCCTCGATGATCGCCGAGGCGGCTTCGACCTGATGCGCGCGGGCGCGGTCCCGGCTGCGCCACTCCCGCCACAGCCCGGCGATGCGCCGGGCCAGCGCCCGGCCGATATCCGAGTGCAGTTCGGGCGGGCGCGTCGGCCTGCCCTCGCCCGGGCTGAGCTGGGCCAGATAGGCCGCCAGCCGGATCGCATCGCGATAATAGTAATGCACCGTCACCAGACTGCCGGCCAGCACGATCGCCGCTCCCAGCAGCGCCGCAACCGGGTCGAGCGCACCGGCGGCGGCCAGCACCGCCAGCGTGGCCGAACCGGGCGATGCGAACAGCAGCGCGATCAGCAGCAGCCGCCGAGTGGAGATCGTCTTCGCCATGAGCCGGCCCCGTCCCGCCCGTCGGAACCGGCGCCGCATCCCGGCACCGTGCCGTATCCCGGAAGGGCCACCCTCCGGTTCGGCCGCACCGCCGCCCTGCCGCTCCAGAGTCTTCGAGCGGACCTCGGATTCGGGACGGCGCCGGCCGAAGGCCCGATGCCGGAGCACGGCGGCGCCGGCCCCGGATTGCTCGAAGCGCCTATACCATAACGGGAGCAATTGTCGATACCTTCAAGCAATACCGTTGGGCATGGCCACGCTGCCGCAACCTTCGGGCCGGGTCAATCGGCGGCCGCGGCCAGACTTTCCTGAGCGACAATGGGCTCGGCCGGGATGGCATTGTGCGCCGCCAGCGCCGCCGCGGTCATCATCTCGTTGACCGTGGCGCCCATCTGGACGATTTGCACCGGCTTGGCCAGCCCGATCAGCAGCGGCCCGATCACCGACCCTCCGCCCATCTTCTGCAACAGCTTGGCGCCGATATTGGCGGCGTGCAAGCCGGGCATGATCAGCACGTTGGCCGGGCCGGTCAGCCGGCAGAACGGGTAGAGCCGCTGCCGCACCTCCTCATCCAGCGCGACCTCCGCGGTCATCTCGCCGTCGAACTCGAAATCCACGCCGCGATGCTCCAGGATGGTCACGGCATCGCGGACATGGTGCACCCGGTCGCCCATCGGATAGCCGAAATTGGAGAACGACAGCAGCGCGACCCGCGGCTCGTGGCCCCACAGCCGGGCCTGCGCCGCGGTCTGCAACGCAATATCGGCCAGTTGCTCGGCCTCCGGCCGCTCGATCACCGTGGTGTCGGCGATGAACACGGTGCGGCCGCGCACCACGATGATGGTCAGCCCGAACACGAACCGGCCGGGCAGCGGATCGATCACCCGGGTGATCTTGCTGAACGCCGCCGGAAAGCTGCGGGTCAGCCCGGTGACCATGGCGTCCGCGTCGCCGTTGGCGACCATGCAGGCGGCGAAGATGTTGCGGTCCTGGTTGACCATGCGCTGGCAGTCGCGGCGCAGAAAGCCCTGCCGTTGCAGGCGCCGGTACAGGAAATCGGTATAGCGCTCGTTGTCGCGGCTCACCCGGGCGCTGTGGATCTCCATGTCGCCGATGCCCTCCAGGCCGGCGGCGGCCATCGCCTCGGCGATCTGCTCGGTGCGGCCGATCAGCACGGGGGTGCCATAGCCGGCATTGCGGAAGGCGATCGCGGCGCGGATCGCGCGCTCCTCGTCGCCCTCGGCGAACACCACCCGCTTGCGCGCCGAGGCCGCCCGCTCGAAGATGAACTGCAGATGGTTGACGGTGGGGTCGAGCCGCGAGCGCAACTGGTGGCGATAGGCATCGAGATCGCGGATCGGCCGCTGCGCCACCCCGCCGGCCATCGCCGCCTTCGCCACCGCCAGCGGGATCGCCGCGATCAGCCGCGGATCGAACGGCACCGGGATGATGTAGTCCGGGCCATAGCGCAGCCGGCGGCCGGCATAGGCGGCATCGACCTCGTCGGGCACGTCCTCGCGCGCCAGCTCGGCCAGCGCGCGCGCGGCCGCGATCTTCATGGCGTCGTTGATGGTCCGCGCCCGCACGTCCAGCGCGCCGCGAAAGATGTAGGGAAAGCCCAGAACGTTGTTGACCTGGTTGGGGTAGTCCGACCGGCCGGTGGCGATGATCGCGTCCGGTCGCACCGCCCGCACCGCCTCGGGCAGGATCTCGGGATCGGGATTGGCCAGGGCGAACACGATCGGTCGCGCCGCCATCCCGGCGATCATGGCGGGATCGACCGCATCCTTGACCGACAGCCCGACGAACACGTCGGCCCCGTGCAGCGCCTCGGCCAGGCTGCGTGCCGGGGTGTCCACCGCATGGGCCGATTTCCACTGGTTCATGCCGCTGTCGCGGCCGCGCCAGACCACGCCGGACCGGTCGCACAGCACCACGTTGCCCGGCGGCAGGCCCATCGCCTTGAACAGCTCGACACAGGCGATCGCCGCGGCCCCGGCGCCGTTGACCACCATGCGGACCCGGTCGAGTCGCCGCCCGGTCAGGTCGAGCGCGTTGATCAGCGCGGCCGCGGCGATGATCGCGGTGCCGTGCTGGTCGTCGTGGAACACCGGGATGTCGAG
>CAZTNV010000263.1:0-6096 GCA_964615535.1 uncultured Mycobacteriaceae bacterium | reverse complement strand
TCTCGAAAAACTCATCCGACACTCCGGCACGTTAACCTGAAGCGATTCCCCTGGCAGGGCGGCCATCACAATCCCGCCGCGCCTGCCACGCACCCTAGCCTCAACGCCCGCCGGCCGAAAGCCGGCCGCATATTGGGTGCCGGGTTCGCGGGGGCTTCTACCACCCCCGCGTCCCCGGCCCGCCCTTGAACGGACCCTCGATCCAGGAGGTGATCCAGCCGCCGTAGAAATCCCCCGGCTGCGCCGTCGCGATCTCGCCATCAATGCTGCAGGCATCGACCCGGCTGGCATAAAAGGCGAAATGGTCCCGGATCGGAGCGAAGGCCGAGACCGGTGCAGGATAGCTCCAGGCCGCCGCCTCGCTCCGCCGACCGCCGGCCAGGATCGTCCAGTAGCGCGCGCGGCCCTTGAACTCGCAAATGCTGGAGCCGGCCGCGGGCACCAGAAGATCGCGCCGAACATCCTCGGGCGGGACATAGTAGACCGGCGGATGGCTGGTCTCCAGCACCCGCCAGCCGCGCCCGGTCGCCGCGATCACGAGGCCGGCGAACTCGACCCGGAGCCGATGGGGCACCGACTCGAGACGCGGCGGCCGCGGATAGTCCCACACCGATTCCCGCGGCCGCGGCGCGCTCTTGCCGTCAGGCGGCATCGGGTTCGGTTCGCGCCGGGGCAGGGCAGCCGATACCGGTGCCGCCGATGCCGCAATAGCCGCCGGGGTTCTTGGCCAGATATTGCTGGTGATAATCCTCGGCGAAATAGAACGGCGGCGCCTCGCGGATTTCGGTCGTGATCCTGCCCAGTCCGGCCGCGGTGAGCGCTTTCTGATAGGCGTCGCGGCTGGACTCGGCCGCACTGCGCTGGGCGTCGGAGAACACGTAGATGGCGGATCGGTACTGAGTGCCGGTATCGTTGCCCTGGCGCATGCCCTGGGTCGGGTCGTGGCTTTCCCAGAACAGCCGGAGCAGCGCCTCGTAGGTCACCTGGGCGGGATCGAACACCAGCCGCACGATTTCGGTATGGCCGGTCCGGCCGGAGCAGACCTCCTCATAGGTCGGGTTCGGCGTGTGGCCGCCGGCATAGCCGACCGCGGTGGAATGGACCCCGGACATCTTCCAGAAGATGCGCTCCGCGCCCCAGAAACAGCCCAAGGCGAACAGGGCGGCTTGAAAGCCCTCGGGGATCGGGCCGTCGAGCGGCCTACCGAGTACCGCATGACGGCCGGGCCTTACGATCGGCTCTGCGCGGCCGGGCAGGGCGTCTTCGGGACTGGGGAGATCGAGCGCTTTGCGCGACAGGAACCACATGGCAGTGCCTCGCTGAAGAGCGGGTGGACAATTCGAGGTCTCCAACGATGTAGGGAGCGATTGCTGCGGACCCTATGGTCCGCGGCATCACGATGGCGCGAGCGATCGGCCGCGAACGCTTGCTTATGGCACGCGGGAACTGGCGCAGCCGGCTCGGACATCTCGGACATCATGCCGCAATCGCGATCAGTGATCCCAACCGCCGCTGCCGGCCGAATTGATGAAGTCGGTGCATCGCGGACCGGGCGGCATTGCGAGTGGCGACGCCGGTGCTGCCGGCGCCGTCGGGCGGAGAGGGGAGCAGGAATGACGAGCGGATCGGGCGACCGCGTGCCGGTTTGGGCGGCTGGGCTGGGCTATTCCGGCGCAGTGCCCTTTGCCGCGGCGGCAATCGCGGCGGTGACCGGCGGGGCCGAAATCGCGGCGGTTGCCCGAACCCTGCTGCTGACCTATGGCGCCGTGATCCTGTCCTTTCTGGGCGGCGTGCATTGGGGGCTGGCAATGCTTCAGGGGGCGGCCTTGAACGTCCGGCTGGTCATCGGGGTGCTGCCGTCGCTGATCGGCTGGGCGGCGCTGCTGCTGGGCGGGCGAGCCGGATTGCTGCTGCTTGCCGCTGCCGTTGCCACGCTTGCGGCCTTTGACCTCTGGGCTGCCCGGCGGGGCTGGACGGCGTCGTGGTACCCCCGTCTTCGTCTGCCGCTGTCGATCATCGTGACGCTCAGTCTGGTGATGGGGTCATTCAAAGCAGGTTGAGAGGGGCCGTCCACCGGACGGCGGAGCCGGCGCGCTCCCCTTTGTGGCATCTCGACTGCCTGCCGCAACGATCCATGTCCCTCAGCGACATTCAGGGGGATCTCATGTCATCGGAGCGGGTGGCGGTTATCGGCGCTGGAATGGCTGGTCTTGCTTGCGCGGCGGCACTGCGACGCGCCGGACTCACCGTCACGGTCTTCGAAAAGAGCCGCGGGGTGGGCGGGCGCGTGGCAACGCGGCGGATCGGCGAGTCGACCTTCGACCACGGCGCCCAATATCTGACCGCCTGGGCTGCGCCGTTTCGCGATCTGCTCGGTCGGCTGGAACGGGATGGCGCCGCTGTCCGCTGGGTGCCGCGGTTGACCGACCCGCAGCAGACCGGGCCCGGTGACAGCTCCGATACCCCCTGGCGGATCGGCCAGCCCAATATGGGTGCGCTGGTGCGGCCGCTGGCGAATGGCGTGGACGTTCGCACGGGCGTGCTTGTCCGGCGCATTCAACGGGAATCGGAGGGCTGGAGGATCAGCGACGACCAGATGGATTTGGGCGAGCCGTTCGACGCCGTCGCAGTGGCGATCCCGGCGCCCCAGGCCGACAAGCTGCTCGGCCGCTTCGGCGGGGTGTTCTCCGGGCTCTCGGAGGCCCTGCTGGCACCGTGCTGGGCGGTCATGGTGGCGTTCGATGCCCCGGTGGCTCCCGGGACTGACGTCTATCGCTCTTCGGATGGCAGTATTGTCTGGATCGCGCGTGACGGATCAAAGCCCGGCCGATCGCAATCGGGAGACCGATGGGTTGTCCACGCCTCCGCCGCCTGGAGTCGTGATCGCCTCAAATGGGAGCCGGAGTCGGTCGCCGTCGAGCTGCTCGACGGATTTCGTGCCTGTTTGGGTCTGGCAACGGTGTCTCCCAGGCTGCTCGTAGCCCATCGGTGGCGGTTCGCCCGCGTCGAGCGGCCGCTCGGTGCGACACACCTGCTGGACGAAGTCGCGGGCCTGGGCGCCTGCGGGGATTGGTGCCTCGGGCCGCGGGTCGAAGCGGCCTTCGAAAGCGGTGGCGCGCTCGGCCGGGCGCTGGCGGCGCGGTTCGGCCGGCCGTAGAACCGGCCGGGCAATCCGGGTCGCGGCGGGACCGGCCTCGCATCCGGTCATGCCGCGGCGGCGTTGGGCTCGGCAGGCGCCGGCTCGGCATCCAGCACTGCGGCAACTGCGTGGACGACCGCCGCGATCCGCACTGCGGCCTGGATGGCCTCGGACGACACGCCGTGTTCGCGCAGTACCTTTTCGTGCGAATCGATGCACATCCCGCAGCCGTTGACCGCCGAAACCGCCAGGCTCCACAGCTCGAAATCGGCCTTGTCAACGCCGGGATTGCCGATCACGCTCATGCGCAGCCGTGCCGGCATGGTGCGGTAATCGGCCGAGGAGGCGAGATGGACAAAACGGTAATAGATGTTGTTCATGCCCATGATCGCTGCCGCGGCCTTGGCCGCCTGAAACGCGGCGGGGCTCATCTTGGGCTGAAATTCGGCGGTCAGGGCGCTCAGTACCTCGGGATTGCGCGAGGCCAGGGCAGTCGCAACATAGGCGCCGAAGCGCTGCTGGTCGGTCAGTGCCGGCTCGGTGGCGAGGCTCGACAGGTTCAGCCGCAAATCCTTGGCGTAATCGGGCAGGCGCTTCTTCAGGCTCTCGATCGACATGGCGAATCTCCTGGTCTCAGGTCGGGCGGCTCGCCCCGCACCATGCACTTGCCGCACGGTGCGGGGTCGAGCGCTTGCGGGGATGGCTGGGGATGATCAAGCAAGGAATGGTTTTGAAAGCAGCGGCCGCCACTCGACGTTGGCGCGCGGTACGGACAATGCGTCAGGCGGCCTTCAGGACGTCATCGCCCTTCTGCCAGTTGCACGGGCACAGCTCGTCCGTCTGCAGCGCGTCGAGCACGCGCAGGACCTCGTTCGGGTTGCGGCCGACGCTGAGATCATTGACCGCAACAAACCGGATGATGCCCTGCGGATCGACCACGAAGGTCGCACGCAGGCATACGCCCTCGGCCTTGTCCAGGATGCCGAGCGCGTCGGACAATTCCCGCTTGATATCCGCCAGCATCGGGAAAGGAAGATCCTTCAGGTCGGCATGATTCTGCCGCCAGGCGAGGTGGACGAACTCGCTGTCGGTCGAGACGCCGTAGACCACCGTGTCGCGGTCATTGAACTCGCTGTTCAGCTTGCCGAACGCAGCAATTTCGGTGGGGCAGACAAAGGTGAAATCCTTGGGCCAGAAGAAAACGACCTTCCACTTGCCTTGATCGGACGAGTCGGACACCTCGGTGAAGGCGGTCTTCGGGTCCGTTGAAACAACCGATTTCAGGTTGAAACTCGGGAACTTGTCACCAATGGTCAGCATTTAAGTTCTTCCTGGATCGTGGAAACGGTTGACGGTCGAGAGAATGACGCCAGATACGTAGTTGATCCAACGAATAAATCCTATCGTTTCAATCGGAAAAATCGATCATGGCCTTCCCGACATTCCGGCAGCTTCGCCATCTCGTGGCGCTGGCCGATCATGGCCATTTCAGCCGGGCGGCAAAAGCGGCCAACGTGACCCAGTCAACGCTCAGCGCCAGCATCAAGGAACTCGAAGAAATTCTTGAAGCCACGCTGATCGATCGGTCGAAGCGAAGGGTGATCTTCACGTCGCTGGGCGAGGCGACGGTGGAGCGCGCCCGCCTGCTGCTCCGGGCTGCCGAGGAGCTGGTGCTGGCGGCGCGTACTGCAGGCGAGCCGCTGTCGGGCGCCTTGCGTCTAGGGGTGATCCCGACGATCAGCCCATTCCTGCTGCCGCGGCTGTTGCCGCCCTTGCGACAGGCCCATCCCAAGCTGCGGCTCTACATCAAGGAAGACCTGACCACGCGGCTGGTCGACCAGCTCGATCACGGCAAGCTGGACATCCTGTTGCTCGCTCTGCCCTGCGATTGCGGCACCGCCGAGACATTCGTGCTGTTCGAGGACCGGTTCAGTGTCGCCTGCCGGTCCGATCATCCGTTGGCAACGCTGGGTCGGGTCGCCGCCGACCAGTTAAGCACCGAGCCGATGCTCCTGCTGGGCGACGGACATTGCCTGCGTGGGCATGCGCTCAGCGTCTGCGATCTGGCCGCGCATCGTCGCGACGATTCGTTCGAGGTCACCAGCCTGCATACCCTGGTGCAAATGGTCGATAACGGGCTGGGGATCACCATGCTGCCGCAGATTGCGATCGATGCCGGAATCACCGCGGGCACCGGCTTGGTGGTGCGTCCGGTCACGTCGGATCGGGCATCGCGACACATCGGTCTGGCATGGCGCTGCGGCACGCCCCAGCGCGATGAATTCCTCCTGCTGGGGCGTGAACTGGCCGAGTTGACCGCCGATTTGCGCGAGATGGTGTGACCACCGGCTCGATCAGGCGCCGGTTGCGCAGGGCACCCTCTGGTCCTGATCAGATCAGGGGCTGGAGTGCCCGTTCGAGCTGATCGCCGGCCGCCATCATCGTGTATTTCTCATTGACCAGGGCACGACCTGCTTCGGCCATGCGACGCCGGCAATCGCCGTCGGCGATCAAGGTCTGCAATTTATCCGTGAATTCCTGCGCGTCATCGGCGAGATAGCCTGTGACGCCGTCCTCCAGGATATGCCCCGGCTCGCCCGAGCCGCCGGCGCAGACCGCCAGCCCCATGGCCATGTATTCGAACATCTTGGTCGGCGGTCGGTCGCCTGCCTGCGGATTTCCCTGATGGTTGACCAGCCCGATATCCATGGCAGCCAGGACGTCCGGCATGGCGTTCGGCGGCACAAACTCATGAAGCCGAACCGACCCCGCGGCATCGTGATCGCGCATGAGATCGCCGATGATCTCCTTGGCCAAAGGCCATGCGCTGCCGTAACCCAGCAGGTTCAGCACGGCGCGCTCGCGTACCGCACGATTCATCGCCAGGAAACCATGGACGATCAGCACGACTTCCTGCGCCTTGGCCCGGTTCCACACCGATCCGGGCCAGATGACGT
>CAZTNV010000262.1:0-6131 GCA_964615535.1 uncultured Mycobacteriaceae bacterium | reverse complement strand
ACGCGGGCAACCACGCGGCCCATCGCGCGGCATTGACGCGGTCGATGCGCAGCAAGGAGGAAGCGCACGACTACCGCTACTTTCCCGACCCCGACCTGATGCCGCTGGTCCTGACCGACGACGATATCCAGCGCATCCGCGAAACGCTGCCCGAGCTGCCCGACGAGAAGAAGCTGCGCTTCATCAACCACTACGGCCTGTCGACCTATGATGCCGGCGTGCTGGTGGCGGAAAAGGCGCGGGCCGATTTCTATGAGGCGGTGATCAGGGGCGACGGCCGGCGCGATCCCAAGATCGCGGCCAACTGGCTGATCACCGAGCTGCTGGGCGGGCTGAATCGCGGCGGGCGCGACATCCAGGACAGTCCGGTATCGGCCGAGCAGTTGGGCGGGCTGATCGATCTGATCGCCGACGACACGCTGTCCGGCCGGCTGGCCAAGGAGGTGTTCGCCGACATGCTGGCGACCGGCCGCGACGCCGCGGCGATCGTCGAGGCGAAGGGGCTGCGCCAGGTGACCGATACCGGCGCGATCGAGGCCGTGATCGATCAGGTGCTCGGCAGCCAGGCCGGCAAGGTCACGGAGTACCGAAGCGGCAAGGACAAGCTGTTCGGCTACTTCGTCGGGCAGGTGATGAAGGCCTCCCAGGGCAAGGCCAACCCGGCGCTGGTCAACGACATTCTGAAGGCCAGGCTGGCCGCGCCGCCGCCTCCGGCCGAGCCGATCGCCGCAGTGCCCGACCCGGTACCAGAGCCGGTTCCGGTACCTGAGCCGGTTCCGGTTGTGGGGCCCGATCAGGCTTTGCGGCAGACACCGGCGGCGGCAGATCGGCCGCCCGCCTCGCCCGGTGTGCCGGCGCCGTCAGTGGCCGGGCCCGCGGACACCAAACCGTCGGTTTCGGCAACCGGCGCTGAGGGTCCCGGGCTGCCGGTATTGCCGGCCCGGGACTCGTGATCCCCAGATGGTCATTGGCGGCCGCGGCACCGGCCGCCGACCGGCGACAGAAGCGTATCCCAGGACGGGCCGATCAAACGAATTCCGACGGCAGTGCGGTACGGAAGTACCGGGGCGGAAAATCGAAACCGTCATCGTTCGACGCCGGTGCCGGGTTGGCGAAGTTCCAATGCGGTCCCGGCATCGGCGCCTCCGATGCCTTGAAGATGCGGTGCGCAAATACGGTGGGTTCGGCCGACCCCAGACGAGCCGTCGCATAGATTTCCGACTCGTCCAGCATGAACAGGAAGCCGTTCCGGCGGGCAATCTCGCGCATGGCGAAATTTTCGCACAGCATGATCATTTCGAGCTTCGGGACCCTGCGGATCAGTGCCACCGCCAGAATCAGCTCCATCAGATTGGCGGCCACGCCACGCCGGCGCCAAGCGGGCTCGACCGAAAACGCGGCTTCCGCACTTTTCGGAGCGAGGCGGTCATCCGGGCTGAACTGGGCGAGACCACGGATCACGCCGTCCTCGACATGGCCGTAGAGCGCATCTCGCGACCAGTCGATCGAGTTGCTGTAGCGCCGGATCGCCGCTGGCGTCACCGCCATGCAGAATCGCATTCGGCGATCATGCTCATCCAGGCGCATCATGTGCTCCGAGACGAGTCGCGATTCCAGGGGATGCAGTCTTCGAATCACGCCCATGGCGGAGGAGTATATGTTGCATTGCACAAAAAGTCGTTAAGGCAGAACGCTGTCCAATGCGACATGAAAGCCATCCAAACTACCAAATCTCCGGCGCCAGTCGCTGCACCAACCCATCGCGCGGGAGCCGGCGGCCTCCGACAGGGCCATCGGTCAAGCTGCTTGACGCAGACGCCATCCAACTTTTGATGCAATGCATCTAGCCATCAGTGCACAGGCTTGTGCAAGATGGATATGGGCTAAGCTCCCCGGAGTTCAATCGACGGCGCTGCCCTGGGCCGGGCGCCTGCGGGGCATAGAAAACCGGCGGCGACACCGGCGTGCCCCGGCCGGTCTCGGTGCCGGAGTCCTGCCGCCGATGTCTTTTGCAATCAAGGGTGGCCCCGTGCCCGCCCCGGCAGCGCGTTTGGTCGCACCGGCGGGCCTGCCGCGGCGCAGCGCCGGATCACGATTGCGTGGGTCGGCTGGTTGCGCTTGCCGGAACGCAACCCGGTCGGCATTGTGGGGCGGAGGTGTACCGCATCGGGATCAAGGAGCCGCCATGTCTGCCGCGCCGTGTCGATGGATCGCCGGTTTTGTGATCGTGGTGGCGACGGCCTGCGGGCTGATCTTCGCGCCCGCGAGTTCCGCTCAGTCGACCCCGGCGCAGGATTCGGCGTTCGACGAGGCTGAACGCGTCGCACTCGAACGCCTGGTCCATGATTACCTGATGGAGAATCCCGAAGTCATCATGCAGGCCCTGACCATCCTGCAGCAGCGGGAGGACCAGGCAGAGCAGGTCCAGCAGCGGCAGCAACTTGCCGGGCGAAGCGACGAGCTCTTTCGCAGCCCGGACTCGCCGATCATGGGCAATCCGAACGGCGATGTGACGGTGGTCGAGTTCTTCGATTACCAGTGCGGCTACTGCAAGCGGGTGCTCGACAGCGTGTTCCAGCTTTCTTCCGCCGATCCGAACCTTCGGGTGGTGTTCAAGGAATTGCCGATCCTCGGGCCGGCCTCGGTGATCGCGGCGCGGGCCGCGCTGGCCGCGCGCGAGCAGGACCGGTATGTCGACCTTCACAATGCCCTGATGAGTCATCGGGGTGCGCTGGACGAAGCAACGATCTTCGGGATCGCCGGCCGTATCGGCCTCGATGTCGAACGGTTGCGGCGCGACATGGATTCGCCGGCGGTGGCGCGGGAAATCCAGGCCAATATGGAGCTGGCGCAGGCGCTCGGCATCCGCGGCACGCCGGCCTTCGTGATCGGGGATCGGATCGTTCCCGGTGCGGTCAGTCTGGAGGTCCTGCGGCAACTGGTTGCCGAGCAGCGCCCCGGCTGAGCCGCCTGCCGGCCCGGTCGGACCAGGGACGAGGACCGCCGACAATGCCCATTCCGGTGTTCGACATTGGCGGCGTGCTGCTCGACTGGGACCCGCGTTACCTCTACCGGCCGCTGTTCAAGGACGATACGGCGGCCATGGAGGCGTTCCTGGCCACGGTCTGCACACCCGACTGGAACCGCTCGCTGGATGCCGGCAAGCCCTATGAGGAAGGCGTTGCCGAGCTGATCGGCCAGTTTCCGGATCACGCTGACCTGATCCGCGCCTATCATGATCGCTGGCAGGACATGATCCCGCGGCCGTTCGAAGACAGCGTCGCCATTCTGGGCGAGTTGCGGGCCCTGGGCCGACCGCTTTACGCGATCACCAATTTCTCGGCCGAGAAGTTCGACCTGGAGCGCAGGCGGTGGCCGTTTCTCGGCTGGTTCGACGGTATCGTGGTCTCAGGGGAAGAAGGGCTGCTCAAGCCCGATCCCGGAATTTATCGCCTGCTGCTCGATCGCCACGGGCTTGATGCGGCTGACTGCGTCTTCATCGACGATGTCATGGCCAATGTGGACGGGGCGCGGGCGGTCGGAATGCGTGCCGTGCAGTTCGTGGCACCGGCCGGTTTGCGCGCCGACCTCATGGCGCTCGGGCTGCTCTAGCGCCATCCGCTGGCCTTGGGCTAGCCGCGCCAAAAGCCTCAAAGACTCAGGCCCGATCAGGCAGTTGCACCCGTCCATTGAAGTGGTACGGCAGGTTGGCTGCGCCCGTTCGGGCAGACCGGCCTGGGCGGAGCAATTAGCATTAAGATTATAAGGTCTTTTGGGCGCGACCTGCGGCGGGAGGTGGTGTGCGAAATCAATAGCCACCTGATCAAACTCGCTCTTTGCTTTCTATAATTTGTGGAAATATTATTGCAAGAACATCTGGTTTTCCGACACGGCAACCGCTCTTGCCGATCGGTGTCAGACCAAAAAAAAGAATTCAAGTTCAGATCCGCAATTTTGAATGATTGGGGGCAGCAATGGGTAGAGTTGTGGCTGAGTCGTTGCAAATGCTGGATCACGCGCGCCAGGGGGTGGCAGTCACGCTCGGCCCGGCGATTGGTCCCACATTGACCCTCGAGACTTTCCTGCCATACCGGCTGACGGTGCTCGCCAATTCCGTGAACCGAATTCTGGCGCGGCTGTACGAACAGAAACATGGTCTGACCGTTGCCGAATGGCGATTGCTGGCCATCCTGGCGCGGTTCGGGCCGCTCTCGGCGAATGGCGTCTGCCAGCGATCCGCGATGGACAAGGTGCGCGTGAGCCGAGCGGTTGCGCGCGCCGTGGCCGGCGGGCTGATCAATCGGGGCGTTGATTCGGCCGATCGGCGGCGCTCGGTCTTGACGGTCACATCCAAGGGCCGGGCCATTCACGATCAGATCGTGCCATTGGCGCTGGACCAGGAAGCGGTCCTGCTGGAGGCACTGGAGCCTCACGAAGTCGAAATGCTGTTTGGATTGCTCGACCGGCTTCAAACCCGTGCCCAGGAATTGCGGGGCCAGCCCGAAGCCGACAGCGAAGATGACAGCGACACCGACTGACTCGACCGATCGGGGTTTCTGGCGCCTCGCGTGATGCCGCGGCGTTCGGTCGAAGAGCTGCGGCAAAAGCGCACGGTTTGAAGGCTGGTGATACGGGTTCATCCCGCCTATGGTCGTCTCGGTCGGATCGGCCAGGGGGGATCAAACGATGCCAGAGTTCAAGAAACTGATCTCAGGGTTCCTGACATTTCAGGAAGATACGTACAAAAAGAATGAGCAGCTCTTCCGCGACCTGGCGGAAAAGCAGCGGCCCAAAATCATGGTGATCGGTTGCTGCGACTCGCGCGTCGATCCGGCGATCATCGCATGTGCCGGACCCGGTGAGCTGTTCATCCTGCGCAATGTCGCCAATCTGGTGCCACCCTGCGAGCATGAGAGCGAGCCGACGCGCCATGGTACCAGCGCCGCCCTGGAGTTTGCCGTCCGCGGGCTGGAGGTCAAGCACATCATCGTGCTAGGCCATGCCCAATGCGGCGGCATCCAGGCCCTGCTGACCGGGGCCCCCGAAATTGGCGAGGGGCACAGTTTCATTCATCACTGGATGCAGATCGCCCGGCAGGCCCGCGACCGCACGCTGGCGGAAGTGGGGGATCAGCCGATCGATGTGCAGACCCGGTTCTGCGAGCAGGAGGCCATCAAGGGTTCGCTGGCCAATCTGATGACCTTTCCGTGGATTCGCGAACGGGTGGAACAGGGCAGGCTCATGCTGCACGGCTGGTATTTCGATATCGGGCGAGGCCGGACCTGCTGTTACGAAGCCGCTTCGGGACAGTTCGAGGATTTGGACTCGACATATACCGCTACTGGCGTCGCACCCACGGCGGTCTGAACGGTTTTCCGAACGTCGTGCGACCGCGACATTGTTCACCGGGTCTGCCGTGCTATAAACCGTCGTGAATGGGATTTTGCGGCAGGGGCGGCTGGAAGTGGCAAAACAGCGGCGGACGGTCCTCATTCTGAACGGACCGAATTTGAACCTGCTTGGGGTGCGCGAGCCGGAAATCTACGGCTACGACACGCTGGGCGACATAGAGGCCGCCTGTGCCGAACGCGCCGAAGCGCTCGGCATGGCGGTCGATTTCCGGCAGAGCAATGCCGAGGGCGAACTGGTCGGCTGGATTCAGGATTCCCGCAATCTTCACGATGGGATCATCCTCAATGCGGGGGCCTATACCCACACCTCGATCGCCTTGCTCGATGCGCTCCAGGCCGTGGACATGCCGGTGATCGAGGTCCATTTGTCCAACCCCTTTCGGCGCGAATCCTTTCGCCATCAATCCTATGTCTCGCTCGCGGCCACCGGGCTGATCTGCGGTCTGGGCGCGCAGGGTTATCTGCTGGCGCTGGATGCAATGGCGGACTTGATCGACGAGGAAGAGTGAGTGGCGACACGCGATAGGACCATGCCCAGTTTCGACATCGATGGCGATCTGGTGCGCAAACTGGCGGCGCTGCTCGACGAGACCGGGCTGACCGAGATCGAGTTCGCCGAAGCCGATCGGCGCATTCGGGTCACCCGCACGGCCATGACCATGGCGCCGGGGCCGGCGGTTGTCATGGCGGGTTCGGCCGACGCGACCACGATTTCGGGAA
>CAZTNV010000261.1:0-6132 GCA_964615535.1 uncultured Mycobacteriaceae bacterium | reverse complement strand
CTGGCGCCCGATCCCGAAGGTCTGGGCCATGGCGCCCATCAGCCGGTCGACCGGGGTGCCTTCCTGGGTGCCGCTGGTCAGATAGACGCCGCGCAGCAGCGCCCGCTGCTCGAATCGGTTCGGCCGGAAAATCTCGCGCAGAAAATCCTGCGCGGTGTCCTTGAGCGAGGCGATCTGCTGCGGAAAGCCGTAGATCAGCGCCCGCCGGTGCATGTCCTGCTCCTGCTGGAGCCGGTCCACCAGCCGCTCGTTCAGCCGCTCGACCAGCAGGTCGAACTCCTGGCCGAACCGCTCGACCACGCCGCCTTCGCCGCGGCCCTCGTCGAGCGGGAAGGTCATGCCCCAGACCTGTTCGCGCTCCTCGCGGCCGAGATCGTCGAAGAACTCGATGAAGCCGGCAATCATGTCGGCCTTGGTGAACAGCACATAGATCGGAAACCGGATGCCCCAGTGCTCGTGCAGCTCGCGGATGCGCAGCCGGACGTCGCGGGCGGTCTCCTGCCGTTCGGTCTCGGTCAGCAGCGCCAGATCCGCCAGGCTGACGCAGACCAGCACGCCGTTGATCGGCTGCCGCCGGCGATACTTCTTCAGCAGGTTGAGAAACCCGGTCCAGGCCGCGGCATCGACCTCCTTGTGGCTGTCCTGGGTGGTGTAGCGGCCGGCAGTGTCGATCAGCACCGCCTCGTTGGTGAACCACCAGTCGCAATTGCGGGTGCCGCCGATGCCCTTGACCTTCGCGGCGTTGGGGTCGCGGCCCAGCTTGTCGGCCAGCGGAAAGCTCAGCCCCGAATTGACCAGCGCGGTGGTCTTGCCCGAGCCGGGCGGGCCGATCAGCATGTACCACGGCAACTGGTAGAGATATTGCCGGCCCGAGCCGCCGCCCAGCTTGGCCTGGCGCAGCAGACCCAGCGCCTCCTGCATGCGCTCCCGCAGGATCGCCAGCTCCTCGGCCTTGGCGGCATCCGCGCCGCCGGCATCGGCGTCGCGGCTGAGATCGGCGATCATCTGCTCGTTGGCCTTGCGCGCGCGGATCACGCCGATCAGCAGCACCAGCCCCCAGATCAGCAGGATGATCGCGATCGCGGACAGCCGGACCAGCTCGCCTTCCAGCGGCGCGACACCGGCGACCGCGATCAGCGGCCCGACGAACCACACCAGCAGGCACAGCAGCAGCGCGCCCACCAGGGTGATGAACCAGCGCGCGGTCAGAACGCCGACGATTTTGCTCACCTCGTTCCCCCTCGCTCTGTCCGCCGCGCCGTCATCGGCTCGCGGCCGGGCGGAAGATGATCTCCACCCGCCGGTTCAGCCGCTTGCCCTCGGGCGTGGTGCCGTCGATGCCGGGCAGCGGCTCGGTGGCGCCGCGGCCCTCCGCGGTCATCCGCCGCCGGTCGGTGACCTGCCGGGCCAGCAGGTCCAGCACCGATTCGGCGCGCCGCTGCGACAGCACCACGTTGTTCGGAAACTGCAGCGTCGAAATCGGGTCGATGTCGGTGTGCCCGACCACCAGGATGGAGCCCGGCTCGGCCTCCAGCGCCTGTCCGACCCGGTCGATCACCGGCAGATAGCTGTCGATCACGGTGGCGCTGGCCGGCCGGAACATGCCCCGGCCGGGGGCATTCAGCGTGATCCGGACCTGATCCGGCGATTCCTCGACATTGACCAGCCCCTGGCGCACCTCCGGTTCCAGAAACCGGGCCATCCGCGGCTCGACCGGTGGCGCCTGGACCGGCGTCGGGGTCAGCCGCGCCTGCGACTGGTCCGGCTGGGGCGTCGGCGCGGCGCGCACCAGCTCGACCGCGCCGCGCGGCTGGAGACCGCTGAGCAGCCCGTAGATGCGGCCGGATTCGGGCCCCAGCGCGAAGGTGAACCCCATGAACGCGAAGGTCAGCAGCGCCGCGGTGATCACCCCGATCACCCAGATCGGGATCATCGCGCTCAGCGGCCGGTGGCCGCCCTCCAGCCCGCGCCAGTGCGGCGATATCTCCCGCTCGTACTCGCCGCGCCGCTGGCGGATGGTGCGGTACAGCCCGGCGCGGACCTGGGCATGGCGGGCCGAGCCGCGCTCCAGCACCCGGTACTGGCCCTCGAAACCGAGGGTCAGACACAGATACATCAGCTCCAGCACCTCGAAATTGCGGCCGATATTCTTGTTGAGCTGGTCGAGCACCTCGAAAAACCGCTCGCCGCCCCAGGTCTCGCCGTGAAAGGTCTTGACCATGCTCTGCTTGGCCCAGCCGGCCTGGCTGCCCCAGGGCGTGTTCTGGACCAGATCGTCGATCGTGGCGCACAGCGCATAGCGCCCGGCGCGGATCGACGGCGGCGCCACGCCCAGCGCGGCGGCGCGGGTCTCGAACCCCTTGATCTCGGCGATCACCCGGTCGCGCAGGCTCTCGATGTTGCGATGGGTGGCGCGGTTGCGCAGCCGAATCGCCAGGCCGAGCAGCGAGGACGCCGCGGTCACCAGCGGATTGATCCCGACCTGGGCGATCGGCACCGCCGGCCCGGCCGGCACCCCGGCGCCCGGATCGTCCCGGTCGGCCCGGCCCGCACCGCGCCGCGCGGCCGGCGTGCGGCCCGGCGGCGCCTGCACCCCCGACGGCGCCTGCACCATCGTGTCGTCGACGTCCGCCGCTCTCGGCGTGGCCGGCCGTGCCGCCTGGCCGCCACCGGGCTGGCTGCCGCGCGCCGGCGCGCCGCCACCGGGCTGGGGCGTGCGGCGCCCGCCGGGGTTGGGCTTGATCACCGTCTTGTCGAGATCGCCGGGATCGGCGAACGGATCGTCCTGGCTGCTCATCGACCGCTATCCCCTGATCGCCCACAGCTCCATCTGGAGTCCGGGGAACCCGTCCGGCACATGGATCGCGAGGCCGCCCGACTGGCCGAGCTGTTTCCAGAACGAGCCGGACCGGTCGAGTTCGAAATAGGTCGCGCCGGGATTGTAGGCGATCTGGCGGGGCGCCACCGGCATCGCGCGCACCCGGATGCCCGGCAGCGCGACGTTCACCAGCTCGCGGATCTGCTCGACCGGGCCGATCTTGGCCTGGTTCGGAAACGACCGCCGCAACGCGTCGCCCGGCATCTCGGCCTTCACCGCCAGCACGAACGCGGCCTGGGTCAGCAGCGTCCGGTCGGCGATCAGCGCCACCCGCACCCCGTACCGGCGCTCCTGCAGCGGGATCGCGATCGCGGTCTGTTCCAGCACCGCGCTCAGCGACTGGCGCAACTCGGCCATCAGCGGCTTGAACGTGCGCTGCAAATCCTCGTGGCGATAGGCCGGAAACGGCGGCGGGCGGCGGGTGCTCGAGGTGAAGGTCGCCAGATCGCCGGCGGCCTGCAACCCGACGCCGTAGAACGTCTCGGGATGCACGGTGGCGGCGGCGGCCAGATGCGCCAGCAGCGGCTCGTACCGGTTGACCGTCTGCAACAGCAGGAAATCGGCCTGCTCGCCCGCCCCCTTGGTGCCCGCTTCCGACACCCGCGCGCCCAGCGCCTCGCCGCGATGGTGCATCAGGCCCTGCAACTCGGCCAGGAATCCGGCCAGCACCGGCGATGCCGCGCAGTCCAGGCAGGGCGGGATGAATCCCTCGTCGAGCACGACCTGCTTGTCGGCGCGCATTTCCACGATCCGGGCCAAGCCGAGGCAAATATACCCCGCCCGCTCCTCGGTTTCGAGCAGGAAGCGCAGACGCAGCTTGCCGACCGCCAGCCGGGCGATGGTTTCCGACCCGGCATTGGCGTCCACCGCCTCGTACTCGAAGGCGCCATAGCGCGCCGTGGTCTCCTCGCGGCCGCCGATGTCGAATTCGATGCCGCCCGGCTGGTGCACCGGCAGACCCAGAAACACCACGCAATTGCGCGTGTTGTCCGGCACGTCGAGCGGCGCCGGGTGGTCGGCATCCTCCGGCACCGCGAAGGGCGTGCCGTCCTCCAGCACGCCGCGGCAGGCGCTGATCGCGAACTTGCCGGTGGTCAGCAGTTCCCGGTTGATCTGAAGCTCGGTGATGCCCCAGCCATAGGATCGGAGCCCGCCGGTCCGCCCGCGCACCAGCTTCTCGACATAGCGGTCGAACTGCTGGAAGTGCTGGGTCCGCAGGAACATGCCCTCGGACCAGACGACCTTGTTATCCGTCGACATCCGGCGCCCCAAACTGACCGCCGGCACCGCCGCGGGCGGCCGGCCCAAACCCTGGATTTCCGCTCATGCCCCGGCCCGTCATGCCCCGGCCTACCTGCCGGGCCCCAGCGACACCGCCGAGGACTGGATATCGGCGCGCAGCGTGGTGGTCTGGTTGGGCGGCACCGGCAGCACGTCGGAACGCCAGGTCGCGCGCTCGGGCGCCTGATAGAACGCCGCCACCGCGACGTAGCGGGCGTCGGGCCGCAGCTCGCGCCGGACGGTCTGCGACGTGCCGGGCGCCACGATGACCTCGTCCCGCCCGATCAGATCGGCGCCCAGCGCCTGCGCCTCCTGGTTCAGCAGCACGAAATAATCGGCCTGCTGAAAGCTCGCCGGAGAGGCCAGATAGTACACCCGCACCACCACCGGAGAGGGCCGGCCGGTGGCCGAGGGATTGGCGTTCGGCGCCGCCGCGGCGGTCACCTGCACCACGGTGGGCGGCGGCGGCGGGGGCGGCGGGGGCGGCGCGGCGCAGCCGGCCAGCAGCAGCGCCAGACCGCAGGCTGCCGTCAGGATGCTCCGCCGGCCGGCCGACTCCCTGCGGCGGCCCGCGATGCCTTCGTCCACTCCGTCGACCATGGTTCCCATCCCCCTGCCTTGCGTCTTGTTGCTGCCGTGCGTCTTCTTGCTACGGTCCGGCGGCGGCACCCGGCCGGTTCCCCCGGCAGTCTAACCGAAAACCGAGAGAATGCACCCCTGGTCTGACCGCCCAGGACTGCTGCCGGCCCGATCGGCTCACGATTTCATGGTCCTGACCTGCTCCTGATAGGCCCGGGCGAAGGTTCGGCCGAACAGGCTCTGGAAATCGTCCTCGGCCTCGCGCGCGATCTCCTGATACAGCTCGGTGAACAGATCCCAGTATTTCGCCTTGCGCGTGGCGGGCACCAGGCTGTCGAGCACGGATTGCTGTTCCAGCCGCTGCTGCAGGGTGGCCGGATCGAAGCGCTTGATCAGGGCGTCGAGCGCCACCCGCATGCCGGCCATCACCGCCAGTTGATGGGCCTTGATGTCCCGGAAGCCCTCGCGCACCGCCCGGTCCGCCGGCAGATACGAGCTGCCCCGGGGCAGCAGCAGCGCTTCCAGGATCTCCTTGATGTCCTCGTCCTCCATGACCTTCAGAGGATTGTTGCCGGCCGCCTGCAGCCGGGTCTGGTCGAGCCGGAACTCCTGCTTGGTTTTGGTGCGCGCCGACAGCACCTCGCGCATGCCGTGGACCATTTCGCGGTAGGTCGCTCCGACCGCGTGCAGCATCGGCACGACGGCGGTCTCGGGAACCTCCAGATCGTCCAGCCCGGCCCCGGCCAGAAAGGCGTGCAGCGCCGCGACCTCGTCCGGTCGTGGCGCGCGATCCGCCGCCTGCCGGCCGCTCCGGGCCGCGACCGGCGGCGGGCCGGCGGGCGGAGCGGCACCGGGCGGAGCGGCACCGGGCGGAGCGGCACCGGGCTGAGCGGCAACGGCATGAGCGGCAACGGCATGAGTGGCACGGGGCGCCACCCGGTCTTCGTCCTCGCCTTCGGCCGCGGGCCAGTCCGGCGCCGCCGGCCGGTGGACCGGCGGGCCCGTCCGAGGCGGCGGCGGTGGCGCAGCCCCGCGCGGCGGACCCGGCGGCGGCCCCACCGGCCGGGCCGGGTCGCGCACCGGCCCCGGCGGCGGCCGCGGCGGCGCGGCATGGGGTGCGGCCCGGGGCGTGGCGGCGGGCGGGGTCGGCGCGAGATCCGCCAGCGGGTCCCAGTCGTCCGGAATCAGCGACGGCGCGCCGCTCTCCCGAATCGCCCGCGGCGGCGCGAAATACTCGTGCTGGGGCGGCACGTGATCCGGCTCCGAGGGGCCCCGCCACGCCGGTTCCGGCGCCAGATCGGACAGAAAATCGACGTCGTCGGGGATCACCGGGCGCGGCGGCTCGTCGCCGATGTCGAAATCCGCGCCGCGGCCCGCCGGCCGGGCGTCAGGGC
>CAZTNV010000260.1:0-6162 GCA_964615535.1 uncultured Mycobacteriaceae bacterium | reverse complement strand
CGAGCCGATGGTCACGGTACCGTGGCCGGCCTGCTCGATCACGCAATTGCCCTCGCACAGCCGGTCCTGCGGACAGATGCGGCCGCAGATCTCGGGCATGTTGTTGGTCGCCTGCGAGACTTCGTAGGCCTCTTCCAGCCGGCCCTCGGCGGTCAATTTCAGCCAGTCCGGAATGTTGTTGTGCAGCGGGCAATGCACCTGGCAAAACGGTATGCCGCATTGCGAGCAGCGCGAGGATTGCTGTTCGGCCTTTGCGCGGGCATACTCGCCATAGACTTCCTGCCAGTCGTGGCGGCGCTCGTCGGCCGGGCGCTTCTCCGGCATCTCGCGCGCGGTGTCGGTGAATCGCAGCATCTTTCCGGCCATGGCGGCGTTTATCCTTGGGCTGGCCGCCGCCGTGGACGGGCGGGGCGGATGGAACGGGCATGCGGACATACCGGCGAACGACCGGCACATGGAATGTTTCTATGATATCTCAAGCCTCCTGGCGAGAGAAAAGAGATAGTTTTGTCAGCATCCTTGTCCTTTTCTCCGAATGATCGCCGCGAGGCCCGTTCGGACCGTGCGCTCGATGCTCAAGGAGGCCGGATATGGTCCCGTTTCAGGACGTTCAGGGGGCCAAATCAGGCGGAGGGGCAGACCGGGCGACGGACCGGCTCGCGGGGCCTGTACCTCGGACATGCTCTCCTGTTATAAGCACGCGATGTCCGCCGGCCGCGACCGGATCGGGCCCTTTCCGCCACCACTCCCCGGCACGGCATGTCGACCGAACAGATCCTGCAAGCCCTCCTGCTCGGCGTGCTCGAAGGGCTGACCGAATTCATCCCGGTGTCCTCGACCGGGCATCTGATCCTGATGATCGAGCTGCTGGGGTTCCAGGGGCCGCCGGGTCAGGTCTTCGAGGTGGTGATCCAGCTCGGGGCGGTGCTGGCGGTTTGCGTGCTGTATTTCCGCCGGCTGTGGAAGGTGGTGGCCGGGCTGGTCGAGGACCCCGGCGCACAGCATTTCGCGATCGCCGTGGTGCTGGCCTTCCTGCCCGCCGCCGCGCTCGGGGCGCTGCTGCACGGGTTCATCAAGCAGGTGCTGTTCTCGCCCATCGTGGTGTGCGTCGCGCTGATCCTGGGCGGCATCGCCATCCTGCTGGTCGAGCGGTTGCTGCCTCCGCCGCGCTTCACCGCGGTCGAGCGGTTCCCGGCGCCGCTGGCGCTCAAGATCGGTTTCTTTCAATGTCTGGCGCTGATCCCCGGCGTGTCGCGCTCGGGCGCGACCATCCTGGGTGCGCTGTGGCTCGGGGTCGACCGGCGGACCGCGGCCGAGTTCTCGTTTTTCGTGGCGATCCCGACCATGTTCGGCGCCACGGTCTATGATCTCTACAAGAACTGGGGCAGCCTGGATACCGATGGCGGGCTGCTGATCGCGATCGGCTTCGTCGCGGCCTTCCTGTCGGCGATGCTGGTCGTCGGCACCGTGCTCGGCTTCATCGCCCGCTACGGCTTCGCCCCGTTCGCCTGGTACCGGATCGCGCTCGGCTCCGTTGGTCTGGTGTGGCTGCTGGCCCGGTGATCGGTGATCGATCACCGGGTGGCCGCCCGGCCCCGATACAACCGGGCCTGGCACATCCGCGTCTGGCACAGGGAGAATCGACCATGCAGACCCGCACTCTCGGCCGCGACGGCCTCACGGTTTCCGCCCTCGGCCTCGGCTGCATGGGCATGTCGGAGTTCTACGGCAGCCGCGACGACGCCGAATCGCTGGCGACGCTGGAGCACGCGCTCGACCGCGGCATCACCTTCTTCGACACCGCCGACATGTACGGCATCGGCCATAACGAGGAGCTGCTGGGCCGGTTCCTGAAGGGCCGGCGCGACCGCGTGGTGGTGGCCACCAAGTTCGGCATCGTCCGCGACCCGGCCGGCGGCTATGCCCGCCGGGTCGACAACAGCCCGGCCTATGTGCGGGAGGCCTGCGACGCCTCGCTGCGCCGGCTCGGCATCGATACCATCGACCTCTACTACTGCCACCGGGTCAATCCCGCCCAGCCGATCGAGGACACGATCGGCGCCATGGCCGGGCTGGTGCAGCAGGGCAAGGTCCGCGCGCTCGGTCTCAGCGAGGTCGCCCCGGCCACGCTGCGCCGCGCCCACGCCGTCCACCCGATCGCGGCGTTGCAGAGCGAATACTCGCTGTGGACGCGCGACCCGGAGGAGGGCGTGCTGGCGGCCTGCCGGGAGCTCGGCATCGGCTTCGTTCCCTACAGCCCGCTCGGCCGCGGCTTCCTCACCGGCGCCGTCACCTCGACCGAGACCCTGGGCGAGACCGATTTCCGGCGGATCTCGCCACGGTTCCAGGACGAGGCCCTGAGGCAGAACCTCGCGCTGGCCGAGCAGATCAAGGCGATCGCGGCCGGGAAGGGCTGCACCCCGGCGCAGCTCGCGATCGCCTGGGTGCTGGCCCAGGGCGACGACGTCGTGCCGATCCCCGGCACCAAGCGGCGCACATATCTCGACGACAATCTGGGCGCGCTGGACGTGGTGCTGACCGCCGAGGATCTGGCCGCGCTCGACCGCGCCGCCCCGCGCGGCGCCGCGGTCGGCGACCGCTACACCGCAGAGGGGATGAAGGGCGTCAACGTCTGACCGCCGCGGCCGCGGCTCCGGCACGGCGCAGCGATCAGCCGGCGGTCCTGGCGCCCTCCGTGGGCGCGGCGGAGGCACCGGCCATGGCCGGAACCGCGACGACCCGCATCGCCTCGGGCGACGGCCCCGCCGATCCGGCAACCCCCGGCACTCCGGCAACAGGCGGCGCGGTGTGCCGGCCCTGGTCCTCGATCGCCGTGGTGATCCGGCGCAACTCGTAAATCACCATGTTCAACCGGGTCTCGATCCCCTCCTCATGCCGGCTGGCGAGCATCCGTTCGAATCGGGCGACCTGTCCGGCGATTCGCATCAGTTGAAACGAAATCACGGCCAGGACGACGATGATCCAGCCTTCCGCGCCGATCCCGGCGAGGATCTGCCAAACCCTGTCCAGAACGCCCAGAGCCTGATCCATCACAGTCGTTCCCTGCTCAGCCGCGGCCCGGCACTATACCGTCCGGATCGGGTTCGGCACCACGGATTATCGGTTCACGCGCGGCCCGCGGGGCGCCGGGTCCGATCGCTCATGGCTCGCGCCGCCGTGCCCGAAGGTGCCGTGGTCCTTGCATCCGACCAAAGTCGTGCTTGACGGGATCGCGGCGGCCCCGGTTTCTATCCGCATCCGCCTGGGGGATTGCCGCTGTGCAACCCGGCGTGCCGACGGGACAGGCTTCATGACCATGCCCATCATGCCCATGGCGCTGGCGAAAAGGGTTGCCCCGCTCCTGGCCGCGCTGCTGCTGCTGGCGGGCTGCGCCGGTGGCGGGACCGGTGCTGCGACCACCGCTGCGGCGCGGCCGGCCCCGGACATCGTCGAGCGCCGCGGCCCGTTTCAGGTGGTGTGCCTGAGCAACGAGGACGGCCGGCAGGTCTTCGCCACGACGGTCTTCCGGGTCCGCCGCCAGGAGGGCGGCATCGACGTCTGGCAATACGAATCGGCCAACGGCCTGCGGTACCGCGGCCGGTTCGACCCGCCCAACCTGACCTGCACCATGGACACGGCGGAAACCGGGAACGCCCCGCAGACCGCCCCCGACGCAAGCGCCCCGACGGGGGAGCCGCGCGGGCGGCCGGGGCAGGATCTTGCGCCGGCCGATCGGGTCGGCTATATGCCGCTCTCATTCAGCGCCCGGACGGATCGTCATGAAAGCGAACATTCACCCCGATTACCATGAGATCACGGTCATCATGACCGATGGCAGCGAGTTCAAGACCCGCAGCACCTACGGCAAGCCGGGCGACGTCCTGCGACTGGACATCGATTCCAAATCGCATCCGGCCTGGACCGGCGTGCAGCGCGTGGTCGATCGCGGCGGTCAAGTGGCCAAGTTCAAGAAG
The DNA here is from genome assembly GCA_964615535.1 of uncultured Mycobacteriaceae bacterium. GTDB lineage: Bacteria > Pseudomonadota > Alphaproteobacteria > DSM-16000 > Inquilinaceae > CAZTNV01. Next base: position 2,188 of record CAZTNV010000260.1, on the reverse strand, counting down.
CGGTTCGAGGGCTTCGGCATCAAATAGCCCGTCTCGGTTCGGACGGCGCCGGGTCAGGCGTCTTTGTGCGGGGTGTCGGGACGCGGCGCGATCGAACCGGCGATGATCGGATGGGCCGGCAGCAGGCAGGTCACCGTCGTGCCGATGCCGGGCGATGACTCCAGCCTGATGCGCCCGCCATGCATCTCGATGAAGCTCTTGACCAGCGCCAGGCCGAGCCCGACGCCGCTCTGCCGCAAATGCGGGTGGGCGCGCTCGAACCGGCCGAAGACGCGGTCCTGATCGGCCTGGGGAATGCCGATCCCGGTGTCGCGCACGATCAGCTCGACCCGGTCCTCGCCATTGCGTTGGGCGGCCAGGGCGATGCTGCCGCCGGGCGGCGTGAATTTCACGGCATTGCTGACCAGATTGTAAAGTACCTGCTTCAGCCGGCGTTCGTCGGCCTCAATCATCCCGACCGAGGGCCGGCATTCGATGGCGATGGTCAGGCTTTGCTTGGCGGCCCAGTCGCGGGTCAGGTCGTAGACGCTGCGCAGCAGGTGTTCCACCTCGACCCGCTTGAGTTCGAGCGCCATATAGCCGGCCTCGATCGTCGCAACGTCGAGAATATCGTTGATCAGCGCCAGCAGGCGCCGGGAGGCATCGACGATGCTGCCGGTGTATTCGATCTGGCGCGGGTTCAGCGGTCCGAAATACTGCTTGTCGAGGATTTCGGCGAACCCCATGATGGCATTGAGCGGCGTGCGGAGCTGGTACGACACGTTGGCGATGAATTCCGATTTCAGGCGGTCGGCGGTCTCCAGCGCCTGATTGCTGGCGCGCAACGCCTGTTCGACCTTGGCCGAATCGGTCACGTCGAGGAACGAGTTGAGCACCGCGCCGTCGGGCAGCGGCATGGTGTTGTATTCCAGGATCGAGCCGTCGGCGCGTTGCAGACGGCCCTTGGTTTCCTGCCGGTCGAGCGCCCAGGCAATCATCTCCTCGCGCTTGATCGCCCAGTCGCCGTCGTACTGATAGAACCGCTCGGTGCGATCGAGGACCTCGCCGATATGGGGCTGGCCGTCCAGCTCCGCCGGGTCCAGCGCCCAGATCTTGGTGAAGGCCGGGTTGAACAGCTTGAGCCTGCCGTCGCTGCCATAGACCGCGATGCCCTCGGCCAGATTGTCCAGGCTTTCGCGCTGCACCTCCATCAGCGTATTGTAATTGCGCTCCAGCATCAGCGCCGTGGTGACGTCCTCCAGCACGAACAGCAGACCGCCGAACGGGTGCGGCGTGACCACCGAGCGCAGCGCAGTGCCGTCGGGCAGATGCAGCAGGTCCTCCCGCGGCTCGATCAGCGACGTGAACAGCGCAAGCTGGCTTTTCTTGAAGGCCGGAAAGTTGGCGGTTTCCGGCAGGCGCCGGTGTTCCCGCAGATGCTCCAGCATTTCGCCCAGGCTCGGCTGGGTCTCCAGCCAGGTCTCGTCGAACCCCCAGAGCTGGACATAGGCCTGATTGTGGAATTTCAGCCGCTTGTCCGGGCCGAAGATGGCGATCGCCGAGCGCATGTTCTCCAGCACCTCGGCATGCGCGCCGATGTGGTGCTCCAGCTCGGCGGTGACCTTCTCCAGCGCGGTGGCATCCAGCGCCCAGCCCAGGATGTCGGGCCGGCCGCCGGGGTCGCCGTCGTCGAGGCCCGCGGCGGCCGGAACGCCTGCGGCGGCCGGCGCGAACCGTGTCTCGGTCACGGCCACCAGCCGGCGTTCGCCGCCGATCACGACATGATGGCTTTCCGAATGCGGCAATCCGTTAGCCAGAACCCGCGCCGTCAACCCGCCCGCACCGATCGCGCCTTCGGTCAGGTCCTTCTGTTCCCGCAACACATCGTCCCGGGTCGAATCGAGCGCCCGGGCATAGGCGGCATTGACCCAGTCGAGCACGGTGTCGCGGCGGCGCAGCCAGACCGGCACGGGCAGGGTGTCGAGAACCGCGGTCATCAGGTTCGACCGGCGCTGCGCCTCGGCCATCGCGGCGGTGCATTCGGTGACGTCGCTCAGCGTCAGCACGAGCAGGTCCGGGCGGCTCCGATCGCCGCCGGTCTGGTCGCCGCCGCTCCGGTTGCCGTCGATCTGCAGGGTCCGGGCGCGGTCGGCCGTGCTCGCGGTCAGCCGGAACCCGGTGCCGGACCCGGCCAGGCGGGCGAGGGCGA
>CAZTNV010000259.1:0-6169 GCA_964615535.1 uncultured Mycobacteriaceae bacterium | reverse complement strand
GCATACCGGGCAACACCAATATCTTGCGTATTGCCTGGGTCGAGGGCTAATCAACCGGAGACCGGATGCATTCGCACCGCGTGACCGGCGCGGCGGCGACCCGGCTGCCCCCCGGCTGCGGGAGACCAGTTCCCTTGACCGAAACCGATGCCGTTCTGGCGATCAACGATGCCTTTTATCGCGCCTTCGTTCGCGGCGATTTCACGGCGATGGACGCGATATGGTCGCAACGCCCGTCGGTGGCCTGCATCCACCCGGGCTGGTCGCCGCTGATCGGGCGCAGCACGGTCATGGAGAGCTGGCGCGCCATCCTGGCCAACCCGCCGCCCCTGCGCATGAGCCGGCCGCAAATCTTCGCGCTGGGCGACACCGCTTTCGTGGTGTGCCGGGAACTGGTCGGCGACAGCGTCCTGGCTGCCACCAACGTCTTTGTGCGGGAAGAGGATGGCTGGAAACTGGTTCACCATCAGGCCGGCCCGACCCCGGAAACCGCCGAAGCAGCGCCACCGCACGCGCAGTTGCATTGACGTGCCGGCGAGCGCCGATCCGAACCCGAGGATCGATCACACTGCGCCAAACCCATCGATCAGACATGCGAAGGGTTCGGCGCACGACCAGGCTGCGCCGGCGGCCCGGCGCTCGCATCCTTTCCGCCACGATCGAAGCGGTCACGAATTCGCGGCCGCTTCCTCTTCCTTCTGGGCCACCCGGAAGCTCTCGCCGCAGCCGCAGCGGTCGATCTCGTTGGGGTTCTTGAACACGAATTTGGCACCCATGCCGTCATCGACATAGTCCATCTGGGTGCCGAGCAGGAACATGGTGGCGCTCGGATCGATCAGGACGGTGACGCCCTTGTCTTCGACGACATCGTCGAATTTGCCCTTCTCGCCGGCGTATTCCATCGTATAGGTCAGCCCGGAGCAGCCGCGCGTCTTGACCCCGATCTTGAGGCCCAGAATCGGCTGGTCGGTCTTGGACATCAGGGTGCGGATTCGGTCGGCGGCGCGGTCGGTCAGCGTGATCGCCTTGGGCATGGGTCGCATCGGTCGGGTCCTCTCCGGCAAAGCTCTTCGATCAGGCGAACATATCCAATGCCAAGCGGGCTTCATTCGACATCATCGACTGGTCCCACTTCGGCTCCCAGACCAGATCGACATTGACCGAGCGGACATCGTCGATCGCCTGCACGGCTTCGAGCACCATATTCGGCATCATTTCGGCAACCGGACAATTCGGCGCGGTCAGCGTCATGTCGATCTCCACTTCGCCATCCTCGCTCACCTCCAGGCGATAGATCAGGCCGAGATCGTAGATGTTGACCGGAATTTCGGGGTCGTGGACGCCGCGCAAGGCCTCGATCACGCGCCCGCGGAGCGAGTCGGCCGAGGCCTCGTCCTCTTCGTGCGGGCGGGCCCTGGTCACCAGTCGAACCAGATCGATCGGCATGTCCTCTCTGCCCGCTCTGTCGTTCCATCCCGGCGCAGTGTGGATTGGAGCATCATGGACCGGAGCATCATGGGTCCGAGCGCTATTCCGTTGAAACACGGCTTTCCCCCTCCATTGCCGCATGCATGGTGTGCCAGGCGAGCGTGGCGCATTTCACCCGCATGGGATATTGGCGCACGCCGGACAGAACGCGCAACCGATCCATGTCGTCCTCGTCGACCCGGACGGTATCCGGTTCGCCTTCGCCGGTTGCCAGGGCGTGGAACGCCGCGAACAGCTCCTCGGCCTCGGCCCTGGTCTTGCCTTTCAGGATTTCGGTCATCAGCGAGGCCGATGCGGTCGAAATCGCGCAGCCCTTGCCGTTGAAGGCGCAATCCCGGATCACGCCGTCCTCGTCCACCATCAGATACACCACCAGAGCATCGCCGCAATTCGGGTTGTGTCCGACCGCCTCGCGATTGAAATGCTCCGGGTGGCGCAGATTGCGCGGGCGTTTGCTGTGCTCGATGATGACCTCCTGATAGAGGTCACGCAGATCGTCGAACATCAGGCAAACAACTCCCTTACGTGCTGCAGTGCGGCAACCAGCATATCGATTTCTGCCGGGGTATTGTAAAGCCCGAACGAGGCCCGCGCGGTCGCCGGCACGTCGAATCGCTCCATCAGCGGCTGGGCGCAGTGATGACCGGCACGGATCGCCACGCCGCCGCTGTCGAGAATCGTCGCGATGTCGTGCGGATGGGCGCAGTCGAGCGTGAACGACACGATCGCCGCCTTGCCCGGCGCCCGCCCCAGAATGGTCAGGCCGGGAATCTCCGACAGCCGCGCCGTCGCGTATCCGAGCAGCGCATGCTCGTGCGCGGCAATGGCCTCGCGGCCGAGCCCGGTGACATAGTCGATCGCCGCGCCAAGCCCGACCGCCTGGGCGATCGGCGGCGTGCCGGCCTCGAACCGGACCGGCGGCGGGGCGAAGATCGTCTCCTCGAAGCTGACGCTGCGAATCATGTCGCCGCCGCCCAGAAACGGCGGCATCTTCTCCAGCAGCGCAGCCTTGCCGTAGAGCACGCCGATGCCCGAGGGGCCGTACAGCTTGTGCCCGGTGAACACGTAGAAATCGGCGTCCAGATCGCGGACATCGACCGGCATGTGCACCACCGCCTGCGAACCGTCCAGCAGCACCGGCACGCCATGGTCATGCGCGATCCGCACGATTTCCTTCGCCGGCGTCACGGTGCCCAGCACGTTGGAGCAATGGGTCACCGCAACCATGCGGGTGCGCGGGCCGAACAGCCCGGCATACTCGTCGAGCCGGAAGGTGCCGTCATCGGCCACCGGCACGACCCGCAGAACGATGCCCTTTTCCGCGCGCAGCAACTGCCAGGGCACGATGTTGGCATGGTGCTCCATGGCCGACAGGATGACCTCGTCGCCCTCGCCCATGGTCAGGCCGCCAAAGCTGCGCGCCACGAGATTGATCGCCTCGGTGGCGTTCTTGGCGAACACGATCTCGCCGTTCGACCCGGCATTCAGAAAGCCGCGGACCTTGCCGCGCGCCGCCTCGAAGGCATCGGTGGCCTCGGCGCTGAGGGCGTGCAGGCCGCGATGGACGTTGGAATAGCTGGTCTCGTAGAACCGGCTGACCGCCTCGATCACCTGCCGCGGTTTCTGCGCCGAGGCGCCGGTGTCGAGATAGACCAGCGGCTTGCCCGGCCGGCCCGGCCGGGCATGCACGGTGCGCGACAGGATCGGGAAATCGGCGCGGATCGTGTCGACATCATAGGAGTTGATGCCGCTGGCGTGGAGCGGGTCGCGCAGAGCGGTCTGCAATGCCGTCGTCATGCCGCCTCCTTCCCGGTGTCGCGCGCCGCCAGCCAGCCGGCGACCGCGGCAGCGAACTCCTCGCGCACGGCGTCCACTTCGACCTCCTCGATCGCCTCCTGAACGAAGGCCTCGACCAGCAGCGCCCGGGCCGCGGTTTCGTCGATGCCGCGCGCCCGCAGGTAGAACAGGGCGTCGTGATCGATCTCGCCGGCGGTGGCGCCGTGGCTGCATTTCACATCGTCGGCATAGATTTCCAGCTCCGGCTTGCTGTCGATTTCGGCTGTCTTGGACAGCAGCAGGGCGCGGTTGAGCTGATAGCCGTCGGTCCGCTGGGCACCGCGGCGCACCAGGATCTTTCCCTGGAACACGCCGCGCGCCCGGTCGTCCAACACGCCCTTGAACACTTCGCGGCTCCGGCAATCGGGCTGGGCATGGTCGATCAGGGTGGTGTTGTCCATATGTTGCGATCCGCGCGCCAGATAGGCGCCGGCGATCCTGAGACTGCCGCCCGGCCCGTCGAGCCGCGCCTCCGCCTCGGCGCGGGACCATTCGGCGCCGAGCGCGAGGGTAAAGCTGTCATAGCTGGCATGCGCTTCCAGCCGGATCAGGGACTGCGCCAGATGAAAGGCCCGGCAACCCTCGTCCTGGAGCCGGTAATGATGCAGCCGTGCGCCCTGCGCCACAACGATCTCAGTGACGGCGTTCTGGAAATAGGCCCCATCGTTCAGACCTCGCCAGGTCTCGACCAGCGTCGCCGCGCTGTTCGGGCCGGCGACCACCAGATTGCGCGGAAAGCACGCGATCGGCGGACCGGATGCCTCGGTCAGGAACACCAGCCGGATCGGCGCCTCGACCGTGACCCCCGTCGCGAGTTCGAGCACGAACCCGTCCTGCATCAGCGCCGTGTTGAGGCCCTGCAGCGGCCGCTCGCCCGGCCCCAGCACGCGGTCCAGATGCGCCGCCGGCAGCGGGTCGCCCCGTTCCAGCAGCAGCGCCAGACTGGTCAGCCGGGCGCCCTCGGGCAGGCTGGACAGGCTGGACAGGTCGGGCCGGAAATGGCCGTTGACGAAGACGGCGCTGATCGACGCCGGGTCGAGCGCAGCCAGCTCGCCGCGTAGCGCATCGGACAGACCGTCGACCGCAACCGGTGCCGGCTCGAAGCTCACCTTGGCCAGCTTCTTGAGATCGGTGTATTTCCACGCCTCGACTTTGCGGCTCGGAAAGCCGCGCGCGGCGAAACCGTCCATGCCACGGGATCGCAGGGCCTCCGCCCAGGGCCGGCCGGCCCCCGGCAAGGCCCGTCGCGCCGCCTCGAACCGCGCCAGCCAGGGTGCGACCATCGGCGAGACGGGTTCGGAGGGGGACGTGGTCATCGCTTCGGTCATGCCGCCTCCGGGATCATGCCGGCATAGCCCTTGGCTTCCAGCTCATGCGCCAGCTCCTCGCCGCCTGACCGCACGATCCGGCCGCCGGCCAGGACATGGACATGATCGGGCACGATATGGTTGAGCAGGCGCTGGTAATGGGTGATCACCAGGGTCGAACGCTCCGGGCTGCGCAAGGCATTGACGCCGTCCGCCACCACCTTCAGTGCATCGATGTCCAGGCCCGAATCGGTCTCGTCCAGGATGGCCATGGCCGGTTCGAGCAGCAGCATCTGCAAGACCTCGTTGCGCTTCTTTTCGCCGCCGGAGAAGCCGACATTGACCGCTCGCTTGAGCATCTCGTCGGTGACGCCGAGCGGCTTGCCCTTCTGGCGCACCAGCTTGACGAACTGCATGGGATCGATTTCGGGTTCGCCGCGGTGCTTGCGATGGGCGTTGACCGCGGTGCGCAGGAAGGTCATGGTACCCACCCCGGCGATCTCCAGCGGATACTGGAACGCCAGGAACAGCCCCGCCCGCGCCCGATCCTCGATCTCCATGGCCAGGACATCCTCGCCGCGGAAGGTGATCGCGCCGCCGGTGACCTCGTAGCCTTCCTTGCCGGCGATGACATAGGCCAGCGTGCTCTTGCCCGAGCCGTTGGGCCCCATGATCGCATGGACCTCACCCGGCGCGATCGACAGGCTCAACCCCTTGAGCAGCTCCTTGCCTTCGACGGCGACGCGCAGATCCTTGATTTCCAGCATCTTCAATCCTTGACCATCGATCGGCGCGGCATGCCCGCGCCAGAACCGTTTCCGTCATCCTCAGGAAAGCGGGGAGTCATGCTCCCTTGCCTCCCGCGACATGCCCGCCTGACGGCAGGCTCCGAAGGCCGGCGCTTCGGCAATGATGGCCCGCCGTTGCCGTTTCCTCCGTCCGGGTCCGGGCAGGGGCAACGCAACGGATGGCGCCGTCATCCCACGCTGCCTTCCAGGCTGATGCCGACCAGCTTCTGCGCTTCGACGGCGAATTCCATCGGCAGTTCCTGCAGCACCTGCCGGCAGAACCCGTTGACGATCAGGCCGAGCGCCTCTTCCTGGCCGATGCCCCGCTGCCGGCAATAGAACAACTGATCCTCGCTGACCTTCGAGGTCGTCGCCTCGTGCTCCACCTGCGCGGTGCGGTTGCGCGACTCGATGTAAGGCACGGTATGCGCGCCGCATTGCTCGCCGATCAGCAGGCTGTCGCACTGGGTGAAATTCCGCGCATTCTCCGCTCCCGGCATGATCCGCACGAGACCGCGATAGGTGTTGTCCGAACGGCCCGCCGAAATGCCCTTGGAAATGATTCGGCTGCTGGTGTTCTTGCCGATATGAATCATCTTGGTGCCGGTATCGGCCTGCTGGCGATGATTGGTCACCGCGATCGAATAGAACTCGCCGACCGAATTGTCGCCCTGCAGAATGCAGCTCGGATATTTCCAGGTGATCGCCGAGCCGGTTTCGACCTGGGTCCACGACACTTTAGAGTTCCGG
>CAZTNV010000258.1:0-6220 GCA_964615535.1 uncultured Mycobacteriaceae bacterium | reverse complement strand
GGGCATTTCGAACACCGCGGCGACCCCGCCCAGCACCGCGCCCGCGGTGCCGGTCGCCAGATCCTCCTTGTGCTCCAGCCCCGGCTCGCGGAAATGCACCTGGGTGTCGATCACGCCCGGCAGCAGATGCAGGCCGCGACAGTCGATCCGCTCGATCGATTCGTCCCGCGCGAGATCGCCCAGCGCCGCGATCCGCCCGCCGCGCACGCCGATATCGGTCTCCACGAGGCCGCCCGGCGTGGCCGCATGGCCGCCGGCGAGGATGAGGTCGTAAGGATCGGTCACGCTGGCCTCCCGTCGCGGCTTGCCGAATCGATCGCCGATCTTCGCGTCTTTGCGCCCCTTTGTCTTTGCGCCCTTTTGTGCTTGCGTTGATATGGCGGTTGCCGCGGGCACCGTCATCGGCGGGCCCGCGCGGCACCTTGCCAAGGCCGCCGCTGCGGGCCACGTTAGCGGCCGGCGGAAACAGGGGGGCGCGCGAGATGGCCGAGTTCGCGGTGCTGGACGGGCGCGGAGTGCTGGCCCTGTCGGGCGAGGATCGGGTCGATTTCCTCCAGGGACTGACCTCGAACGATGTCCGGCTGGTCGGGGCCGGCCGGGCGATCTTTTCCGCCTTCCTGACCGCCCAGGGCAAATACCTGCACGATTTCTTCATCGTCGAGCACCGGGATCAGCTTCTGCTCGATTGCGAGGCGGAGCGGCGGCAGGATCTGCTGCGCCGGCTCGGCATGTACAAGCTGCGCTCCAAGATCGCGCTGGCCGATGCCTCCGAGACATGGACCGTGGCGGCGGCGTTCGGCGATGGCGCGCCGGGGGCGTTCGGCCTGCCCGACGCGGCCGGCGCCGCGGCGGCGTTCGGCGGCGGCATCGCCTATGTCGATCCGCGGCTGGTCGCGCTGGGCGTCCGGCTGGTGCTGCCGCGCGACGGTGCCTGCGCCGCCCTGGCCGCGCTCGGGCTGGCCGAGACCGCGGCGGACGCCTATGACCGGCATCGGCTGGCCCAGGGCGTGCCGGATGGCAGCCGCGATCTGGTGGTCGAGAAATCCACGCTGGTCGAAAGCAGTTTCGACGAACTCAATGCGATTTCCTGGACCAAGGGCTGCTATATGGGCCAGGAGCTGACCGCCCGCACCAAGTATCGCGGTCTGGTCAAGCGCCGGCTGGTGCCGGTGAGCGTTACCGGGCCGCTGCCGCCGCCGGGCACGCCGATCCTTCGGGACGGCAGGGAGGTCGGCGAGCTGCGCAGCGGCCGGGATGGCGACGCGCTGGCCATGTTGCGCATCGAGGTGCTGGGCGCGCCGGGCGAGGACGATTCGAAACGGCCGCTGACCGCCGGCGAGGCGCGGGTGGCGCCGCGGCGACCCGCCTGGGGCGGGTTCTGATCGTGCTCGCCGTGCGGCAATTCCACCACATATCCGATCCATAACGCCCGCGCCGCGGTTTGCGGTCTCGATCAAGGGATTCTTTCCGGCGGCCGGCTCGCCGGGCCGGAGCCCCTCTCCCCTCGTCGAAACGGTTCGAAGACATGCTGACCACATATACGGGCGGACAGGCGCAGGTGACCGCAGCGGTTCTCGAGCCGGGCCAGCCCGTGCCGCTCGAAGCGGTGTGGATCGATCTCAGCGAGCCGACCGCCGAGGAGGTCGATCGGGTCGAGGCCGCGCTGAACTTCGACGTTCCGACCCGCGAGGAAATGCAGGAGATCGAGGCGACCAGCCGGCTGTATCGCGCGGGCGATGCCCTGATCATGACCGCGACGGTCATCGCCAATGCCGATACCGACTCGCCGCAGAGCACGCCGGTCACCTTCATTCTGCTCGGCCCCCGGCTGATCTCGCTGCGCTACGCCGATCCCAAGCCGTTCCGCAGCTTTGCCGCGAGGCTGCAGCGCGAGCCGGCGCTGAGCGCGTCCTGCCGATCCCTGCTGATCGGCCTGCTCGAAGCGATCATCGACCGGATGGCCGATATCCTGGAGCAGGCTGCGCTCGATATCGACCGCGTCTCGCAGCAGGTGTTCCAGCCGCGCCTGTCCGGGGCCAAGGGCAGGCGCGCCAAACGGGAAAAGCCGCTCGATTTCAACAAGGTGCTGCTGTCGGTCGGCCACAATGCCGACCTGACCTCCAAGGTCCGGGAGAGCCTGGTCACCCTCGGTCGCCTGGTCACCTTCCTGACCTCGACCGTGACCGACAAGAACCTGAAGGAATCCCGCGATCATCTGAAGGCGATGATCCGCGATATCCAATCGCTGAGCGACCATGTCAATTACCTGTCGAACAAGATCAACTTCCTGCTCGATGCCACGCTCGGCATGATCAATATTCAACAGACCGATATCATCAAGATTTTCTCGGTGGTTGCGGTGGTATTCCTGCCGCCGACGCTGATCGCCAGCATCTATGGCATGAATTTCGATATCATGCCGGAACTGCACTGGGAGTTCGGCTATCCGCTGTCGCTCGGCATGATGGTGATTTCGGCGCTGGTGCCGCTGCTGTATTTCAAATGGCGGGGCTGGCTGTAGCGGACGGACGTCGTCCGCAGAGCGCGATCGCGGTCAGCGGAAGGTCCAGAACCGGTTGCCGAGAAAGTGCCAGATCAGCACCAGTCCGGTGGTCACGATCTGGGCGATCAGGTACTGAACGCCGAACTGGTTGACGAACAGCGCCATCAGCAGCGTGTTCAGGCCCAGGCCGATGCCCACCACGGTGAAGAACTGGGCCATGGCGGTCTGATGCCGCTTGGTGGACCGGAAGGTGATCTTGTAGTTCAGGTAATAATTGACCAGGCCGCCCGAAATGAAGCCAAGGAACGATCCGATCACCGGATCGACCCCGAACGCCTCGGCCAGCAGGATCAGCAGCGAATAATGGACGGCCGTGCCGACCAGCCCGACCGCCGCGAACTGCATGAACTGGCGCATCAGCGCGGCGGCAAAGGACCGCCGGCCGGAGGCGAGGACGGCGGGATCGGCATCGGTCATCGCTGAGGATCGCTTTCGGTTCGTGGACTCCCGGCGGCAGAATGGTCCTGTCGCGTGGCGCCACGGTACCATCGAAGTTTGCCGGCTATGAGTGTTGATCGATGCCGGCGACGGACAAGGGCCGCAACATGACCGGATCGTCCTGCCGACGGCGCGCGGTGCTGTGTGCGGATGACTATGCCCTGGCGCCCGGCGTCAGCCGCGCCATTCTCGACCTGATCGGCCGCGGCCGGCTGACCGCCACGGGCTGCATGACGGTCAGCCGGTTCTGGCCGGACCATGCGGCGGCGCTGCATGCGCTGCGCGGCCGGGCGGATATCGGCCTGCACCTCACCCTGACCGGCGGCCTGATGCCGCTCGGGCCGATGCCGCGCACCGCGCCCGACGGGCGATTGCCGCCGCTCGGCCGGCTGCTGCGCACTGCCCTGCTGCGGCGGCTCGAGGCCGGAGAAATCCGGGCCGAGCTCGGGCGGCAGTTCGATGCCTTCGAGGCGGCGTTCGGCGCGTCGCCGGATTTCCTCGACGGGCACCAGCATGTCCATCAGTTGCCGATCATCCGCGCTGCCGTGATCGACCTGTTCGAGCGCCGCTGCGACCGCCGGAGGGCCTATATCCGCTGCTGCCGGGAGCCGGTCGCGGCCATCATGCGCCGCGGCGTGGCGCGCGACCGGGCGCTGGTCATCGCGCTGCTCGGCCGGCGGCTGTGCTCCCTGCTGCGGCGGCGCGGCATCGCGGCCAATGAGGGGTTCCGCGGCGTCCACGATTTCTCCGGCCGGGTGGCCTATGCGGAGCTGTTTCCGCGCTTTCTCGACGGGCCGGGGCGGTGGCCGCTGATCCATTGCCATCCCGGCATCGTCGACGCCGATCTGCGCGCCGTCGATCCGGTGACCGACACGCGAGAGGAGGAATACCGCTACATCCTGAGCGATGCCTTTCCCGCGGCGCTCGACCGTGCCGGGCTTGCGCTCGGCCGGTTTCGCGATCTGGCACCGGCCGCGTAATGGTATCGCAACTGGCAACATTCCCGGTTGTGTGATATGCAAGACACCTATTCAGTCCTGGGCCGAAAAGCGTGTTTTCTCGCCAGCGCAGGCATGCAGGCCGCAATCGCCCGCACAGCGATTCGGCCGGACGACCCGGCACCGTTCCATGCCGGCGGCATTCACCCAAACCGGGCACGGCATCCGTTGCGCCAGAGGAGGCCATCATGTCGGACAAGATTTACAGCGTGCTGTTCCTGTGCACCGGCAATTCCGCCCGCAGCATCATGGCGGAGTGCATCCTGAACCGGTTCGGCATCGGCAAGTTCAAGGGCTACAGCGCCGGGAGCCGGCCGGCCGGCACGGTCAATCCGATGACGATCACGCTGCTCAGGCGGCTGAACTACGGTACCGACACTCTGCGCAGCAAGAACTGGGACGAATTCGCCCAGCCGGACAGCCCGCCGCTCGATTTCGTGTTCACCGTCTGCGACAACGCCGCCGGAGAGGTGTGCCCGATCTGGCCGGGACAGCCGATGACCGCCCATTGGGGCATCCAGGACCCCGCGGCCTTCGTCGGATCGGAAGACAAGACGTTCCAGGCGTTCAAGCGCGCCTATCTGGAACTGGAAGGCCGGATCAAGATCTTCACCAGCCTGCGGATGGATGGGCTGGACCGGCTGCTGTTGCAGAAGAAACTGGATGCCATCGGCAGGCAGGCGGTCGATCCCGCGGAGCCGGCCGGCGCCTGAAACCGGCACCTACCCGGCAGCCGGACGGGCCGGGGCCGCGCCGCCGGACTCGGCAAGAGCGGCCTTGGCCGCTCCGCCGGTTCGGCCCTTGCGGGTATAGACGGTCTTGCTCGGCCGCACCTTGTGGCCGAGGCGGCGCAGTTCGACGACAAACGGATTGCGCCGCCTGGGCGGTTTGGGCAGTGGCTTCATCGATCTCTCCCGATGGTCAAGGTTTCGCACAAAAACGAAAACCGCGCCTGCAGGGGCGCGGTTGGGCGGCGATCGGAGGAGAGGATGGCGGGAAAGGCGTCAGCCCTGGCGCGCCTTGAACCGCGGATTCTCCTTGTTGATCACGAACACCCGACCCTTGCGCCGCACCACGCGGCAGGCGCGATGCCGGAGCTTCAGGCTCTTCAGCGAGTTGGCAACCTTCATCTGTTATTCTCCATAGCGGCAATGCCGGATTGGCGACACTCAGCTAGTCACCGGCGTGCCGGATGTCAATCATCACCAAAAACGCCGGAATTGCACCGTTCTCTGCCGTGACGTCCCAGGCACCTTGCCCGCCGTCCCATTCTCAAACATGCCATAAGCAGGCCAGAGATTGCCGCTCGACCCGACGATCCAGGCCGACGACGCCCGGCATTCATTCAGCCGCGTCGACCGCCGCGGGGATCGGCAACCTGACCTGGAATCTTCGCGGGCTTGCGTGTACCGCGGCTTCGGCCTGCGCGTGGATTTGGAGTGTGACGCGCTCCATGGATTGCCGCTCTGACGGCGTCAAGAGACGGGCATCCGAGCAGCAACTGCGCTTCCGGCTCAGTGAGGCAGTCGGCTCCATGGCCGAGTTCCTGCTTGCAATACTCATCGATCTCCTCCCCGAAACTGTCGAATAGCCGATAAAGGGTCGGACCGGCAAGGCAAATAGGCAGGTCGCGACCATTTCGATGAGCCAGGACCGACATGCAAATGACATATCCGCCTTTAGATTCAATGAATCCGCGAAGGTCGGCCAAGGTTCCGCCCAAGGTCATCACATCGTCAACGATAATGTAAGAACGTCCTTCGGTAACGGTTCCATAGAACCCGAGGTGGTGAGCCAATCTGAACCAGGCCCCCTGGCGATCCCGGCGAACGACCCTTGAGACAAAAACACTCTTTTCAACGTGTAGATCAAGCTCTCTAGCCAACCACTGAGCGTATGTAATTGCCAAGGCATTGTTCGACTCATCGGGTGTTGCCGCTGGCGCAATGACGGAAAGGCCATGTGTTGTATGGTCTTTGTAGAAGATGCAATCGGCGATCTTGTCAATTGTTTCTTGCGTCACGATTTCATTTAAAATGCTGACCGCCGCGAAGGTGTCCCTGTTCTCCTTGGCCGCGAAATATAAAGGGTGATCACTCAGGCCGTACTTGCCCGTTACATCGTCCAGTGACCAATGGGTGTTCACAAATACAGGAGGAAAATGCCGGTATCCCTATCCAGCTAATGCAGGTGCTGCAACCGAACCGGATCGGCGCCGCAG
>CAZTNV010000257.1:0-6230 GCA_964615535.1 uncultured Mycobacteriaceae bacterium | reverse complement strand
ATCTCAACATCCCGGCGCTGATCTCCGCCGCGACCATCACCGGGGCCGATGCGATCCATCCCGGCATCGGCTTCCTGGCCGAAAACGCGCGCTTTGCGGAAATGGTCGAGGAACACGGCTTTGCGTTCATCGGGCCGACGCCGGAGCATATCCGGATCATGGGCGACAAGATCGCCGCCAAGCGGGCGATGACCGAACTGGGCATGCCGGTGGTGCCGGGCTCCGACGGGGCGGTCGAGTCGGCCGAGGCGGCGCTGGCGGCGGCCGAGCGGATCGGCTACCCCGTGCTGGTCAAGGCCACGGCGGGCGGCGGCGGGCGCGGCATGAAGATCGCGCTCGACCGTGATCAGATGCTCCAGGCCTATGCCCTGGCGCGCGCCGAATCGCTGGCCGCGTTCGGCGACGACAGCGTCTATCTGGAAAAGTTTCTGATGCGGCCGCGCCACATCGAGATTCAGGTGCTGGCCGACACCCATGGCACCGTGGTGCATTTCGGCGAGCGTGACTGTTCCATTCAGCGCCGCCATCAGAAGGTGATCGAGGAGGCCCCCTCGCCCGCGCTCAACGCCGAACAGCGGGACCGGATCGGCGCGCTGGCCGCCCGGACGGTCCGCGATCTCGGCTATCGCGGCGTCGGGACCATGGAATTTCTCTACGAGGACGGCCAGTTCTATTTCATCGAAATGAACACCCGTTTACAGGTCGAACACCCGGTGTCGGAAATGATCAGCGGCATCGATCTGGTTCGCGAACAGATCCGCGTCGCCACCGGCGCGCCGCTCGGCTACGATCAGGGCGCCGTCCGGTTTTCCGGCCATGCCATCGAGTGCCGGATCAATGCCGAGCACCCCGACAGTTTCGTGCCGTCGCCCGGACGGATCGCCTATTACCATGCTCCGGGCGGGCTGGGCGTGCGGGTCGACAGCGCCCTGTACGACGGCTATGTGGTGCCGCCCTATTACGACAGCCTGATCGCCAAGCTGGTCGTGCACGGCACCAACCGCAACGAATGCCTGATGCGGCTGCGCCGGACGCTGGAGGAATTCGTGATCGAGGGCATCGACACCACATTGCCGCTGCACCGCCGCCTGATCACCGAGCGCGATTTCATCAACGGAGCCTACGACATCCATTGGCTGGAAAAACGCCTTGCCGCCCAGGATTAGGTGACCGGACGACGGGATGAGCGACATCACTCCGGACCTGCTGATCCGCGCCTATGCCCAGGGTTATTTCCCGATGGCCGAGGCCGCGGATTCGGACGAGCTGTTCTGGTTCGACCCGCCGTGGCGGGGCATTCTTCCGCTCGACCGCTTTCACGTGCCGCGCAGCCTGCGGAAGGTGGTGCTGCAGGGCCGCTTCGAGGTGCGCTACGATACCGATTTCGATGCCGTGATCCTGGCCTGCGGCGAGCCCACCCCGGACCGCCCGAAGACCTGGATCAACCGCAAGATCCGCCAGCTCTATTCTACCCTGGCCGCGACCGGCCACGCCCACAGCGTGGAATGCTGGCGGGAGGGTCGGCTAGTCGGCGGGCTGTACGGCGTGGCGCTGCGCGGCGCGTTCTTCGGCGAAAGCATGTTCAGCCGCGAAACCGATGCCAGCAAGGTCGCGCTGGTCCATCTGGTGGCGCAGCTCATCTGGGGCGGCTTCACGCTGCTCGACACCCAGTTCACCACGGAACATCTGCGCCGCTTCGGCGGCCTGGAAATCGCCAAATCCGAATACAAGGCCCGCTTGGCCCACGCCATGCAGCACACCGGCCAATGGCGACCGGACCAGGACGACCAGGCGGTAAAGGCGCTGCTGGGCCGGGGGTGACGATCGGGGTCGGGACCGGGCCGAGCCGCCGACCGGTGGTGCGAAGGGCGGAACGCAGGCCACACAGTCTCCCAGCTCGATCTCATCATCGCCGGGACCGGGCAATGTGGAGATCGTGGATTGCCACTGAGAAAAGCGGGATGATGTTCAAGCGCGCCGTTCATCCCGGCGAAATTCTGAAGGACGAGATCGAATCGACCTCGCCCTCGCCGACAGGAAAACAGGGGAGCCGATCCGCCACCTGCCCACCAGGCCGACACTGCCGAATTCCCCACTCCGGCATGAGCGAGTGACGGCCGGCGGCGGCACTGTCGTGGCGCAACGCGCCACGGACCTACGATCGAGCACAAATGCGTTTCCATGATCATCCGTAGGTCCGTGGCGCCCTTGGCGCCACGACACGGCGCAGCAAGCGGTATCTCCGGCGCCGGTCGGGGATAGCACCCCCTTACCGGAAGGCTTGGCGCGTCGCCGTTCGCGCGAAGCGCGCGACGCCAAACCTTCCAGCGGGGGGTTGGAACAGCCCGCCAGCTCAGGGCTTAGAGAGAACAAACTGTATAAGTTGCGTGTCCTGCCTATTCCTAAGCAAACATCCGTCATGCCGGTGGAATGACGGCCCTTTCGCGGACAATGCGGAGACCTTCAAAAGGTAGAAATCGCCCATGCCGCCTTTCGCGCAGCACATAAAGGGCGGCAAGGGCGCGTTCTATGTCACGAGCTTCTTTGACATTCAAATTTACTCGGTCCAAAACTTCGAACATCACTGGTACGATTCTGAAGACTAGACTAGAATGACTTCCGGGCGATGGTGTATCTAAATGTTCGTCAGCTTTTATAACTAATCTATTAAAAACCGCCGCAGCAATAGCAATAAGACAAACGATTGACTCATCGATCAATGATTCCTTATTGCATACCAAGGTCTCACCGCTTTCGACCTGATTGGGCAATTTATCTCTCGATCGATCTGTCATGATTTGGTGAAGCAAGAAAAAAAACAACAGTAAATTCTGATCACGGAGGCGAACTCTGCTGCTCCTGAACCAGCCGCCTATGATGCGGTCGCGGATGAAGTAAGCGGTGCGGTCAATGGCTCGGTCAACTGGACTAAAGGTGGTATCATCGAGCGAGCGGGCGAGGTACTGGCAAACAACTAAGGAGAACGCGAACGGAAGGCTGGCGAAGCCAAGTAAGACAGGAATAGAGGCGAAGGGGTCAGTAGAAGAGACGAATACGAAGGCAAGATAAGCAATGATAGAAAGGGACCAGGTGCCACAGGCGAGACCGAAGGCGACCACCGAGTTCAGGCGAATGTTGTGTTCTAGACGAAGTGCACTAGCAGGAGCGAGTGCTAAGTCAAGGTCGATATCGAACGGAAGTCCAATGTTGACCGGAAGGCTTCGGGCGCGCCCAGTGGTAGCGTCAAGGAAGCGGTCGGGGTCGAGGCCGATGCCGAGGGCACGATTGGGGTCGAGGTCAACGTCCTGGAATAGCGGGCGGGCGAACTTACCACTTGTCAACCCAAATCGAATGCACTCAATCAGCGTGCGGCGAACAGCACTTCGTTTGAATTGCAAACTCCTAGGACTGGATTGACCGGCAGATGCAATCGTTTTTTCGATCATATGACCAAGCGAAATCCTGCCGTCGCCCAGACCGAGCACGCGGGCATCGTTCGGCGTCAATCGAGCTGACAAATTTGGTGTTTCCGCACTATCGGATTTCGTCCAATAAAATACTGGCTGGCCATATTCGCAAACCAATGCCGAAGCATTGGCCTCTTCCGGGGTCGGTAAGCGATAGCGCCACAGGCCGCCTTCGCGCTCGGTCAGCCAATCGCAAAAGGCCACGGCATCGCCGCTGCGAATCCCGAGAACCGGCCGGCGTCCCGTGCCCGCTGCAAACCTCCGGTCATGCCAATGATCCGGCTGGCGGAAATCTCCGGTTGAGGCCCTCTGATCGATGAAGAGCTGATATTCGGCCTGGGTGATCAGGGTCGAGTCGATCGCTCGATCATCGTCGATGCGCACCAATTGCTTCAACCGGCGTTGCAGCGCCACATTGGCCGCCATAGCGGCGCGCTCGGGATCGTCGCTTTCCAGACCGTTGTCGATCAGCCTCCGGACCTCGGCCGCCAGCTCGGGCCGCAACTCCTTGGCCTCCTCTGCGATCTCCTGGGCCAGCACCAGGGCCGCGGCCGTGCCGGCGCGCAGGCAGGCCTCGACGATCGCCGAACCGTCGCCCTTCGCGCAGGCGAGCCGGATGGTTTCGTGCCACCAGCTTTCGGCGATCCGGCCGGGCAGTCCGTTGGTCAAACCCTTCTCGATGATGTGGGACGCCGCCAGGAACTCCTGAAAGGCCAGATGAGCAAAGCCGTACCGGCCGCTCTCCCTTTCCAGAACGAGGCCGCTGCGCTCCTCGACATCCTTAAGGAATTTGGCCGCTCCGTCGTGCCAACCGATGCGCGGCAGCACCGGTTTGATCGCCTTTTCCGCGGTTGCCAGGTCGACGTCCCGCTTGCCCGACTCCATCATGGCGTAGGCCAGCGGCTGCAAGGCCGTTTGTCGCTGGGCCGGGGTCAGGGGATCTTCCACCCCTGCCGCCTGCCGACGCTTGCCGAGGAACACCTCGCAGATCTCGGCATAGAGTTCCACCCGCCGGCCGGGCAGCGAGCTGCGGTACCGGTGGACCGTGGCGATCATGGTCAGCAGCAGCGGGTTGACCGCCAGATCGGCGATCGCCGCGCCCGGTCCCCGGCCCAGCCGATCCAGCAGATCGCGCGCACCGCGGCGTGCTTCCATCCTTACGCCTTCGTCTTCGCGGCCGCCATGCGCCAAGATCTCGTTGGCGAGATACCAGTTTTCGACAAACCGTCGCACCTGCTTGGCGGTGAAGGGCTGGACTTCCAGAACCGTGACCTCGGTCAACGGATGGGCGCGATAGCCCAGGGGACGCGAGGTGACCAGGAACCGGTTCTGTCGCGATGCGGCGATCTGCTGGTCGATCCAGTCCCCGACTTTGCGGCGGGGGGCGAGATCGGCGGCTTCGTCGTACCCGTCCAGCATCACCAGACATCCGCCCCGGTCCAGCCATTTCTGGAACCAGCCGAGCGGCGGACAGCGCCGGCCCTTCTCTTTGGCGCTGTCCCGCGCCAGTTCCGCCAGGGTCGGCGGCTGGTCGCCGGCGATCCGCTTGGCGATGTCCCGGATGAACAGCAGCACCGGCAGCCGGTGGGTCGGCCGGCGAAACCCCTTCGCGCGGCCGCGCAAGGCCAGCACCAGCGCGACATGTTTCAACAAGGTGGTCTTGCCGCTGCCCGGCGGGCCGAGGATCGCCAGAGGGCCGTACCCGGCCTCCCGCGAGACCAGGAATTCCCAGATCGACTTCGCACCGCCCAGGGACCGCGGCGGCGGCAAGGGATGCGTGCCGGCCTTGCCGGGCGCCGTCGGCACGATTTGCAGATCGACGAACACCCGGTCCAGTTCCAGAGTGTATTGGCCGTGCGTGGTAAATCCCTTGATATCAAAGGTCCGGTGCCGATCGCCGAGGAATTCCAGATACCACTTCCGATGCCGCGACAGCAGGCAATCGAGCCGGAAATTGAGGCTGTCCAGGAGCCGTTGAAGGACCTGTTCTCCCGGCCCGCTGATCACGCGCCAGAAGACATAGGCGATTCCTGCTACGAAAAGCAAAAGAACGCCAAGACCGGCTACCTCCAAGAGATTGGCAATAATCCAATCAAGCCGAGCGATCACTCCAGTGATACCGCCCAACAGAAGCAGGATTGGTACAACCCATCCTGTGAGGGAAAACCGTGGCGCGGGTGTTCCCGGAGAAGGCGAGGCGGAGGGTGTGTCAATAGTCATAGGGTCCGATCCAATGGCCGACGCACCGGATCAGCCCCAACCACCGGTTGATCCGGCCAAGATCGGCCAGATCCCGCACAGGGCATCCCGAGCGAAAATGCTTATAAGCCGCTCGGGAAAGCGCCGCAATAATTGCATTTGCAACAAAGGACAATCCAACACGACGGGCAAGTGCGCCATAAAAAGCCGGGCCGGTTTTCACCGGCCCGGCATCGCAATCCGATCAGTCCGAACCCCCGCGCCTCAGAACTGCGCGTGTTCCGTGGATTCGGCCAGGGCGGTGGTGGAGGCTTCGCCGCCGGAGATCGCCAGCGAGACCGCGTCGAAATAGCCGGTGCCGACTTCGCGCTGGTGGCGGGTGGCGGTATAGCCGTCCTTCTCCGCGGCGAACTCCGCCTGCTGGAGTTCCGAATAGGCCGCCATCTGCCGCTCCTTGTACCCCTTGGCGAGCTGGAAGGTGGTGAAGTTCAGGCTGTGGAAACCCGCCAGGGTGATGAACTGGAACTTGTAGCCCATCGCGCCCAGCTCGCGCTGGAACTTGGC
>CAZTNV010000256.1:899-6243 GCA_964615535.1 uncultured Mycobacteriaceae bacterium | reverse complement strand
GGCGGCGACACCGCGATGGACTGCGTGCGCACCGCGGTGCGCCAGGGCGCCGCCTCGGTGCAGTGCCTCTATCGCCGCGACCGCGCCAACATGCCCGGCTCGCAGCGCGAGGTTGCCAATGCCGAGGAGGAGGGCGTGGAGTTCGTCTGGCAGGTCGCGCCCGAGGCCTTCGTCGGGACCGACGGGGAGGGCGCCGGGCGGGTCGCCGGGGTGCGGGCGCAGCGCGTCCATCTGGGCGTGCCCGACGCCACCGGCCGGCAGGCACCGCAGATCATCGACGGGTCGACCTTCACCCTGCCGGCCGAGCTGGTGATCAAGGCTTTGGGGTTTGATCCGGAGGATCTGCCCGGCCGGTTCGGCAGCCCGGATCTCAAGGTCAGCCGCTGGGGCACGGTGACGATCAGCTACAAGACCATGATGACCAATCTGGACGGGGTGTTCGCGGCCGGCGACATCGTGCGCGGCGCCTCGCTGGTGGTCTGGGCGATCCGCGACGGCCGCGACGCCGCCGCCGCGATGCACCAATATCTTACGCAGAAGGCCACGGCCGGGGTGATGGTGGCGGCGGAGTAGGAATGCTGGAGGAAATGTGCCGACGGTCGCGATGATTGGTTCAATAGCGGTGGTTTTCTACGTCGACGACCACGACCCACCGCATTTCCATCTCCGCAGTCCGGATTTCCATGGGAAGATGAGCTTGGAGGATTTGTCAATACTGCAGATCAACGGAAAGCTGGTTGCGTCGGATTTGGCAAGGGTCAGGCGATGGGCACGCAAGCACCACGCCGAGCTGTTCGAGAATTGGCTGCGCGCACGTCGTCATCAGCCGCTGGTCAGAATCGAGGAATGAGATGCAGTACCGGATCATTGGAGCCAGGGCCAGGCCGGACTTCACGGTCGAACTGACCTGGGAAGGCGGCGATTTCGGCACGGTCGATTTCCGCCGCAACGTCGAAAGCGGCGGTGTCTGCGCCCCGATGGGTGATCCGGATGTCTTCGTTGCCGAGATGAAGCTGGTCGATGACGGCCATGCTCTGGCCTGGTCGGACGAGATCGAGTTCAGCGCGGATTCCTTGTGGTACCGCCTGCATCCCGAAGATTTGCAGCGCGATTATCCCGACGTGGCGGCGGAGTAAGGCGATGGGCACGGCTTGGCTGGGCGCCGACACCGTCGAGCGGTTGCGGTTGCAGGCAGATGGGACGTTTTCGGATGATCTCGGATCGTTCGGCGAGACCGTGCCGCCGCGGGCCGGCGAGATCGCACGCAAGCAACGGGACAAGGAGGATTTCTGTCTGCGCCGCCTGCTGATCGCATGGCGGGCAAAGCGGCTGCTGCGCCTGCCGCTGAAGGTGCGCGCTCTGTGCAAGGTGAAGGGGACGGAAGGCTGGCCGGATTATGTTCTGACCCAGAATGTCGGGCTGACTCGGGATGACGGGTTTGAACTGGGGATAGAGGTAACGGAATCCGCCGATCCGGGTTACCAGAAGGAACTGACAAGAGAAGATAAGGAATTCAATGAAAAGGGACCTCGAACTGGAGTCCATCAGTTCGTCTTGATAAATAATGATGGTTATGCTGGCGAAGAGCCGGAGCGCCTCGCCGTATCTGCAATTCGGACATCGATCAGCCATAAGGAGGAGAAGCTTCGGAGCGGCAATTACAAAGTTGTGAAGGAATGCGATCTGCTGGTTTATGAGAATTCGCGAACCGGCTGGTTCAGCAACCCAGACATCGTGCTGGAAAGGCTTCGGTCCGAGCGGGAAGGCGAAGCATCGGCTTCGGTTTGCAGGTTCCGGCAGATCCACCTCATGATCAAGAACCTTGTTTATCTCGACATTTTCGGCGACGAGCCGAAGAAGGTCGATCTGTCGGCGACATACGACGCCGATCTGGCCGGGTGGGCGCTCGAACAGGCGCGGCTGGCGCGCTCCGACCTCAGAGCGACGCTCGATCTGCCCAACCTTGCGGAGGAGATCGAGTATTTGGGAAGATCGAGGCGGCGCGCGCGCGACAGCCATCTCTACAACCTGATGATGCATATGCTAAAATGGGCTTTTCAGCCGGAGATGCGTTCGAAAAGCTGGCAACGAACGATTTTCAATTGCCGGCTGGAAATCGAACGGCTGGTAGAGGAGAGCCCCAGCCTCGATCTGGCCGGTACTGATCCGGCCGTGCCAATGACGGTTATCGTGACGGAGTATCGGCGGGCGCGACAGGCGGCGGCGAACGAAACGGGATTGTCGATCGTGGCTTTCCCCGAAACCTGCCCCTGGCCGGTCGAGCAGATTCTGGATTTCGATTTCCTGCCCGAAGACGATGGGGGGCCGGTATGACCGCGACCGCGCGCAAGCCGCTGCTCCACGGCTACGAGGAGGATTTCGCCGCGTGGTCGGCCGAGCAGGCGGCGCTGATCCGGGCCGGCCGGTGGGCGGAACTGGATGTGGAGAACGTTGCCGAGGAGATCGAGAGCTTGGGTCGGTCCGATCGGCGCGCGCTGGCGAGCCATATGCAGAACGTGATCCTGCATCTGCTGAAGTGGCAGGTCCAGCCGGGGCTGCGCGGCAGTTCCTGGCTGCAATCGATCGACAATGGCCGGGATCGGTTGGAATTGCTCGTCCGCGAAAGCCCGAGCCTCCGGCGCGACCTGCCGGAGTTCTGCGCATACGCCTACCCCAAGGCGCGACGCGATGCGGCACGCGAAACCGGGCTGCCGGTCAAGACCTTCCCCGAGGAGTGCCCGTACTCGGCCGAGCAGATCCTGGATTTCGATTTCCTGCCCGAAGACAATGGGAGGCGGCCATGACCGCGACCGCACGCAAACCTTTGCGCCACGGCTACGAGGAGGACTTCGCCGCGTGGTCGGCCGAGCAGGCGGCGCTGATCCGGGCCGGCCGGTGGGCGGAAACCGACATTGAGCATCTGGCGGAGGAGATCGAAAGCTTGGGGAAGTCCGACCGCCGGGCGCTGGCCGGTCATCTGGAAATCGTTTTGATGCATCTGCTGAAATGGCAATTCCAGCCGGCGCGGCGCAGCAGCAGTTGGGAGGTGTCAATCCGCAACGGGCGAACCGAAGCGCAGGAAATCCTGGCCGACAGCCCCAGCTTGCGGCGTTTGGTGCCGGAACTGGTCGCGAGACGCTACCGCAACGCCCGGCTCAACGCGGCCGCCGAGACCGGCTTGCCTGCCGGGAGCTTCCCCGAGGACTGCCCGTACTCGGTCGAGCAGATCCTGGATTTCGATTTCCTGCCCGAAGACGATGGAAGGCCGGCATGACCGCGACCGCACGCAAACCGTTGCTCCACGGCTACGAGGAGGATTTCGCCGCCTGGTCGACCGAGCAGGCGGCGCTGATCCGGGCCGGCCGGTGGGCGGAGCTGGATGTGGAGAACGTCGCCGAGGAGATCGAGAGCTTGGGCCGGTCCGATCGGCGCGCGCTGGCGAGCCATATGCAGATCGTCTTGATGCATCTGCTGAAGTGGCAGTTCCAGCCGGAATTGCGCGGTAATGGCTGGCGCCGGTCGGTTCGCAACGGCCGCGATCAGCTCGACATGCTGGTCCGGGAAAGTCCGAGCCTGCGTCGCGAATTGCCGGATTTCCGGGCGCGATCCTATCCGAAAGCCCGGCTCGACGCGGCCGACGAAACCGGGCTGCCGGTCAAGACCTTCCCCGAGGAGTGCCCGTATTCGATCGAGCAGATCCTCGACTTCGACTTCCTGCCCGAATGAGGCACGCGATGCGGCTGGACGCGACCGAGATTGCGGCGATCACGGCGACGGCGGCCCGGGTGTTCGGGCCGGACGCCTCCGTGCGCCTGTTCGGCAGCCGCACCGACGATGCCCGCCGCGGCGGCGACATCGATCTGTACATCGAGGTCGCGCCGGGGATGGCGGATCTCGGGCACCAATCCCGGTTCTCCTGGGATCTCCAGGGATTGATCGGGGAACAGAAGATCGACGTGCTGGTGCACGAGCGCGGCACGCCGTTGCGGCCCATGCACCGGATTGCGGAAAGGACGGGCCTTTTGCTCGGGCCGCCGGGTCCGGCGGGCGCAGCATCGGAACGGAAGCCGGCCATGGAGAAAGCCGATCCGGCGGCGGCTCTGGCCGCAGCCTTGAACAAGTGCAACTCGATTGCCGTTCGGTTGCGCAAGGCGCAGCACGATATCGGGCATTGGTTTCCGATGTCCGGCCACCGCCTGTCCGGCCTGGACGATTTCGGTGCCGACCGGGTCGAAGCGCTGCTCAAGCGGGTTGAAAACCTCCAGGATTTGCTGGCGCGGAGCGTTTTTCGTGCTCTTCTGATCCTTCAAGGCGAAGATGTCGTCCCGCTGTTGGCGCGCGATGTTTTCAACATTATGGAAAAGATTGAAGTCATCGAATCGACGAAGCAGTGGCTTGACCTGTCGAAGCTGCGCCATCAACTGGCCCATGATTATCCGCTTGACGAGGACGAAGCGGTCGGGCGGGTGAACGATGCTTTTGCCGCGATCGATCCCCTGGTCGAAACCCTGGAACGGGTCAAGGACTATGTTGCCCGCAAGTCCTGGCTGAACGAAGCGGGCTGAACGAGGAGGCGAGTGCCATGACCGACATGATCAAGACCGCCGGCGACATCTTCGCCGAAGCCTATGCGGCCAACCGCACCCGCCTGACCGATGCCGGTGCCTATGATCCGGCGGAGGAGCACGATGCCTGCGGCGTCGGCTTCGTCGCGGCGATCGACGGCAAGCCCCGACGGGAGGTGGTGGTCGCGGCGATTGAGGCGCTGAAGGCGGTGTGGCACCGCGGCGCGGTCGATGCCGACGGCAAGACCGGCGACGGCGCCGGCATCCATGTGCAGATCCCGCAGGCCTTCTTCCGCGATCACGTCAAGGCCACCGGCCACGAGCCGTTCGACGGGCCGATCGCGGTCGGTCAGGTGTTCCTGCCGCGCACCGATTTCGTGGCGCAGGAAAGCTGCCGCTGCATCGTCGAGTGCGAAGTGCTCAATTTCGGCTACACGATCTATGGCTGGCGGCAGGTGCCGATCAATGTCGACATCATCGGCGAAAAGGCCAATGCCACCCGGCCGGAGATCGAGCAGATCATGGTCGGCAACAATCGTGGTGTTTCCGAGGAGCAGTTCGAGCGCGACCTGTTCGTGGTCCGCCGCCGGATCGAAAAGGCGGTGCGCGCAGACGGGATAACCGATTTCTACATATGCTCGTTCTCGTGCCAGTCGATCATCTACAAGGGCATGTTCCTGGCCGAGCAGTTGACCGCCTTCTATCCGGACCTGCTGGACGAACGGTTCGCATCGAATTTCGCGATCTATCACCAGCGCTATTCGACCAACACCTTTCCG
>CAZTNV010000256.1:0-889 GCA_964615535.1 uncultured Mycobacteriaceae bacterium | reverse complement strand
CCGACTTGGTGGCTGGCCCAGCCGTTCCGGATGCTGGCGCATAACGGCGAGATCAACACGCTGAAGGGCAACATCAACTGGATGCGGTCGCACGAAACCCGGCTGGCGACGCCGCTGATGGGCGACTTCATCGAGGACGTCAAGCCGGTGATCCAGCCCGGCAGCTCGGATTCCGCCTGCCTCGACAACGTGTTCGAGCTGCTGTGCCGGGCCGGGCGCGAGGCGCCGATGGTCAAGTCGCTGATGATCCCGGAGGCGCTGGCCGCCAACACCACCATGCCGGCGGCCCATGCCGGGCTGATCAGCTATTGCAATTCGGTGATGGAGCCGTGGGACGGCCCGGCCGGGCTGGCGATCCATGACGGCCGCTGGGTGATGGGCGGGATGGACCGCAACGGCCTGCGCCCGATGCGCTACACCATCACCGCCGACGGGCTGATCGCCGCGGGGTCGGAAACCGGCATGGTCCGGGTCGACGAGTCCAAGGTGGTCGAGAAGGGCCGGCTCGGCCCCGGCCAGATGATCGCCGTGGATCTGATCGAGGGCCGGCTTTATCACGATCGCGAAATCAAGGACGTGCTGGCGGCCCGCCAGCCCTATCAGGACTGGGTCGCCCGTATCCGGGTGCTGGACGCCCTGATCCGCGAGCCCGGCCGCGAGCCGACCGTTCTCGGCCGCGACGAGCTGCGCCGCCGGCTGGTCGCGATGGGCATCACCATGGAGGATCTGGAACTGATTCTCCATCCGATGGTCGAGGAGGCCAAGGAACCGGTCGGCTCGATGGGCGACGACACGCCGATCGCCGTGCTGTCGAACCAGTATCGCGGGCTGCACCATTTCTTCCGGCAGAATTTCAGCCAGGTCACCAACCCGCCGATCGACAGCTTGC
>CAZTNV010000255.1:285-6243 GCA_964615535.1 uncultured Mycobacteriaceae bacterium | reverse complement strand
TTCTTCTGGGCGATCGGCATGAACTTCTTCATGGAAGTGGCCAAGATGCGCGCCGCGCGTCTGCTCTGGGCCAAACTGATCAAGCAGTTCGATCCCAAGAACGACAAGTCGATGTCGCTGCGCACGCACAGCCAGACCTCCGGCTGGAGCCTGACCGCGCAGGACGTGTACAACAACGTGGTGCGCACCTGCGTCGAGGCCATGGCGGCGACCCAGGGGCATACCCAGTCCCTGCACACCAACTCCTTCGACGAGGCGCTGGCGCTGCCGACCGATTTCAGCGCCCGTATCGCGCGCAATACCCAGCTCTTCCTGCAGCAGGAATCCGGCACCACCCGGGTCATCGATCCGTGGGGTGGCAGCTACTATGTCGAGCGTCTGACCCACAAGCTGGCGGCGCGCGCCTGGGATCATATCCAGGAAGTCGAAGAGACCGGCGGCATGGCCAAGGCGATCGAGGCCGGCATTCCGAAAATGCGGATCGAAGAGGCCGCGGCGCGCACCCAGGCGCGGATCGATTCCGGCCGTCAGACCGTTGTTGGAGTAAACAAGTTCCGCCTGACCGAGGACGAAAAGGTCGAGGTGCTGAAGGTCGACAACACCGCGGTGCGCGGCCAGCAGATCGCGCAGCTCGAACAGCTCCGCAAGGAGCGCGACGGCAAGGCAGTCGAGGAGAAGCTGGCGGCCCTGACCAAATCGGCCGAGACCGGCCGGGGCAATCTGCTGGAGCTGGCGGTCGATGCCGCGCGGGCTCGCGCCACGGTCGGCGAGATCAGCCTGGCGCTCGAGAAGGTCTGGGGCCGGCACAAGGCGGAAATCCGCGCAATCTCGGGGGTCTATAGCAGCGAAGTGGGCGAGAAATCGGATGTGGTCGCGAAGGTGCGGAAGCTCGTGGACGACTTCGCGCATCGGGAAGGTCGCCGGCCGCGCATTCTCATCGCCAAGGTCGGGCAGGACGGCCATGACCGCGGCCAGAAGGTGATCGCCAGCGCGTTCGCCGATCTCGGCTTCGACGTCGATATCGGGCCGCTGTTCCAGACGCCGGGCGAAGCGGCCCGGCAGGCGGTGGAGAACGATGCGCACATCGTCGGCGTCAGCTCGCTGGCGGCCGGGCATCTCACCCTGGTGCCGGAGGTCAAGGCCGAGCTGAAGGCCCTCGGGCGCGAGGACATCATGGTGGTGGTCGGCGGCGTGATCCCGCCGCAGGATTTCGACGCGCTGTACAAGGCCGGCGCCCGGGCGATCTTCCCGCCCGGCACGGTGATCAGCGAGGCGGCGATCGACCTGATGGCCAAGCTCAACGAGACCCTCGGCTATTCGCCGACCCCCAAGGCGGCCTGATCACGGTGGATCATCACGCTCACCATACCCATCCATCGGCCATACCAGGGGTCATTCGTCGACGTGCGCTGTCGGCCGATGACTATGTGAACGGGGTGCTGGCGCGGGATCGCGCCAGCCTCGGCCGCACCATAACGCTGATCGAGAGCCGCAACCCGGAGCACCAGAAGCTGGCGCAGACGGTGCTGTTACGCCTGCTGCCGCATAGCGGGCAGGCGCACCGGGTCGGCATCACCGGCGTGCCCGGTGCCGGCAAGAGTACCTTCATCGAGGCGCTCGGGACCAACCTGACCCGAGCCGGACACCGGGTGGCGGTGCTGGCGGTCGACCCGACCAGCAAGCGCACCGGCGGCAGCATCTTGGGCGACAAGACCCGAATGGCCGAACTGGCTGCCGATGCCAATGCCTTCATCCGCCCCTCGCCCTCCTCGGGCACGCTGGGCGGCGTCACCCGGACCACCCGCGAAACCATGCTGGTGTGCGAGGCCGGGGGCTACGACGTCGTGCTGATCGAAACCGTCGGTGCCGGTCAGTCGGAAACCGCGGTCGCCGACATGGTGGATTTCTTTCTGGTGCTGATGCTGCCGGGTGCCGGCGACGAGCTTCAGGGCATCAAGAAGGGCGTGCTCGAACTGGCCGACATGATCGCGGTCAACAAGGCCGAGGGGGACAATGAACAGCGGGCCAAGCGTGCCGCCCACGACTATGCCAGCGCGCTGCATATCCTGAAGCCGGCCAGCCCCAACTGGTCGCCGCCGGTGGTGACCTGCAGCGGCCTGCAGAATATCGGCCTGGACACGCTGTGGGCCAAGGTCATCGAGCATCGCGAGAAACTGACCAGGACCGCGGAGTTTCAGGAGCGGCGGCGCCAGCAGCAGCTCCAGTGGATGTGGTCGATGCTGGAAGACCGCCTGCTCGAAGCCCTGCGCCGCCACCCCGACGTGATCCGGGAACTGCCCTACGTCGAACAGGAAGTCATCGAAGGCCGCCTGACCGCCACCCTCGCCGTGGACCGCCTGCTGGCGGCATTCGGGATCGGGGAGGGATAGAGCCGCGGGACGCTTTGACTTGGGTCACGATTCTGGATCACGCAGGCGTGACCCAGGTTTATAGAGGATTGGCATTACGATTCTAGAGGGAACTGGTCTCGACCCCTGCCGCGCCCGCTGGGGTTGCTCACAGCAGACCTCGACCTTTGATGCGATATGCTCGTTGCGATGCGACATGATTGATCATCAACATAATCAGCTGATTCGGTCTTATTAATTGACGTCAAGTCATTTCAGGCCATATCGTCTTTCGGAGCCGGAACGCCGTACGGGCAATGGCATGCGCATCCCGATGCGGCTCGGCAAAGGCTTCGACCGGCAAATCGGATGAGACAGGATGCCGGTTTATCAAGACGAAGGACGCCGTTTGCGAACCCTCGCAAATGATCACCGAACTTTAGTGTATTACACGAAACATGCGGAAATCCGTATGCATGAGCGGAACATTTCAAGGCTTGCAATTGAGCGGGTGCTTAAGGCGGGTTGCGTGGTCAGCGTCGAGATGGGCTCCGACGAAAAATGGACCGTGCAGGGACATGATTATGATGGCCGGCGGATCGAAGCCGTTGTGGTGCCCAACGAGGGCGAGCTTGAGATCGTTATCGTGACGGCCTTGACTGATTGACTTCGCGGCGCGCCCCGAATCCGGAGGGACCGATGCGGACAGAACGACGCGTTTTGGCGGAATACGAGGAACACCTGCTGGGGCTACCCTATCCGGTGGTCGTGCGCGACGCCGCCGTTGCGAAGATCGATGCCGAAACCGGCGAGGCGGTTGCAGTTGCCGTGCCGGATGTCGAGGGTTTGGCGGCGCTGGTTGCGCTGACCCGCTGCCTTATGCCGGTGCAGTTGGCACCGGAGGAGATGCGGTTCCTGCGTCAGGTGCTCGGCCTGAAGAGCAAGGAGATGGCCGAGGCTCTCGCCACCGATCCGGCAACCTACAGCCGCTGGGAAGGCGGGCAACAATGCCCGGGGGAGTATGTCGAACGCCTGCTGCGCCTGCACGTCTGCGCTTCGGTGGCGGAAGCGGCGACGGCGATGACCTATGACCCGCGAACGATAACCGGCCTGAGGGTCCGCAAGCGCACCGAGGGCGAGCCGTGGCCGCGGATCGAGGTCCATCGCGTGCGCGTCAAGGATCGGGTGACCCGGAAGGTCTCGGAGGAGTGGGATTCGGAACCGCTGGCGGCCTGATCCTGCCCACGGGCCTGCGTGCCTAGCGCGGCCCGGTGTCGCAACCCTGTCATGGGCGTGGCGGCGTCTCATCTTGAGAATTTACGTGATCGCGCGGGTGCGGGAAACCGCGAGGCCGCTCCGGCCGTTTCGACTCTGCAATATCACCGAGATCTCGATTTACCATGTTCGGACGCCTCTTCGACGGTACCCCCGTTCAACGCATGTTCAATCCGCCGCCGGTGGTCCCGGTTATCCGGCTGTCCGGTGCGATCGGCCAGGTCGGGCGGTTTACCCAGGGGATCAGCCTGGCGACGCTGGCCGGGCCGATCCAGCGGGCGTTCTCGCACTCCCAGGCACCGGCGGTGGCGCTGGCGATAAACTCGCCGGGCGGCTCGCCGGTGCAGTCGGCGCTGATTGCGCGGCGCATCCGCGAACTGGCGGCGGAGAAGGACAAGAAGGTCATCGCCTTCGTCGAGGACGTCGCGGCCTCGGGCGGCTACTGGCTGGCCTGTGCCGCCGACGAGATCTACGCCGATGCCAGCTCGATCGTCGGTTCGATCGGGGTGGTCGCGGCCGGTTTCGGGTTCAGCGAACTGATCGATCGCTACGGCATCGAGCGGCGGGGCTACACCGCCGGCCGGCGCAAGGTCATCCTGGACCCGTTCCAGCCGGAGCGGAGCGACGACATCGCCAAGCTCCGCGAAATCCAGGACGAGGTCCACGACGAGTTCAAGGCGCTGGTCCGCGAGCGGCGCGCCGGCAAGCTGACCGCGGACGATTCCGTGCTGTTCGACGGCGAATTCTGGACCGGCGCAACGGCGCTGAAGCTCGGCCTGATCGACGGCATCGGTCATATGCGGCCGGTGCTGCGCGCCCGGTTCGGCGACCGGGTGCAGTTGCGCGCGGTGATGCCGCCGCGCGGCTGGTTCCGCCGCCGACTCGGCCTGTCGTCCGAAACCGCTCCCGCTCCGGACTGGTCGCCCGCCGGTCTGGCGGCCGGCGTGCTGGCCGCGATCGAGGAGCGCGCATTGTGGCAGCGCTTCGGGCTGTGACCGACGGCTGCGACCGGAGGCCGGCTTGACCGGCCGGGTGCGGGGTGACTACACAGGACAATGCTCAGCTTTCAAAAGCTACTGCTGCTGCTGACCCTGATCATCGCGACCTGGTATGGGTTCAAGCGTTGGGGCAAGAGCAACCGGGTGCAGGGCGGCGGGCAGGCCGGCCGCACGGAGGACCGCTCGGCTGCCCGCGCCCCGAAGCTGGGGGTCGAGCCGCTGACCCGATGTCCGGTCTGCGGGGTCTATGT
The DNA here is from genome assembly GCA_964615535.1 of uncultured Mycobacteriaceae bacterium. Classification (GTDB taxonomy): domain Bacteria; phylum Pseudomonadota; class Alphaproteobacteria; order DSM-16000; family Inquilinaceae; genus CAZTNV01. The sequence continues at coordinate 1,371 of CAZTNV010000255.1, read as the reverse complement.
CGGCGCCCGCACGGCGCGGCCCTGCGGCCGGACGGATTGTCCGATCGACGGTGCCGAAGCGCGGCGCGCCGCGGCCGGTGCGCAGGGATCGTGAGACAGCGGGGGCGGCCATGGCGATAGTGACCCGACGGAGGCTGCTGACCGGGCTGGGTGCGGTCGTCCTGGCCGGAGCAGACGTCGCGGCACCGCTGATGATCGCCCGACCGGCGCGTGCCGAACCGGAGCGGCCGCGCGAACTGCGGCTCTACAACACCCATACCGGCGAGACCTATCGCGACGTCTACCATGACGGCCGGGAGGTCATCTTCGCCCAGCACATGAAGCTCAACCGGTTCCTGCGCGACCATCATTCCGATGCCGCGACGGTGATGGACCCTGCCCTGTTCGACATGCTGTGGCGACTCCGAACGCGCTATGCCCAGGTCCATGGCCGGGACATCGCGATCAACATCCATTCCGCCTTCCGCACCCACGCCACCAACGAAAGGCTGCGCGCCGAAGGCGCCGCGCCGAACAGCTTCCACAAATCGGGCCGCGCCCTGGACATCTCGGTGCAGGGTCTGGGCATCCATTTCCTGGCGAACCGGGTGCGGGAGGTCGGCGCCGGCGGCATCGGCACCTATTGGCGCGGCCGCTTCGTGCATATCGATACGGGGCCGCAACGGCAGTGGTATCGGAGAGTGTGAGAAAGCGGGTCATCAATCTCGCGGTTCACCGCATGCCAGGCCAATTCGTCGCCGGGTCCATGCCGACATCCAACCGCTATTGGCAAAGTCTCAAGCGGCCCCACACCATCCTTGATCGCCTGGGGCCGCGGTCGTAAGGTGCGGCCCTTCGTCCTGGAAACTCACGAAACATCCCCATGCCCACGGTCAGTGATCTGCCGCGCTCCTTTCAGGAGGTCATCCTGCGTCTGCAGACCTTCTGGGCCAACCAGGGGTGCGTGATCCTGCAACCCTACGACATGGAGGTCGGCGCCGGCACCTTTCATCCGGCCACCGCGCTGCGTTCGCTCGGCCCCGACCGGTCGTGGAACTGTGCCTATGTCCAGCCGTCGCGCCGGCCCAAGGACGGCCGCTACGGTGA
>CAZTNV010000255.1:0-275 GCA_964615535.1 uncultured Mycobacteriaceae bacterium | reverse complement strand
ACGGTGAGAACCCCAATCGCTTGCAGCACTACTACCAGTTCCAGGTGATCCTGAAGCCGTCGCCGCAGAACAGCCAGGAACGCTATCTGGAGAGCCTGTACGCGCTGGGTATCGATCCGGCGCTGCACGACATCCGCTTTGTCGAGGACGACTGGGAGAGCCCCACTCTGGGCGCCTCCGGGCTCGGCTGGGAAGTGTGGTGCGACGGCATGGAGGTGACCCAGTTCACCTATTTCCAGCAGGTTGGCGGCATCGACTGCGATCCGGTGTCGGTC
>CAZTNV010000254.1:0-6261 GCA_964615535.1 uncultured Mycobacteriaceae bacterium | reverse complement strand
AAGGTGGCGGAGAGCCGGTTCTGAGCGTGCACCGCGCGAGCCGGGCGGCGACAGGCGCCTTGACACCACCCGACCCATCTTTCATGGTCACCCTAATCGCCGCCCTCGCCGCCGGGAGTCCCAAGATGAGCGAAGTCGTCAAGGAGCTTTACGAAAAGGCCGAAGCCTATTCGGAAAAATACAAGGACCAGGATCTTTACGATTACCTGCTGACCCTGGCGACCAAACTGGAACAGTTCGAAATGCTGAAGCACCATTTCGGCTATTTCGTGATGCACGCCAAGGCGGTCTGCCCCTACGACGCCCGCCCCCGCCACTTCCAGGAAGCGCTCGACCGCGCCGAAAAATTCCTGAAGCAGGGGTTCTGAGGGCGTGTCCGGTGCGGAGCCGGCTTCGGCCGGGGCGGGCGGCCGGCTCGATCCCGCCATGCGGCCGGACTCATGCGGCCCGACCTATGCGGCCAGACCCAGGAACCGTGACAGGGCCTGATCGATGGCCGCCATCGTCGCGGCATCGGCCTTGCCGATGGTCTGGCCGAGTTTGCCGCGCGGGATGGTCATGATCTTGTCGATCATCGCCTGCGACAGGCGACGCAACCCGTTCTCCGTGGTCGGCCCAAGGGGAATGCGGATCAGGGGGCTGTCGTTCAGATCGCTGGTGATCAGGATCACCGTGATCGAGTCCAGCGCGGCGAACGCATCGTCCTGCACCACCAGGGCGGGGCGCAGCTTGCCATCATCGCCGGCGACCGCCACGGCCACAACATCCCCCCGCCTCACGCCTTCCATTCGCCACCGAACTCGTCGGCGTCAAGCTGCTCGCCCAGCGCGCGCATCACGGTGGCCTCGTCACTGCCGGCATTTCGCGCCTTCGCCGTGACGGCAAGGCATTGCCGCCGCGCCTCGTCCTCGAAGGCGCGGCGCCGCCGGCGGGCGATATCCGCCTCCAGCAGGCCGCGCAGGAACTCGCCCGGCTGCTTGTGGTCCTCGGCCGCGGCCTGGTTCAGCGCCGCCTTCAGGCCCGGTTCCAGGCGAAACGTGAAGGTTTCGGCCTTCTGTGTCCTCGACGCCCGCGGCATTCGGCAGCCTCCGTGCAACACGATGCAAGACGTTATGTAAGACACGCTGTCGTTCGGTTCAAGCGCACCGCCGCGAATCCGGACATGTCACGGATTGTCACGCCCGGCCGGGCGGGGCAGAAATTTTCGTCGGCAAATGTCACGGAATGTCACGGTGCTGCTGCTCCCCGGCCGCCGGGCGAGGTCCGCCCATAGGAAATTTACCCTGGGGCACGGCGCCGGCCAAGCGGCTTCGCGGGGCGGCCTAGGTCCGCCGGATCAGCCAGCGGCGCATCAGGGGGGCGCGGAGGCGCCACCGGCCGTTCTCCTCCTCGACCAGCAATTGACGGTGGCGGAGGGCGCGGCGCACCGTCTCGTCCTCCGGCGGCGGCAGCGCCTCGGCGGCGCGAAAGCCGGCCAGATAGTCCCACTCGCCGGGCCGGCGGGATTCCCGGACCAGCAGTTCATGGAAGGCCGTCTCGCCGCGCACCACGGCTTGGTCGAGCACCTGCCCCAGCAGATCGGCGTCGATGCTGCGGCGGTCCGACTGGTTGAGCAGCAGAATGCAGGTCAGGGCGATCAACTGGACCAGAACGGGCCAGCCGCCGGCCTCGGCATGGATGCGCTCGATCCCGTCCTCGCCCCAGAACTCGGCGGAGAAACGCGGCCGTTTGGCGTCGTCGTCGCGAAACAGCGGCGAGTGCCGGAGCGGCTCGGTGAGCAGCAGCCTTGTTTCGGCGGGGGTGAAGGGTGGCACCTCGACCGTCTGGGCGCTGATCAGGTACGAGGTCCAGGGCGCGTTCGACAGTTCGGTGATGTGGTGGCTGCCGGCGAACAGCCAGGTGATCCGGCGGTGCGCCTGGATCGAACTGTGGATCATCGCCAGCAGATCGGCGGTGAACACGCCTTCGCCGATCTTGGTGTCGATATTCTCGTATTCGTCGAGTGCCAGGATCAGGCGCCGGTCCCGATCTTCCAGGCGCCGTTCGCAGCGTGCAAGGACCGCTTCCAGGCCGGGGAGGTCGCCGGGTGGGCCGACGGCGGCCTCGGCGTCGCCGGCCGCGGCCGCGGCGGCCCGGGCCACCGCCGCGGCGAAATGGCCGGTCGAGGTGAAGACACCGGCGCTTTGCAGATCCAGGCCGGCGACGGCGACGCCGGGCGGCAGAAAGCCGTCGAGATTGCGCAGCACCGTGCTTTTGCCGACCCGGCGGCGGCCATACAGGACGATGCCGGGGCAGCCGGTCGCCAGCAGAAGCTGCTGCATCAGCTCGCCGGTCACCGCGGCGCGATCGACAAACGCCTCGTTCTCCCGCCGGATCGGGTCGCCGGCCCGGAACACCTGCGGCGAGGACTGTTTTTCGAGCACCGCGCGCGCCGCCTGAAGCTGCGCCTCAGCCCGCCTGAGCCATTCGGCCGCCGCGGCCCGGAATTCGCTGGCCAGCGGTTCGCGGAACCCGGCGACCTGCTCGCGAAAGGCGATGATCTTGTCGCAAAGCTGCCCGGCCAGCGGTTCGCGCAGAAACGCCTGACTGCCCGCCGCATCAATCCGCTGCTGCAATGCCGCGATCGCGCCGACCATCTCGCGAACTCGCGGCGTCTGGGCCAGGAACCCCCAGTCACCCTCCGGCAGCGCGGCGACTATCGCATCTAGTTGAGACAGATCCGCACAACAAGCAGCTTCGCGAGCGATTTCGCGTATAAAATTATTGATCGGATTACCAAACAATCTTAAGATAATCGATCTGAACAATTTACTTCATTTCTATAGTGGTGATTCCGAAACCGATTCTACGATACTCATCGGGCAAGACTGAAGAAAAAGATATGCTAGATTGAACCAAAAGGACGATTTTATTTGTCCTTAATACAAGATGTCTCAGTGCACCAAAGAAATTTGCATCATAGCAGGGTCGATAACGGACCATATGGAAATGGGTCAGCGCTAGCCATGCGGTGCCCTCAAATTCCGAAACGCCCTCATGCAGAAGTCGTAAATCGTTATTGCGCGTCAGTCTACTCTTTGGGCATCCAATAACTTGAAGGATACAGTCAATCAATCCTGTTCTTGTGACTGTAGATCCCATTTCAAGGTCGATCTCATGAAGTTCCGGAACATAATCGTTCCTCATATGCTCGATCAGGAAATGCCAATTCGGTCGAGGTTCGAACTCAGGAACAATGATGCCTACTGACCTTTTGTTGTACAGGTTGTTGGCAATCGTATCTCTATTGTTAAGCCAGGAAGTTACAGGAGAACCTAAGTTTCTCCCCAAACACTTGAATAGTAAATCCCACTGCTCATCATGATCTCGATTAAAAAAATTAACAACGATTGGATTAGGTTCAGAAATGATTTGGGGAAGAGGGCTGCCATCGATCTTCACAGGTATAATGCAACCTGACCTGAATCCGGGGTCACCATTTACTGCTCGAATCATCTCAGCCATACAAACTTCACTTACATAATACTCTTCTGACAGAACTAATATCTGCTTGTGCGACTCCTGTTGGAGACGAATAATCTGGTCATTCAAGCTCTCGGCCGCTTCAAGCCTTTCATAATCAATATTTATCTCCACACCGGCAGCCTTCAAACAAGGCACTAGCACCTGGCGTACCCACTTAGATTGCTTATGGCTGTAGCTGATGAATACGCCTGCCATCACTTGTGCTTTCGTCATTTGATGCGAAACTGCCGTGAAACATACATCCAAAATGAGTTAACAGATACCTATTCAGGATTGACAGCGATTCCCCAGAACACAAATCGCTCGACCCCACTGCGCCAAAAGAACACTGTCATGCTTCTCTGCAAGTTGACCTCCAAATCAATAAGACAGTCAGGCTATGGATCATTCGCTCCCCTTAAATATAACCGTGTCTAAATGCAATACCGAAAGTGGGTGGTCGTAGGGTAGGAACGTTGCGAACGGCCTTCGCGATTGCGCCAGTAACACCAGGTTCCGGCTGTTGATGAGCCAGCGCAGAGCACCGAATAAATTGACATCATAGTCGGGCCGATAAGATACATGGTCAAAGTTCATAATGGCGAGAAAGCGAGGACCGCCTTTGCTCAGGAACCGATCAAACAGTACCAAATCTTCTGGAGGCGACGGTACTTGCTCCGATCCTCCAAGTGTCTTCAGAATCTCTTCAATCAAGCCCTTCCGGTTGCAGGTCGCCCCCCGCTCCAGATCGACCACGCCCAGCCGCGGTACATGGACGGCGCGGACGTGCTCGATCAGCCCCCGCCACTGACCGTTGCCTTTGACCACCAGATTGACCGACTGGTGCCTTCCCAAACACTCCACCACCGCATCGCGCGCCGTCAGCCAGTCCGGGGCGGCGGCACCCAGATCGGCGTCGCAGGCCTTCAGCAGCAGGTCCCACGGTTGGGGATCGGCATCGGCGCGCAAGTCGAGATACAGGGCCTTGCGCAGCTCATTTGGCATATCGCAATCGATCCGCAGGATGGTCACCACTTCGCCGCGGGCGAAGCGCGGGTCGCGCAGGATGGCGCGATCCATCTCCTTGAGGCATGGCCGGCTTTTGAGGTAGTCGGGCGACAGGACCAGGATCGACAGATCGGCCTTGTCCTGATGCTCCTCTTCCTGCCGGTCGAGATCCTTACCGGCCTCGAACCGCTCCCGGTCGATCAGCACCGTGGCGCCGCCGGCCTCCAGGACCGGTTTCAGCCGCGACCACACCCAGTCGCCCTGCCGATGGCTGTAGCTGATGAACACCGTTTTCGCTGGCATGAGCCCGACACCCAGTGACCGCATTGGCTGCGGCGGAACCCTACCATGGCGCGCAGGCCGCGCGCCAGCGGGTCGCGGCCGCCGGGGGCCGGCCCGGTCACGGGGCGCGGGTGCGGGTGTCGGGGCGGTCGAGGGGGACGGGGTGGGCGGCGGGGTGGTCGATGCCGAAGGTGGCGCGGACGATGTAGAGCGGCCGTCCCTTCACCTCGTTGAACACCCGGCCGAGATAGTCGCCGATGATGCCCAGGGTGATCAGTTGCATGCCGCCCATGAACAGCACCGCGATCAGGATCGATTCATAGCCGGGCACGTCGATGCCATAGACCATCACCCGGATCAGCCGGACGATGATGTAGAGAAAGGCCAGCCCCGAGATCACCACGCCGACGCCCAGCCAGACCCTGAGCGGGAAGTTGGAGAACGCGGTCAGCCCGTCGACCGCCAGCCGCAGCAGCTTCACGAACCCCCAACGGCTGCCGCCGGCCTGCCGCTCGTTCTGGACATAGTCGATGCCGGTGTGGCGGAACCCGACCCAGGCATAGATGCCCTTCATGAAGCGGGTGCGTTCCGGCATGGCGTTGATGACCTCGACCACCCGGCGGTCGAGCAGCCGGAAATCGCCGGCCTCGCGCGGCAGCGGCACATCGGACAGAGTGTCGAAGGTCCAGTAGAACAGCCGGGCGAACAGCTTTTCGCGGAAGGACTGGCCGGTGCGCTCCCGCCGCACGGCATAGACCATGTCGAAGCCCTCCTGCCATTTCGCCACCAGCCCGGCGATCGTCTCGGGCGGGTGCTGGAGGTCGGCATCCATGATCACCACGGCGTCGCCGCGGGCATAGGACAGGCCGGCGGTCAGCGCCACCTCCTTGCCGAAATTGCGCGACAGATCGACCACCCGAACGCCCGGATGGGCGCGCTGGGCGGCCAGCAGGTGGTGCAGCGTGTCGTCGCGGCTGCCGTCGTTGACGCAGACCACCTCCCAGTCCAGCGGCAGCGCATCGAGCGCCGGGACCAGCGCCTCGAACAGCAGGGCGACGCCGCGGCCCTCGTTGTAGAACGGCACGACCACCGACAGCGTCTTGCGCTCCGGCGCGCCGGTTCTCAGGGCGGTCACGGTGGTCATGCCCGGATGCTCCCGTTGCGGTCCGTCCCGGCCCGATCGGGCGCCGGTGCCGACCCCGGGACCCGCCGTCGGTACTCCAGGATTTGGGAACAATAGTGGCAAACCGCCGGAATGACCAACATGTCACGGTCCGGCCGCGGCGGCCGCCCGGTCGGCCGCCCGGTCAGCCCAGGGTCAGCACCAGCTTGCCGGTGGCGCTGCGGGCCTTGAGCGCGGCCAGCGCGCGCGGCGCCTCGGCCAGCGGCCAGGTGGCCGAGACCAGCGGCCGGAGCCGGCCCTCGGCGTGCCAGGCGAACAGCCGGTCGAAGGACCGCGCCAGCCGC
>CAZTNV010000253.1:4888-6263 GCA_964615535.1 uncultured Mycobacteriaceae bacterium | reverse complement strand
GGGCGGTGCTTGCGATCGCCGTGACGGCCATCTCGAGTCTCGCCGTTTACCGGATGAGCGGCCCGCCGGCGGCGCAGTGCCTGTTCGCCGATTCCCTCCGCCGTTCCGACATCCAATTGCTGACCGATCGGGCGATGGAGTATCGGGCCTCGTTCATCATCGGCGAGTATTGGACCGTTTGGCCGACGGTCTTCGCCACGACCCGGGCTCGGGACCGCTCGGAACACCTTCGAAACGTCCCCGTTTACGGGATCGCCCACCGCGGCGAAGTGATGCATGACGAAATCGCTGCGCTGATCGACCGGGACTCGCCGTTGGTGGCGATCTGCATCGATTCGAGTTCCGAAGCCTGCGTCCGTCAACTTGTTCAGATGCACTCGGGGGCGCCGGGCTGGTCGTTCCGCACGGCGGTACTCCAGGAGGGGACGCTGCCCCTCGGACGGCCATACAGGGTTCTGGAGTTCAGTCGTCCGGTCGGATCGTAGGGCCGGGCCGCCCCGCCGCCGCGGGAAACCCGGCCTGCAGCGGGTGCCTATCGGCCCGCGGCCTCCACATTGACCACGGTCTTGGCCAGGGTGGTGAGCAGTTCGTCGGTGGCCTTTTTCTCTTCGAGAATTTCGTGCAGCGTCGTCCGGTCGTCCTCGAAGCCGAGCACGCCGGCATGGGCGGCCGCGGTGCCGTAGCCGGCGATCTCGTAATGCTCGATGCGCTGCGCCGAGGCGATGATGCCGGCATCCCGCAGATTGGGCTCGGTCAGGATCGCAACCATCTTCTCGCCCTCATGGATCAGCGCCTGCATCGCCTGATCCTGGTGCATGCCCGGTTCCTGGCCGTGCTTGCGCAGGATCTCCTCGACCCTCGCCTGCTGCGACCGGGTCAGCTCGCGATGGTCCAGCAACGCTTGCTTCAACTCGGCATGGCGGACCGCATCCGCCATTTTCGAAAGCGCCTCGGCGATCTGCAATTCGGCACTGCGCAGCTCCGAAAGATCGGCGAAGTACATATCCTGGAAGTTGCCTATCTGCATTGAAGACCCGTCCTCTCCTGATCGCACCTGCGGGGATTGCGGCGCCGAACCGCCGGCATGCTCGCGCATCGGTACCGCTGGGGCATGGGGCACCGCTGGGACAGTGCCCGGAGTCAACACCGGCCGCCGCCGCAAGTTCCGTCCGCCGCGCCGTGGCAGCGTGTGGAATTGGGGGAGGTTGCTATCGGAACGGGCGGCAGACCAGCGCCTGTTCGATCGCCCGGATCAGGACATCGGCCTGCACCGGCTTGTGCAGCACGGCGAACCCGCTGCTCTTGGCCTCCTGCAACCGCGCGGGCGAGGTGTCGCCGGTCAGCAGAATGCCGGCGATGCTCGGGCCGAATTCGG
>CAZTNV010000253.1:0-4878 GCA_964615535.1 uncultured Mycobacteriaceae bacterium | reverse complement strand
AGGCCCATCTTCAGGTCTTGCACGAGCTTGGTGAGCCGGGCGATCGCCTCGGTCCCGGTTTGACCGCGGCCGAGGCGGTAATCGGCCAGGATCACGTCCGGCGGCTGCCGGTGCTCGCGGCACCGGGCCACCACCTGCTCGATGCTGTCGCCTGCGATGACAGTGTAGCGGGCCATGGTCAGGGTCTGTTCGAGAGCGTTCATAATGTGGCCGTCATCCTCTACCAATGCGATCCACCGATCCGCCCCGGACGCCGGCGGTTCCGGTCGGGGAGCCGGTCGCTGCCGGAGCGCGGGCCGGCGGTTCGCGGGTGGGCGACTCACGGATTGGCGGCTCGGGGGCTGGCGGCTCGGGGGCTGGCGACTCAGGGGTTGGCGACTCAGGGGAGCTCCGGCGATCTCGAACATTGATCCCCGGCCCGGCACCGAGCGGACGCCGATCTGGAGCCCCAGCAGCCGGGCGAGCCGTTCCACGATTGCCAGCCCGAGCCCCAGCCCGTGCCGGCGATCGCGCGCCGGATTGGCGAGTTGCATGAACTCCTCGAAAATGGCCGCGAGCTTGTCCCGGGGAATTCCCGGTCCGGTATCCCAGACCTGCACCGTAAGGAACCCGCCGGACCGCCGGCAGCCCAGCAGGATGCCGCCGCGCTCGGTGTACTTGATCGCATTGGTCAGCAGATTGCGCAGCATCCGCTCGATCAGAACGGCGTCGGTGTGGATGACGGCAGAGCAGCGGACCTTTCGGAGTTGCAGGCCCCGCGCCGCCGCCTGGAGGTCGAACTCGTGGGCGAGCCGATCCAGCAGCGGGTCGATCGGAAAATCGGCCCTGGCGACCTCCACGATGCCGGCATCCAGCCGCGAAACATCGAGCAGGAGGTCGAGCATTGCCTGCTGTGCCTGCAGCACCTCGCCCATCCGGGCGATGATCACGGCCGATTTCGGGCCGCTTTCGCTGTGTGCCAGGATATCGTGGTAGAGGATTTGCGCCTGGAGGGGCTGCCTCAGGTCGTGACTGGCGGCGGCCAGGAACCGGGTCTTGGCGGCATTGGCCTGTTCGGCGCGATCCTTGGCGGCGCGCAACTGGATTTCGGTCGCGTTGAGTTCGGCTTCCCGCTGTTTCAGGACGTGCAGAGTTTCCTGCTGCTCGATAATGATCAGGCTGATGCCCGTAAGCACCACGAAGATTTGCGACGCCAGAAAGACGTATTCGATCGACCCGGTCTGGACCAGCCACGGAAAGGCCAGGGTATTGAGCGCTCGCAGAGCCATGATTCCGCCGACCAGCCCGTATCCGACGCCCTTTCGCTCGCGGTGGCGCAAGAACAGCGCATAGGCCGTGTAGAACAGCAGCAACGCCCCGATCAGGCTGCCGGTCATCTGGGTGAAGGGCCGCGGCATGGTGACCGCGATCAGGATCTGGCAGGCCTCGAGGAAGACGAACAGCGCGGCCAGCAGCTTCGGCGGCAAGGGGCGGTTGGTGAAGATCAGCGTGCCGACCAGCAGCAGATAGACGAACAGGATGTAGCAGGCATTCGCCGCCACCACGAAGATCGTCTGCTCATAAATCACGCGGAATGCATAGAAGATTCCCGTGAAGCCCAAGGCGGCATGGGCCAGGCCCCAGTACAGCAGCGCCCGACTCGACGGGCGCTTCGCGGCCAGCCAAAGCAGCCCGAAGGCCACCAGAAATACACTGATGAGAGCGCCCAACAGAGTTGTGGAATTTGTCAAAAGAGACACTCCGAACAGAGCTGCCCTTTGTCGTCATTCCTCAACTTGTTGTCTTTCGACCGCATTCGACCAGGGCGGCGCCCGATCCCATCGAAGCCTCGCAGCAGAAACGCCAAATCGGCCGCGCCGGGGCGCCTGATTCGGCCCGCAAATCGATCGCGCATCGAAAACGCGCAGCGTGCGAGACCGCCCGGCAGAGACTCGCCATGCCGCAGGCGGACTGGCCGAGGATCGACTCCGACCGTACTAAAATGATCATACTTTGATATTGCGGCGCTCCGCCAGTCTGGTCAGGGCATTCGGCAATTGGTCGAACCGGTCGATCACCAGATCGGCGCCCAGATCCTCGATCGGCATGCGCGGATAGCCGTAGCTGACCGCGACCACCGGCACCCCGGCGCCGCGCGCGGTGCCGACATCGTAGATGTTGTCGCCGATCATCACCGCGACCTCCGGCGTCGCGTCCAGCCCGGCGATCGCCGCCAGCAGCGGCTCGGGCGACGGCTTGCGCTGGGGCAGGGTGTCGCCGCCGATCACCGCGCCGAACATCTCGTCGATGCCCAGCGCCCGCAGCGCCGCGCGCGCCGGTTTCATCGGCTTGTTGGTGCAAACGCCGAGCGCGATCCCGGCAACCCGGAAATCGTGCAGCGTGTCGATCACGCCGGGATAGAGGTCCGCAGGCTTCGGCGGCATTGCCGCCAGCATCGGCACGTAACGGTGGAACAGCGCCTCCAGCGCGTCCTCGTCGGTCACGGTCTCGCCGGTCGCGGCGAAGGCCCGTTCGAGCAGCTTCAGCGCGCCCTCGCCGACCATGCTCTCGACCGCATCGAGCGACAGCGCCGGCCGGCGCTCCTCCGCCAGCAGAGTGTTCACCGCCGCGGCGATGCTCGCCACACTGTCCACCAGCGTGCCGTCCAGATCGAAAACGATCGCTTCAAAACCCTCCATGGTCGGCTCCTTCGTGACATCCGTCACAATAAGTGATTTGCGCGGCAGGCGGCAGTATGGCACCTGGGATGCCGGCCAGGACAGTACGGCGCGGGCCCGTGCCGATCGAGGAGGAATCATGGAGCAAAGATTGCACATGGTGACCCTGGGCGTCGCCGATCTCGACCGCAGCGTCGGGTTCTACGAAGGTCTGGGCTGGTCGCGCGGCGCACGAGCGTTCGATGGCGTGGCCTTCTTCCCGTTGGGCGGCTTGGTGCTGGCGCTTTACCCGCGCGCCGCGCTGGCGGAGGATGCCGGCATCCCGGCGGAGGGTGCCGGATTCGGCGGCATCACCCTGGCCTACAACGCCCGCGCACGCGACGAGGTCGACGCCGTGCTGGCGCGCGCCACGGCGGCCGGCGCCCGGCTGCTGAAGGCGGCCCGCGGCGTGTTCTGGGGCGGCTATTGCGGGTACTTCGCCGATCCGGACGGGTACCCGTGGGAGGTCACCTGGAATCCGCACTTCCCTTTGTCCGAGGATGGCGGCATCGTCCTGCCCGAATGATTAGGTCCCCTTTGGCACCGATCCCGCTATGACCGACTTCCGCCTAGCCTGTCTCGTCCTTGCCGCCGGCAAGGGCACGCGGATGAAATCCGATCTGCCCAAGGTCCTGCACCGGATCGCCGGGCTGCCGATGCTGCGGCATGTGCTGGACGCCGTGGCGGCGCTGGCGCCCGAGCGCATGGCCGTGGTGATTGGTCCCGGCATGGACGACGTGGCCAGGGCGGCCGCGCCCTGGCCGAGCCACGTCCAGCACGCCCAGCTCGGCACCGGCGATGCGGTGCGGGCCGGCCGGGCGCTGTTCGACGGTTTCGACGGCGACGTGCTGGTGGTCTATGGCGACACGCCCCTGATCACGCCCGAATCGCTGGCGGCGATGGTCGCGCGGCGGCGGGCGGAGGACGATCCGGCGGTGGTGGTGCTCGGCATGCGCCCCGACGATCCGGCGCAATACGGCCGGCTGGCGCTGAACCCGGCGGGCGGCCTGGAGGCGATCGTCGAACATGCCGATGCCACGCCGGACCAGCGCGCCATCCGGTTGTGCAATGGCGGCATCATGGCGTTCGACGGCAGGCGGCTGCCGGGGCTGCTCGACGCGATCGGCAATGCCAATGCCAAGGGCGAGTATTATCTCACCGACGTGGTGGCGGTGGCGCGGGCGGCCGGCCATGGCTGCGCGGTGGTCGAGGGCAGCGCCGAGGAGGTGCTGGGCATCAATTCCCGCGCCGAGCTGGCGGCGGCTGAACAGATCTTCCAGCGCCGGCTGCGGCTGGCCGCGATGGCGGCGGGGGTCACCCTGATCGATCCGGAGACGGTCTGGCTGTCCGCCGATACCCGGCTCGGCCGCGACGTGGTGATCCAGCCGGGCGTGTTCTTCGGGCCCGGCGTGACCGTCGGCGACCGCGTGGAGATCCGCGCATTCAGCCATCTGGAAGGGACCACGATTGCGGCGGACGCCCAGATCGGGCCGTTCGCGCGGCTGCGCCCCGGCGCGGTGGTCGAGGCCAGCGCCCATGTCGGGAATTTCGTCGAGCTCAAGAATACGACCTTGGGCGAGGGCGCGAAGGCCAATCACCTGACCTATTTGGGAGATGCCGTGATCGGCCCGGCGGCCAATATCGGTGCGGGGACGATCACCTGCAATTATGACGGCTTTTTCAAGCACCGCACCAGTATCGGCGCCGGTGCCTTCATCGGCTCGAACACCGCGCTGGTCGCCCCGGTGCAGGTCGGAGACGGCGCCACGGTCGGCGCCGGCAGCGTGATCACCCGCGACGTCGCCGCCGACTCACTGGCGGTCGAGCGCGCCAGGCAGTTCGAGGCGCCCGGCTGGGCGAGGCGTTTCCGCGCCAGAAAGGCGGCCGAAAAGGCAGCCAAATCGGGGAAATAGGGCAAAACGGATGTGCGGTATCATCGGGATTCTCGGCAAGCAGGATGTTGCGCCTCTGTTGATCGACGGGCTCAAGCGGCTGGAGTATCGCGGGTATGACTCGGCCGGGCTGGCCACGCTGGTGAACGGCCGGATCGACCGCCGCCGCGCCCAGGGCAAGATCGTCAATCTCGAACGCCGGGTCGCCGAGCAGCCGCTGGCCGGCACCATCGGCATCGGCCACACCCGCTGGGCCACCCATGGCCGGCCGACCGAGAACAACGCCCACC
>CAZTNV010000252.1:0-6277 GCA_964615535.1 uncultured Mycobacteriaceae bacterium | reverse complement strand
GGCGCCGGTGGTGCGGCTGGCGGGTCGAGTGCCGGGACGGCCAAATGCCGATCCAGCATCTCGATGATCTTTTCGAAGAGCTGGTTGACGAATTTGTCCTTGGTATGTGGAGCGTCCAGTTCGCTATAGGCTCTGTGCTCGCTGTCGAAGAATATCTGAATCCATTGAAGCCCCTTCAGGTCGATATATTTTTTCGGCAGACTCTTGAGCCCGACCGGCACGGCCCGTTTGCCGGGCGCCGGCCCGAAGGAGACGGGCGCGACGAATTTGGGCAGTTCGTGTTTGCCGATGTAATCGCTGGCCAGGAATCCCGGGCTGACCAGCAGCAGGCCGAAATCGCAGTTGGCGATCGCCGCCTGGATCTGCTGGTCCCAGTTGCCGCCGAGTTCGATGTCCACATCTTGCCAGCCATTGAACTTGTACCCTTCGGCCGAACGCAGCAAGAGCCCGAGCCGATCGAGCAAGTCGTCCTTGAGTTCCTTGTCTTTCTGGGAATAGCAGACGAAGTACCGGACGAGCTTCCGCTCCAATTCAATCGCACCGTGGGGCGAGCGCTCGACCCCGCTCACTTCCGGGCATCCAGCTTGAGGTCGCGCGCCAGATAGGTGATGCCGAAGGCGCCATGCCCCAGTGTCTTTTCGACGACGTAGTCGTCCAGACGGTGGCCGGGCTGCAAGGCATGGACATGGCCGGCCAGACTCACCATCGCCTCCGCTCCGCCGGGGTTTGAATGGCGCCGCCGGGAGCCGGCCGGAGCGACGCGGGCCGGCCGCGACTCCGCCGCATGCTGCGAGAGAAGCCGGCCTGCACCCCTGCGATCATATCCTACTGTGGCGTTCGCGTCCCTCATTGATCTGGATCAGCCGGCAAACCTTCCACGCAGCCGCCCCGCCCGCGCCGCCTTTGCGGCGCGGGCGGGGCCGGGGCGGTGCGGGACCGCCGGGCGCGCCCGGTGCCGCTTCAGGCCACCCGGATGTTCTTGAACTGCCAGGGGCAGGTGGTGTCGATGTCCTCCGGGAACAGCCGGCCGCGGTCCTGGAGCGGGGTCCAGTCGGTGTATTCGCCGACCACCGGGCCGAGATAGGGCATGCAGATTTCGAGGCAGCGCTCGAAATCCATCTCGTCGGGCTCGACCAGCCCCTCGGCCGGGTGCTCGATCGCCCAGATCATGCCGGCCAGCACCGCGGCGCAGACCTGGAGGCTGGTCGCGTTGTTGTACGGCGCGAGCTGGCGCGCCTGGTGGACCGAAAGCTGCGAGCCGTACCAGTAGGCCCCCTTGGCATGGCCGGCCAGCAGCACGCCCAGCTCGTCGATGCCGTCGACGATCTCGTCGACGATCAGGCGCTGCTCCTCCTGCTGCACCCAGTTGCGGCCGGCCATCTCGTGCAGCGACAGCACGGCACCGTCGCAGGGGTGATAGGCGTAGTGCACGGTCGGCCGGTACAGCACGCCGCCATTCTCCCGCAGCGTGAAATAGTCGGCCATCGAGATCGATTCGCCATGGGTGATCAGGAAACCGTGGATCGGTCCGGCCTTCGGCGTCCAGGTGCGCACCCTTGTGCCGGCGCCCGGCCGGTTCAAATAGATTGCCGCCTGGGAGCCGGCCTGATGGGTTCCGCCATCGGCCGGGAAATGCCGCTCATGGCTGCCCCAGCCCAGCTCGGCCGGCTGGCAGCCTTCGCTGACGAAGCCGTCGATCGACCAAGTGTTGACGAACTCGCCCGGCCGCTTGGCCGCCGCCGCGATCTGGGTGTCACGCTCGGCGATGTGGATCATCTTGACGCCCAGCCGGTGACCGAGCCGCGCCCAATCCTCGCGCGTGGCCGGCATGGCCTCGTTGACGCCCAGATCCTCGGCGATGTCGAGCATGGCCCGCTTGGCGAAATGCGAGACCAGCCCCGGATTGGCGCCGTGGGTCAGCACCGCGGTCGGCATGCCGGGCTTGCGCACCGCCAGCGCCGATTCGCGCAGGGCATAGTTGGACCGCGCCGAGGGCGGCTTGGAGGTGTCGGTGTAACCGCCCGGCCAGGGCTCGATGCAGGTGTCGAGATAGAGTGCGCCCCTGTCCTGGGCGAACTGGATCAGCGCCACGCTCGACACATCGACCGACAGGTTGAGCAGGAAATCGCCCGGCCGGACCAGCGGATCGAGCACCTGCCGGTAATTGTCCTCGGTCAAGGGCGTCCGCCGGAACGCGACGCCGAAGGTTTCGGCCTCGTCGCGACCGCGCTCGTCGGCAGTCACGATCACGATGCGGTCCGGCGCCATGTCGACATGGCGGAGAATCAGCGGCAACACGCCCTGACCGATGCTGCCGAAACCGATCATGATCAGGCGCCCGGCAAAACCGGCATGCTTCACAGTGTTCATCGCAACAACTCCCCTGCGCCGACCGGGCACCGGCGGCGTTCAGACAATACCCCAACCAGAATGAACGAAAACCGCGTCCGGTCAGCCGGCCGTGCTCAACTGCCAAGGGCTCGACGGCCACAGGCCCGACGGCATGTCCGGACTGCTGGCGGCGGCCAGACAGGCGCGCGTCCGCTCCGTGATCTCGTGCCACATCGCCTCGACCTCGGCGAGCGGCGTGACCCGGTAATGCGCCATCATTGCCGCGGCATCGAGCAGCGCCAGCGGCTTGTCGTGCCGCTGCCAGGCCGCGAAATCCCAGGGCTCGCCGGAATCGACCAGCGGCACGTCGCCCTCCGGATCGTCGACGAACAGCCGCGCCGGCCGCCGGCCCTGCGCGGTCTGGACCGCCAGCCGCTTCAGCCGGTACGAACTGCCTTCGAAGAACTGCAGCCGGTCGACATCGGTTTCGCTCAGATCCTCGGCCAGGAGGCCATCGACCCGGCCGCCGGCCTCCGGCACCAGCATCGGAAAGCTCTCGCCCCAGACCCGCCGGCGCGCGAAGCCGCCGATCGAGGCGGTGCCGAGGCGGAGCGCCCCGGCGTCGCGGCCGATCGCGGTCGACAGGATGTCGCGGTCCATCAGGGTGCCGAAAAAGAACAGCGGCATGGCTCGCCCTCCCCTCTCTCAGCGGGTCACGCCGCCACGCCGGGCCGGAGCGCCGGCACGGGTGCGGATGAAGAACCGGAGGTTGCGGCCAGCCGCCGCCGCCGCACCCGGCTGACCCAGGCCGGCCAGCGCGCGACATTGCGGTCGCCGATCGCCGAACCGGTGACATAGCCGGGGGTGGCGAGCAGCGGCGCGTCCGACACCGCGACCTGACCGACATGGTCGAAGCCGTTGAATGCGGTGCGCAGGCACGCGCCATAGGCGCCCAACTGCCCGATCTCGATCCAGTCGCCGGAGCGGATATCGGCCGGCAGGCTGAACGGTCCGGCCATGCGGTCGGCGCTGTCGCAGGTCGGCCCGAAGAACACGAAGTCCCGGGCCGGTGCCTCGGACGCCACGCCCGGCCGGACCAGCCGCACCGGGAAGCGGAAACCGGGCGCGCCGGCATCCGACAGGCTGCCGTAAATGCCGTCATTGATGAACAGCTCGGCGCCGCGGCGGAGCTGCACCTGCACCACCACCGAGGCACCGGCCGCGACCAGCGCCCGCCCCGGCTCGCACCACAGCGCGCAATGCGGCGGCAGCCCCAGCCGGGCGCGTCCGCGCCCGATCGCGGCGATGAAATCGTCGAGCGGCGGCGGGGTGACGCCCGGATAGCTCACCGGGAAGCCGCCGCCGACATCCAGCACGTCGATCCGCACGCCGGCCATGGCGACGGTGCGGCCGACGATGTCCAGCGCGCGCTCATACGCGGCCGGGTCGAGGCACTGCGAGCCGACATGGAAGCACAGCCCGACCCGCCGCGCCACGCCGCGCGCCGTCCGCAGCAGCGCCGCCGCCTGCTCCGGCACGGCACCGAACTTGCCCGACAGGTCGTAGACCGCCTCGCCCCTGGGCAGGCGCAGCCGCACGATCAGGCCGAGATCGCCGGCATGACCGGTCTCGTCCAGGATCTTGTCCAGCTCCTCGGCCGAATCCAGCGCGAAGTCGCGCACGCCATGGTCGCGATAGGCGGAGCGGATCGCGCTGCGGGGCTTGACCGGATGCATGAAGGCCAGCCCGGCGCGCGGGAACAGCCGGCGCACCTGCTCGATCTCGGTGATCGAGGCAACGTCGAAATGGTTGACGCCGCCGGCATGCAGCGCACGCAGCACCGCCGGATCGGGATTGCACTTCACGGCATAGAGCACGCGGCCGGGGAACGCCGACACGAACCGCGCGGCGGTGGCCCGGAACACGTGCGGCCGCAGGCAGATCATCGGATCGCCGGGCCGTGCCTCCGCGACCGCATGCTCGACGGTGGTGACCTCGTCGGCACGATGACCGGAGACGCTACCGCGCACGGCGGCAGGCAACCGCGACAGGGACTGCAGCATTTCGAACCCCCGCTTCTCCGCCCCATCGGGACGGACCGAGAGTGAGCCAATCCAGCGCCCGAACCGGCAATGATCGGAGCTTGGCTGGAGCGGATGTCACGCCTGGCTGGTTCGGAGGCTATCGGCGCAGCCCAGGGGCTCGCTCAGCGCGTCGGAACCAGAAGTTGTCGCGGGGAGATCAGGCCCCGCCGGTAGTACTAGCAACCATAACGATTCCCCCTCGGAACCAGCGGTTTACCCGCCAGAAATGCCAAAAGAGACGCGTTACGCCGTTGCATAACCACGGGGGCCATAGGCACGTGCGAATACGTTCTGGACGCTATGTAAGCCGAACCTGCCCGGTTGGCAAGAACCAATCGACGGGCCGGGCGGGAAAATTCGAGGCGGCTTGGGAGGCCGTGCGACCGGGGGCGATGCCGGGAGGCGGCGGCGGCGCGGTGATCGCATCACTGCTGCCGATTGGCTATCCAGGGAAGGGTAGCCTGACAACGTCGCCGATGAAACAAGGTTTTTGCGGAGCAGGACCTCGAACTCCAATTGACTTATGAAGGAACTGAATCATCGCAATTCCGGCGAAGGTCGCAGTTCAGGCGCCGTGCCGGCGGCGGGCGGCCCGGGCGGTCGGGCGGCGATCCGGTTTCCGAAAACGGGCCGGATGTCGTAGTCTGGGGTTCAAGGAGGCAGGCCCGCCGCCCCATGCTGAACGCCGATCCGAGCTTTCGACCGGTACTGCCGGAACGCCCCCAGCCCGCGGGCCTGCCGCGGCGGCATTTGCTGGGCGCGATGGCGGGTGCGGCGGTGCTGGCGATTCCGGTGCCGCTCGGCCGGTTCGGCGAGCCCCGGCAGGGGCCCGAGGCGGAGGTGCGCCGGCTGCATCTGAGCCATGTTCATACCGGCGAGAGCCTCCGGATCGCGTATGCCGGGGCCGGCGGCTACGATGCCGCGGCGCTGCGGCAGCTCGACCATTTCCTGCGCGACTGGCGGGCCAACCGGACGGTCGCGATCGACCGGCGGGTGATCGACCTGCTGGCCACGATCCAGCGGACGTTCGGAGACGCGCCGATCCGGGTGATCTCAGGCTACCGGACCCGGCAAACCAACGATCTGCTTCGCCGGGCCAGCACCGACGTTGCCCGCAACAGCTATCATGTGCAGGGCAAGGCGGTCGATTTCACGATTCCCGGCCGCGCGCTGTCGGGCATCCGCGAGGTCGCGATTCGCTTGAGGGCGGGCGGCGTCGGATACTATCCGGGAAGCGGGTTCGTTCACCTCGATAGCGGGCCGGTGCGGTTCTGGTCCGCCTGATCCGGTGCCGCCTGATCCGGTTCCGGCCGGGCCACCCTCACTGGGCCACCCTCACCCAGTGCCGGGCACCCGACCGGAAGGCCAGTTCGCCGGCCAGACCGGACGCGGAACAGGCATTGGCGAACACCGCGGCGATGTCGCCGCGCAGGGCCGGATCGAGGTCGCGGTCGGTGCGGATCATGAGATCGAACCTGCGGCCCTGCACCAGACCGTCGAACTGGAACGGACCGAGCCGGCTGAGCTCCAGATCGATCACGAAACGCCGGGCCGGCGGCCGGTCGGCCTGCCCGTCCTCCCCGCTGCCGTCCGGCTCCCGCCGCACGATCATGCGAATCGGGGACAGCTCGGCCCCGGTCCAGACCGGCAGGGTGTAGGCGCGCCACTCGCCCGATCCCGCAGCATCCGGGCGGGTCGGCTGGCCCGACAGTTCGGCGCCGATTCGGGCTGCCAGATCGCCCTTGCCGATCGCCTCCAGCGCCCGGCCGGCGCGGGCCGCGACGCCGGCCCGCTGGTCGCTCCCGCGCAGGCCGGACAGAACCAGCAGAAGCGAGGCGGCAAGCTGCGGCCCGGCCTGGGGC
>CAZTNV010000251.1:0-6280 GCA_964615535.1 uncultured Mycobacteriaceae bacterium | reverse complement strand
CGGGAGGCCGGCTCGTCGAAGGTCGAGGAGATCACCTCGCCCTTCACCGACCGGTCCATGTCGGTCACCTCTTCCGGCCGCTCGTCGATCAGCAGGACGATCAGATAGGCTTCCGGATGATTGTTGGCGATCGAATGGGCGATGTTCTGCAGCATCACGGTCTTGCCGGTTCGTGGCGGCGCCACGACCAGTGCGCGCTGGCCCTTGCCCAGCGGCGCCACCAGATCGATCACGCGCGAGGTGAAGTTCTTCTTGGTCGGGTCCTCGACCTCCATCTTCAGCGCTTCGTCCGGATAGAGCGGCGTGAGATTGTCGAAATTGATCCGGTGGCGCACCTTGTCCGGCGATTCGAAATTGATGGTGTTGACTTTGGTCAGCGCGAAATACCGTTCGCCGTCCTTGGGCGAGCGGATCTGGCCCTCCACCGTGTCGCCGGTGCGCAGACCGAACCGCCGCACCTGGCTCGGCGAGACATAAATATCGTCCGGGCCGGGGAGATAGTTCGCTTCTGGCGACCGCAAAAAGCCGAACCCGTCCGGCAAAACCTCCAGCACTCCCGAACCAAAGATCGCGACATCATTTTCCGCCAACTGTTTGAGAATGGCGAACATCATATCCTGCTTGCGCAGGTTGCTGGCGTTCTCGATCTCAAGATCTTCGGCATACGCCAGCAATTCGGCTGGAGTCTTAACTTTGAGTTCCTGAAGATGCATTATAGGCCCCAATTGAAGGGTGCAGGACGCACCCGAGACTCCTGATTCTGGAGATTTGAGAGGAATGCCGTGCGTTCGCGCCGTGCATCAAAACGACGCAACCAGTCTTGGCGACATGGTCGGGGAAAACGGCCCTGGATGGGTAGATAGGTACCCAACCCGGCAGGACAAGTCAATCCACACAGTTTTCCCGCCGGGAGTTGCTTTTTCAGCATCCCGGCCAGAGCAGTTTTAACATCCGGTTAACAACACGCCGCGGCCCGAACAATGATCGGTTGGCGGACTCACCCCGGATTGGCGTAATCTGCATAGACGATCAGTCGCCGGCATCCACGGCATCGCAACAAGCCAGGTCATGCAGAACTACGTCGTCCCATGCTCCAGTGCGTTTCGCGATGCGGTACTCGACCTTGCCCGCTATCGCAACCAGGGACTCTCGGAACTTGCGCTCGGGCTGCTTTCGGTGCTGCCGCTGTCCTCGATCCAGCGATTCCCCGATCCCGGCGAGCCCGGCCCGAAGGATCGCGAGCCCGTGATGACCGACGACGGCACCGATCGCGCCCGCCGCCCGGTCCGCAAACCGCGGCTTCTGGCACGGCTGCCCGACGGGCTGTCGTTCCCGCTGATCCGGCGCACCTTCGGTCTGCTGCTGGCGGTTCACGAAGGCCGATTCGTCATCGATGCCCGCCCGGTCGTTGCCGATCCGGTCATTACCGATCCGGCCGGGGGCGATCCGATCCGGGCCGAAGGGGCGCCGCCACTGCGCGCGGCCGGGGACACGGTTCCGGCCGATCTGGCGGAAGCCCGCCAGGCGGTTCTTCGGGCCGAGGACGAGGCCGACCGGGCCCGCGCCGCGGCCCTGATCGCCCGGCGTGACGCCGATGAAATGCGCGCGAGCGTCGCCTTTCTGGCGTTCCAGCCGCTGGAGGGCCCGATCGTTTCGGTCGATCAGGCCCGCTATATTCTTGGCTTTCCGCCCGGCACCCAGCCATCCAGGGCGGAGATCAAGACCCGATTCCGCCAATTGACCCAGATCTATCACCCCGACCGGCCGACCGGCGACACCACCCGGATGACCCAGTTGATCGACGCCGCCCGCTATCTGGAACTGCAGGCTGCTCTGGGCGTGGTCTGAGGGTCGAGGGGCACGCGATCAGAAGGGCTGGACGATGACCAGGATCACGATGCCGATGAACAGCACCGTCGGCACCTCGTTGGCCACGCGATAATAGACATGCGACCGCGTGTTGCGGTCCTCGAAGAACCGTTTCCGCCACCCGGCCATGGCCATGTGGATGCCGGTCAACCCGACCACCAGCAGCAGCTTGGCATGCATCCAGCCCATCCGGAGGAATTCCGGCTGTGCCGCCAGCAGCAGCAGGCCGAACACCCAAGTCGCGATCATCGCCGGATTCATGATGAAGCGGAGCAGCTTGCGCTCCATCACCTTGAACGTCTCGGAGGTCTCCGATCCGGCCGCCGCCAGACTGTGATAGACGAACAGCCGCGGCAGATAGAACAGCCCGGCCATCCACGCGACGAAGGCCATGACGTGCAACGCCTTCAGCCAGAGATAGTACGTCGCCAGCCACTCCACCGCCGCCCCCCTGATGTCACGATTTGCCGCCCTGCTGCGCACAGCCGCCATATTGGGCCGGGCACAGCCGCCCGCCGCATTGCGACCCGATCGGCCGCCGCGATGCCACCGCATCCTGCACCAGACGGCGCAATCCGGCAATGAAGGCGGGACCGGCGTCGACGGTCGGTACCCGCGCGAAGAACGGTACGCCATGCGCCTCCGCGAGATGGCGGTACTCGATCTCGATTTCCACCAGCGTTTCCGAATGTTCCGAGACGAACGCGATCGGCGCCACCACCGCCGGCACGCGGTCGGCGCCGGCACGCATGATCTCCTCATCCGTCGAGGGCCCGATCCACTTCAACGGCCCGACCCGGCTCTGGTAGCAGGTCACCCACTCAAGGTCCGGAATGCCGAGTCGGTCGACGATCGCCGCCGCGGTCCGTTCGCATTGCCACTGATAGGGATCGCCGGCCTTGACCACCCGTTCCGGCAAGCCGTGCGACGAGAACAGCACCCGCGGCCGGCCGAACGTCTCGGCCGCCCGGTACTGCTCGCGAATCGCCGCCGCTTCGGCCTCGATGAACCCGGCTTCCGTCGGATAGCAGCAGACGATCCGCGTCGGCTGCCGCAGCCCCACCGACTCGGCCGCCCGCCGCCAGACCCGAACCGACGAGGCCGTGGTGGTGGTCGAATATTGGGGATAAAGCGGCAGAAGCACGATTTCATCGGGGGCGAACTCCGCCACCAGTGCCGCCGCCTCGTCGCTCATGGGGTGCCAATAGCGCATCGCGATGAACACCCGAAACGTCGTGCCCTCGCCGTTCAGCGCGGTTTCGAGCGCCCGGGCCTGGGCCCGGGTGTTGGGCAGCAGGGGCGATCCGCCACCGAGCTCGGCATAAATCTGCCGTGCCGTCGGTGCCCGGCGCCGCGAGATCAGGCTGGCCAGGACGAACCGGAACGGCTGCGGCACCCGCAGGATCGAGGGGTCGCTGAACAGGTTGAACAGGAACGGCTGGACCGCCTCCGGGCGGTCCGGTCCGCCCAGGTTGAACAGCACAACCGCGATGCGCCTCGCCGCGCCCGAAGGTTCTTCCATCATGGTGCAGGATGTAGCACAGCGATCAGCCGCCGTCAGGGCCGCTTCCGACATCCGGCCAGCGCCTGATCAGCGCAGCCAGGGCCGCGACGTGCTCCGGCGGCGTTTCCTGCATGACGCCATGGCCGAGATTGAACACGAACGGTCCGCCGGCCAGCGCGTTCAGGATGGTCAGCGCCTCGGCCCGCAGCGCCTCGCCGCCGACCGCCAGCGCCACCGGATCGAGATTGCCCTGCACCGGCAGCCGCGACTGCATGGCGGTTCGTGCGACGTCGAGCGGCACCGTGGTGTCGAGTCCGACCGCATCGATGCCGGTCTCGCAGCAATAGACCGGATAGGCCAGTCCCGCCCCGCGAGGGAACCCGATGACCGGCACCGCCGGCGCCACGGCCTTGATCCGCGTCACCAGCCGCCGAGTCGGCTCGATCACCCAGCGGCGGAACCCGCGTTCGGGCAACACGCCGGCCCAGCTATCGAAAATCTGAACGACTTCGGCGCCCGCGGCAATCTGGCCCAGCAGGTACTCCGCGGTCGTCTCCACCAGCAATTCGGTCAGCGCGGCGAACCCAGCCGGATCGGCATAGGCGAACCTTTTGACCGCCGCGAAGTCCTTGCTGCCCCCGCCCTCAACCATGTAGCAGGCGACCGTCCACGGCGCCCCGGCGAACCCGATCAGGGCCGCCGTATCGGGCAGGTCGGTCCGGACCCGCCGCACCGTCTCGTACACCGGTGCCAGCACGTCGTGCAGCCGTGTGGCGGACAGCCCTGCCACCGCCCTGCCGTCGACAATCGGCTCCAGCTTCGGGCCTTCGCCCTCGACGTAATCGACCGGCTGCCCCAGCGCGTGCGGCACCACCAGGATGTCCGAGAACAGGATCGCCGCATCCATCCCGAACCGCCGCAGCGGCTGCAACGTCACCTCTGCCGCCATCTCCGGGGTGAAACAGAGATCCAGAAAGCTCCCGGCCCGTGCCCGCAGCGCGCGGTATTCCGGCAGGTACCGTCCGGCCTGACGCATCAGCCAGAACGGCGGCCGGGGCGGCGCCTCGCCGCGCAACGCCCGCAGCAGCGGCTTGGACGAGCCTTGCCGTTCAGATCCCGGCATGGTGCGCGACAGCGAATTCGGCATTTTCCATCATCTTCTCAAGAGTCTTTTTTTAGAGGTGGTAGTAGATGGCGCGGTGCAAACCGGGGATAAAAAGATTTGCACCGAAAAGTCCCCATCGGGGCCGACCCGGCGCCGGGCGGTGAACGGTTCCGGGGATAACCCGCTGGTGGCTGCGGGACTCATGCGGGCGTGCGGCGGTGAACGACGGGGATGCAGCACATCCGCCGCACCGGCGTCAATGTTTTGTCCCCGTTTGAATATCCTTATCCGCCACGGTACAACAGACCCGCGGACCGAGGGCTTAAGGTGAATGGTTCGACCGCGATCGCCGCCATGCCGCCGGTGATGCAGGTTCATGCACAGTCGATCCACAGGCGGCCGGTACAAGACGAAGCCATGATCGAAGCCAAGAGTTTTCACCTGCATCTCGTCTCCGACGCCACCGGGGAGACGATCCACAGCGTGGCGCGGGCCTGCATCGCCCAGTTCGAGGGCGTGCAGCCGATCGAGCATTTCTGGAACCTGGTGCGCACCGACCGGCAGCTCGAGGACGTGCTGCAGGCGCTCTATCAGAATCCGGGCATTGTGCTGTTCACCCTGGTCGATGACCATCTGCGCCGCCGGCTGCAGGAGGCCTGCCGGGAAATCGGCGTGCCGTGCATTTCCCTGCTCGACCCGGTCATCGCGTCGCTCGGCCAGTATCTCGGCCAGCGCAGCCAGAGCCGGCCGGGCCGGCAATATGCGCTGGATGCGGCCTATTTCAGCCGCATGGAAGCGGTCGATTTCGCTCTCACCCATGATGACGGCCAATCGACCTGGGATCTGCACCAGGCCGATATCGTTCTGGTCGGCGTATCGCGAACCTCGAAGACCCCGACCTGCCTGTATCTGGCCAATCGCGGCTACAATGCGGCCAATATTCCCTACGTCCCCAACGTGCCGCTGCCGCCGGAAATCAACCAGCTTACCCGGCCGCTGTTCGTGGGCCTGACCAAGGACGCCGATCAGCTTGTCGAGGTGCGGCGGCATCGCATGCGCATGCTGAACCAGACCGAGGCGACCGACTATGTCGATCCCGAAGCGGTCCGGGCCGAAGTGCTGGAAGCCAGACGGTTCTACAACGCGAATGGCTGGGCGGTGATCGACGTTACCCGCCGGGCGATCGAGGAGACGGCTGCCGAAATCGTCGGACTGCTGGTGCGGCGGCGCCAGAAGTTGCGCGTCTGATCATGACGGCGATTGTTCTGGCATCGGCCAGCACGGCACGCGCGGCGATGCTGGAGGCCGCAGGGGTGGAGCTGATTGCCGATCCCGCCGCGATCGACGAGGACGAGATCAAGGCCGCGCTGCGCGCCGATGGTGCCCTGGTCACGGATGCCGCCGAGGCCCTGGCCGAGATGAAGGCGCGGCGGGTCAGCCGCCGGCATCCCGGCGTGCTGGTGGTCGGCGCCGATCAGATTCTGGACTGCGGCGGCGTCTGGTTCGACAAGCCGCCTGATCTCGACCATGCCCGCGCCCAGCTCATGGCGTTGCGCGGCAAGTCCCATCATCTGGTCGTCAGCGCCGTGACGGTTCGCGACGATGGCCGGGTGTGGCATCACACCGAACGGGCGCGCCTGACCATGCGACCGTTCAGCGACCGGTTTCTGGACGAGTATCTCGGCAGGGCCGGCGACGCCGTGCTGCGATCGGTCGGCGCCTACCAGCTCGAAGGTCTGGGGGCCCAGCTGTTCAGCCGGATCGAAGGCGACTATTTCACCATCCTGGGCCTGCCGCTGCTG
>CAZTNV010000250.1:0-6305 GCA_964615535.1 uncultured Mycobacteriaceae bacterium | reverse complement strand
TTGACTCTGCGATGCTCTCAGGACTTTGACCCTCTCCATCTTTGGATCGGCAACGATCTACCGAACTCTGAAAATTCTTGCCGCCGCAGAGATTTGAACAATGCTGAGCTGTTCGAACTGTAACGTCTGCGGATGGCGGGAGACAATTGCGACGAAATGGCTAGTTTTCGGGCCCGTAAAATTGCCGGCCATCGGCCGGAACCGGCGGCGCGCCGCGCGAGGATCGCGCCGCTTTGGGTCCGCAGGTGCGGCGGACGGCATGGCGAACCGTGCGAACCGACCCGCCCTGCGCGCAGTCGATGCGGCCCGACCGTGGCACCCTAAAGCCGATCGATCTCCACGTCCTCGCAACTGAACCCGAGTTCGGCCAAGCCCTCCTCCAGATAGGTTCCGAGCAGCGGCATCGACAGCAGATGCTGCGGCGTGCGGGCATCGATCCGTTCGCGGGCGGCCTCGACCGCCTGGGTCCACTCTTCAGCCGTGAAATCGCCGCGCCCGATATAAAGGATCGCCATCAGCTCGATCGTCTCGTCAATATCGAGCAGATCGAGAGCCGAAAGCAACTCTTCATCCACAGGATCATCGGGCGTCGACTCCAGGGCTTCGTGGGCCTTGTCGTCGGTCGGATTGGACCCTGAACCGAGATCGGTAGCGCCTTCCTGGGCGCCGCGCTGACGCGCCTTGATGGCGATGAAACACGCCTGATCGGTGCTGAGGAAATCCATGATCATCGTCCTCCCGCCGGGCCGCGGCATCCAACCTAACGCGCCAGGGCGCCATTGGGTCCAGCGACAACCCGGACTTTGGACAACCGGGACTAGCGGGTTGCGACAAGATTATCTTGAAAATTTCTTCCTCCCGCACAAGGCATGGCAAGCCGTCGCTGAGTAAACTAATGTTGTCACTTGAAGACGGTCGCCAGTTCGGCCAGTCTGGCCCCATCATCCGGACTTTCCATGTTCGGCAGGGCCGACCGTCGACCCGGCCGGCCTCTTGAAGAAAAGTGCATTATGGTGTCCGCTGAAGGTGCCACCCAATCCGGGGACCGATCCGGCAAGCTGCCGAGACGCCGCCTGTCCGGGCCGGCTTTCGTCCTTTCAACGGTCATGGGTGCCGTTCTCGTCACGGCGGCCCTGTTTGCCGTGTTTGCGTGGCGCGACCGTCAGCAGACCATCGACGACGCGACCGTGGTCACGGCAAATGTCGCCGCCCTGCTGGGGGAGCATGCCAACCGGCTGTTCGAGACCAGCGATTTCCTGTTGATCCAGGCGATGGGGCTGGCCGGCCCGGCCGACCAGCCGATCGCCAACACGCTCGAGACCTGGCAGGCGCTGGCCGCTATGGTCAGCCGGTTTCCCTACGTCACCGGCTTCTGGCTGGGCGACGACCAGGGCGATGCCGTGCTGAGTTCCCACAGCTTTCCGGCGCCGCCGCTGAACGCCGCCGATCGGGACTATTTCGCGGCGGCGCGCGACGACCGGGCCGATCCCTACATAACCGTCATCATCAGCCGCTTAACCGGCCAGCGCATGATCGTCCTGAGCCGCCGGCTGGACGGGCCGGCCGGCGAGTTTCGCGGTTTCGCCACGGTGACCATCGACGCTCAGCATCTCATCGACTTCTACGGCGGCGTCCAGATCGGATACGACATGACCGTGCTGCTCGCCCGATCCGACCGCACCGTGCTGATCCGCGAGCCGGCCCTGCCGGACGACCAGCTTGCGCAGCTTGACCAGGCAACCCGGTTCCAGCCCGGGACCGGCGTTCGGGCGGGCCAGTTCCGCGGGGTCTCCCCGCTCGACGGGATTGAACGGCTGGTCGCCTTCCAGCGGATCGGCAATTACGATGCCTATGTGCTGACCAGCATCCCGGCGGCCCAGGTCGAGGCGGCCTGGCGCGACCGGCTGTGGGGCTATTCCTATTACGGCATGCCGGCCCTGGCCGCGATTCTCGGGCTGGGCTGGCTGGCCTTCCAGCGGGCCCGGCGCGAACAGGCGGCCAAAGCGGAGCTGGAACGGCGGGTGCGGGACAGCACCGCCGAGCTGCGCCGGGCCCTGGCCGACAAGGACATGCTGTTCCGCGACATGCACCATCGCGTCAAGAACAACATGCAGGTGGTGTCGAGCCTGCTCAGTCTTCAGGCCATGCGGCTCGACGGACCGGCCCGCGCCGGGCTGGAGGCCAGCCTGCGCCGCATCCAGACCATGGGCATGGTTCATGAACTGCTCTATCGCTCCGGCCAGCCGGCCCAGATCGAGTTCGCCACCTATCTGCGCCAGCTCTGCGGCCATCTGGCCGATGCCTATGCGACCAGCGATCGGGTGCGGATCACGGTCGAGGCGAGCGAGTGCCTGCTCGGTCTGGATGTCGCCACGCCGCTGGCCCTGATCGTGACCGAACTGGTCACCAACGCGCTGAAATACGCCTTTCCCGGCGAGCGGGCCGGCACCATCCGGGTGATCCTGAGGGGCGGCAAGACGCTGGAGCGGCTGGTCGTCAGCGATGACGGCATCGGGCTGCCGCACCGCCCGGACGAAGAAATCCGGGACGACCGGCAGGCCGCCCCCGGCCGCAGCGGCGGGCTCGGCTTTCCGCTGGTGCGCGGGCTGGCCGGCCAGGTCGGTGCGACGGTGTCGATCGACTGCATCGGCGGCACCACCGTCACGCTGGTCATGGCGAGCAAATGCGAAGAGCCGGACGCGGCTGCCGCCTGACCGGTCCGCGCGGCCGGCCATTCGGAGTCAGGTCGTGGGCATCGACGGTCCCGGCGCGCCCTCGATCGGCGCCTTGCGCTCGCCGGTGATCAGCCGCGCGCCGCGATGGAAGGTGAGATAGGCCCACAGCCACTGCACGGCGACCAGCACGCGGTTGCGAAAGCCGATCAGCAGATAGACATGGACGATGCCCCAGAGCAGCCAGGCGAGATAGCCGGTCAGTTTCACCCGGCCGAAATCCGCGACCGCGGCATTGCGCCCGATCGTCGCCAGATTGCCCCGGTTCTTGAACCGGAACGGTCCCGGCCGCTCGCCGGTCGCGATCAGCCGGGCCAGCGCTGCGCCCAGATACTCGCCCTGCTGCTTGGCGACCTGGGCCAGACCGGGCAGCGGCGTGCCGTCATCGCCCTCGGCCAGCGCGGTGTCGCCCAGCACATAGATCCGGTCGAGCCCGGGCACCGACAGATCGGGCGCGACGCGGACCCGGCCGGTCTTGTCGGTCGCCGCGCCCAGCCAATGGCCGGCCGGCGAGGCAGCCACGCCGGCGCCCCACAGGATGGCTCCGGCGGGGATGAACCGGTCCGCGACCCTCGCGCCGTCCGCCGTCACGTCCTGCACCGGCGCGTTCAGGCGCACCGTGACGCCGAGCTCCTCCAGCGCCTGCCGGGCATAGTCGGACAGCTCTTCCGGAAACTGCGGCAACAGCCGCGGCCCGGCCTCGACCAGCAGGATGCAGGCGGAGTTCGGGCGGATGCGGCGGAAATCGGCGGCCAGGCTGCGTTTGGCCAGTTCCGCGACGGCGCCGGCCAGTTCCACCCCGGTCGGTCCGCCGCCGAC
Organism: uncultured Mycobacteriaceae bacterium; assembly: GCA_964615535.1. Taxonomy (GTDB): domain Bacteria; phylum Pseudomonadota; class Alphaproteobacteria; order DSM-16000; family Inquilinaceae; genus CAZTNV01. The sequence goes on along the minus strand of CAZTNV010000250.1, from coordinate 2,754 downwards.
GATCAGGATCGTCATCAGCCGGGTCTGCTCCTCGGGATCGGCGCAGATTTCGGCCTGCTCGAACGCCATCAGCACGCGGGCGCGAATCTCGCGGGCGTCCTCGATCGTCTTCAGGCCGGGCGCATGGCGCTCCCAGTCCCGGTGCCCGAAATAGCTGTGTGCCGAGCCGGTCGCCACCACGAGATGATCATAGGGTACGGCATGCTCTCCCAACAGCACCTGACGGGCGTCGGCATCGATCCCGGTCACCTCGCCCAGCATGACCTCGACATTGCGCTGGCGGCGGAAGATGCGGCGGATCGGATAGGCGATGTCGGCCGGCGACAGCGCCGCGGTCGCCACCTGGTAGAGCAGCGGCACGAACAGGTGGTAATTGCGCTGGTCGATCACGGTCACCCGCACCGGCGCAGAGCGCAGTGCATGGGCCGTGGCCAGACCCGCGAAGCCGGCCCCGATGATGACCACATGGGGGCAGCCGTCGCCGTTCCACGGCCGGATCAGGGAGCGCGGCCGGGAATAGGCGCGGACCCGCGACTCGGTCTGCGGATCTGGCGACGGAGTCACATCATCCATGGCAGGGGCCTCGCCCGGCAGCCGATATGCTGCCTGCCGAAGTCAACGCTGCGCCGGCCGAGCGGTTCCGCCCCTGCCGGCGTCTTGCCGCCCCTGCCGGTTGGCCTAGAGCGGGTTGGGCATGTCGGGATAGGCCACCCGGCGCGGCCGCTCCGGCAGGGCGATCGCATCGGGCCGCCCCTGGGACCGGACGTCCACGGGACCGGCCGTGCCGCCGGGCGGGGAAATATTGACGCCGACGCCGCTGCTGAAGGGCATGCGGGACGCCCCACCCTCGCAGGCTCCGACGGCCAGGGCCGCCGCGATCCATAACATCGGCCACACCGGCCGCGCTGCCGCCATCATCGCCATCCCCCGTCGGTATCCTCGAGTGTCGGTGCAATCGGGTGCCGCTGCAATAGGGTGCTGCTGCACTCGATGCACGGATTTACCTTAACACAGAATAGGCGCCGTTCCGAGCCGGACCAGGGCAATCATGGCGAAATCATGGCAGGCAGGCGCGCCCGCTGCCGGCTGCGCCACCCCCTTTGAACGCCACCCTATTCGAACGCCACCGGGCCGCCGGGTGCCAGCGGCCCCCCGACCGGGCGGCGGGTTTCCGGGAGTCCGGCCGGGCCGAGTGCGGTCCCCTCCGGCGGCACGACACTGATGTCGGGGTTCTGGAACGGTGCGACCGGACGCGCCTCGCACCCGGCCAGGGCCAGCGCGCATGCGGCGATCCCCATCAGGCTGAGCGGCGATGGCCGCCACCGGTCGTTTCGACGCCCCTGCATTCCCCATCCTTTCCGGTTGCCGGCGCGCGCCGACTGCCGATTCTTCCCATGGATATAGGGAACCCCGGATCGGGGAGGATGATCCGAACCGTCTGCTCCGAAAGGCGGGGGAGACGACCGGCGCGGCGGCTATCGCGGGTCCACGCGCATCGCGGTCTGCTGCATCTTGGCGATCAGCCTGGCCCGGCCATCGGTGACGCCCAGGATATCGACATCCATCACCGACAGGGTCCGGCCGCTCTTGATCACCCGGCCGACCGCGCGGATCACCTCGCCCAGGCCGGGCGACAGGAAGTTGATCTTGAACTCGACCGCCACGATGTCGGCGCCCGGCGGAAACAGCGACAGCGCGGCATAGCCGCCGGCATTGTCGCCCATGATCGCCATCACGCCGGCCTGGAGCGATCCGGTCTGCTGGGTGTAGGCCGGATCGAACGGCATCTCGATCTCGGCATGCCCCGGCCGCACCACGGTGAGCGCGCAGCGCATGGTCTGCATGATCGCCTGCCGCGCAAAACTGGCCCGGCAACGGGAGTCGTAATCGGGGTCTGCGGGCAACAGCAGGGTCATGGCATCGATTCCGGTCGCCGCCCGGTCGCCCGATCCATCGGCCGCGACCGTGACGTTACCGTGCAACGGTTACGCCGGATCGGGCGGCGCGTCCAGCGTGATCCGGGCCGGACGCGCGGCGGCAATGCGCCCGATCGCAGCCTCCGCGGGCCTTGCCATGGATCGTTCCTGCGCTGGCGGCGTCTCAGCCGCCACCCTGGGCGAAGCCCTTGCCCGATCGGTCGAAGGCCTCCGGCGCGCGGCCCAGATAGCGGTGGGCGAAGCTTTCCCACATCGCCAGCCGCGACCAGTCGGGCTCTTCGCGGAGGCCGTCGTCGTCGGTCAGGAACGGGTTGGGGAAGAAGATGCTGAGCTGCGGCTCGTCATGGCCGTTGTACAGCCGCAGACCCCACACGATCGGGGCGCCGTCGCGATCGAGATGGCGGAAGATTTCGGCGCGGGCGGTACGGCGGTGGCGGCGCAGCGCCTCCGGCGTCGGGTTGGCCGGCGAGCCCCGGTTTTCGCCGATGCAGAGATGGAAATGGGTGCCGCCGAACTGCACGGTCAGATAACCGTCCTGCAGGGTGATCGAGCGCGGCGCGTTGGGGCAGCGGAATTCGAAGGCGGCACCCTGGATAATCGGCCCGAAGATGATCTCCTGCCAGTGGTTTTCGAACGCATCCTTCAGCAGGTCGAACAGGAACGCCTCCTCGACCGGCAGGCGGAAGATCTCGACGACCCGGCTGCCGTCCTCGGTGACGCGCTCGGGAACGGCGGGCGCCGGGGGTGCGGGGGCGTGATGGTGCCCGGCCGGATCGGTGTCGTGGCAATGCGGCATGGTCGTCCCTTTCTGTGGCGG
>CAZTNV010000249.1:0-6307 GCA_964615535.1 uncultured Mycobacteriaceae bacterium | reverse complement strand
ATTGGGTGTAACGACCAGGGCCTGGGCCGAAGTCGCCGCGAACATAGTTAATGAAACGGCGGCGGCGGCAGTTGCGAATTTCATGGATATGTACTCCGCATTGGTTAGGCAGTTGTCGCAAATGCAAGGCGTATGCCAGTCAATAGTCGGAACATGCGTTAGTATGTTATGGGTGTCGTGAGAGAGCCGAGCCGGAACGCCGGACCTGCAGGCCATTGTATGCTAAAGCTGGCTCGACCACGCCGGGGCCCACCGCTTTTTGCCTGCCGCAACGCAACCGATTATAAAGATGGTTCAACGGGTTGGCTCGACCTGGCGGCAGCCTTGCCTGAGATGCCGGTGACCAGCCGTCGTGATGGTGCTGATGACCGTTTCGAAGGACGCCGGTGCGGAGTCGGTGTGTCTACAAATCGAGCAAGCCAGAAATGCTGCATCATGGGAGGAAATCAGGCTGACCGGCACCCGCCAAAAGCGCACAACACGCAGGAGTCGCGCTGCATCCAGACGATGCGAGTCCAGTTTTCGCACAGCATGTCCAGGATTCTGAACAGGTGCAGTCGGCCCCGGCCGGCGCGGCGATCGGATCGCGCGGTCGCAGGCTAGACCGGCGGGCCGTTTCCCCGGCCGCGCGCGTCCCCTGTCGATCCTGCTGCCGGCGCGCCGGATCAGCCGTCGATCGAGGCCGGCACAGCGGTGGGCTTGACGCTGGTTGCGGCAATGGGCAGTGTTTGACTCAAATGCTGGAATGACGCGACGCCGAGACGCGGAAGGCCCCGTCCATGACCATTGTTCGATTCGCGGGGCGCCTTGCCTGCATCGCCTGCGCCGCCGCGCTTGCGGCCGGTTGGGCCGGACTGCCGGCAGCGGGGGGCGCCGCCGAGAACGGGACTGCCACGGTGGCGGTCACCGCGATCGTCGAGCATCCGTCGCTCGATGCGGTGCGCGAAGGACTTCGCGAGACGCTGGCGGCCGGCGGCTATGTCGAGGGTCAGACCCTGCACTTCCTTTATGAGAGCGCGCAGGGCAGCCCGGCCACCGCGGTCCAGATCGCCCGGCAGTTCATCGGCCAGCGCCCGGACGTGATCGTGCCGATCTCGACGCCCTCGGCCCAGGCGGTGGTCGCGGCAACGCGCGACCTGCCGGTGGTGTTCAGCGCGGTCACCGATCCGGTCGCGGCACAGCTCGTGCGCGATCCGGGCCAACCCGGCGGCAACGTCACCGGCCTGTCGGATCTGTCGCCGCTGGCCGAGCAACTCGACCTGATCCGCGAACTGATGCCCGCGGCGCGGACGATCGGCGTGCCCTACAATCCCGGCGAGGCCAATTCGGTGGCGCTGGTGCGCAGCCTGGCCGAAATGGGCGACGACTGGGCGTTCACCGTGGTCGAGGCGCCAGCCCCGCGCAGCGCGGACGTACAGGGCGCCGCACGCAGCCTGATCGGCCGGGTCGACCTGATCTACGTGCCGACCGACAACACCATCGTGTCGGCGCTCGAGGCGGTGCTCGCGATCGGCCGCGACAACCGGCTGCCGGTGTTTGCGGCGGATACCGACAGCGTGGCGCGCGGTGCCGTCGCCACGGTCGGGTTCGACTATCGGGAGGTCGGGCGCCAGACCGGCCGGCTGGTGATCCGGGTGCTCCGGGGCGAATCGCCGGGCGACATTCCGGTGGCCAACGCTCAGGGAACCGATCTGGTGGTCAATCTGGGCGCCGCCCGCGCGATGGGCGTGGACGTACCGGAGGCGGTGCTTGCCCGCGCCAGCCGCCGGATTGAATAGGGCTCCGAGCCGTTCGGCCCTGTCGGGGCGAACCCGGCGGGGCGGGGCGAGGCGATTTGGCGTGAGATTCACTGGCCCCGGGCCGCGCCCTGCGGGCGGTATGCCCGATGCCGGCTATCCGGATGAGCGTTCGAGACGGGGCCGAAACCTGTGACAAATGCTGCCTGCAACACCGCTACCTGTAACAAATGTGAGCTTCGCCCGATCCATGTTCCCTTTTGCGATGTCAGGGTGTTCAGTCATTGCGGTCGTTCGGTCCGGCGGTCACCACCTCGATGAAGTGCTTCGAGACCCGGCCGCCACGATCGGGATCGTTCACCCGCGCTCGCATGGTCGCCCGCATGAGTCCCTGTCCGCGTCACGGAGTTCCTCTGGATGAGCCAGATCGCCCTGCTGGGCGCGATCGAAATCGGGCTGGTGTTCGGTCTGGTGGCGCTGGGCGTGTTCCTGTCGTTCCGCGTGCTGAATTTCCCGGATCTGACTGTGGACGGCAGCTTCCCGCTGGGCGCGGCGGTCGCCGCCACGCTGATCCTGGAGCGCATCGATCCGGTGTCGGCGACCCTGGCCGCGGTGGCGGCCGGTGCGGCGGCCGGGCTGGTCACCGCCTGGCTCAATGTCCGCTTTCGCATTCTGCATCTGCTGGCCAGCATTCTCACCATGATCGCGCTCTACTCGGTGATCCTGCGCATCATGGGCCGGCCCAATGTCGCAATCATCGCCCAGGACACGGTGCTGACGCCGTTCTACGGCCTGGGCATCGCCGATCACGTGGTCAGGCCGCTGGTGGTCGGCGCGGTGGTGCTGACGGTGGCGCTGCTGCTGGCGCGCTTTCTGGCCAGCGAGATCGGGCTGGCGATGCGCGCCACCGGCGCCAATCCGCGCATGGCCCGGGCCCAGGGCATCTCGACCGATGCCCAGACCTATGCCGGCATGGCGCTGAGCAACGGCCTGGTCGGACTGGCCGGGGCGCTGTTCGCCCAGACCAACGGCTTCGCCGACGTGACCAGCGGAGTCGGCACCATCGTGGTCGGGCTGGCGGCGGTGATCCTGGGCCAGACGCTGATCCGGTCGCGCGCCATTCTGGTCATGCTGCTGGCCTGCGTCTTCGGCTCGATCCTGTATCGCATCGCCATCGCGCTGGCGCTGAATGCCGGATTTCTGGGATTGCAGGCCTCGGATCTCAATCTGGTCACCGCGCTGCTGGTGGCGCTGGCGCTGATCCTGCCCGGCCTCGGCCATCCCCGGTTGCGCCGCCGGGCGCGGGGGCCGGCGCCATGATCCGGCTGGACGGCATCGCGGTCACCTTCAACCCCGGCACCCCGCTGGAGACGCCGGCACTGCGCGGCATCGACCTGGACATTCCGGCGGGGCAGTTCGTCACCGTGATCGGCTCCAACGGCGCCGGCAAGTCGACCCTGCTGAACGTGCTGGCCGGCGACGTTGCGCCCGGCCGCGGGACGGTGGCGATCGACGGCAGCGACGTGACGCGCTGGCCCGCGCCGCGCCGCGCGCCGCTGGTCGCGCGGGTGTTCCAGGACCCGATGGCCGGCACCTGCGAGGCCATGACCATCGAGGAGAATCTGGCCCTGGCCGCCGCCCGCGGCGCGCGGCGCGGCGTCCGCCCGGCACTGGATCGGGTCCGGCGGGCCGGTTTCCGCGACCGGCTGGCACAGCTCGGCCTGGGGCTCGAACACCGGCTGCGCGACGGCATGGGCCTGCTCTCGGGCGGCCAGCGCCAGGCGGTGAGCCTGCTGATGGCGACCCTGTCCGACATGAAGATTCTGCTGCTGGACGAGCACGTCGCTGCGCTCGATCCGCGCACCGCCGAGTTCGTGCTCGGCCTCACCCGGCGAATTGTCGCGGAACTCGGCCTCACCGCCCTGATGGTCACGCATTCCATGCGACATGCCCTGGACTGCGGCGACCGCACCCTGATGCTGCACGAGGGCCGGGTCGCCTTCGACCTGACCGGGAGCGAGCGGCGGGGGCTGGACGTGCCCGATCTTCTGGATCTGTTCGGCCGGCTGCGCGGCCAGTCGCTTGACGATGACAGCCTGCTGCTCAGCTAGGAGGACCGGTCATGGACCGTCTCGGCAAACGCCACTCACCGGGTCCCGGACCCTGTCACAAATGGCAGGCCCGGCGGCGCAAACGGCGTGGTTGCCGCAATGGTAAAGCCGTGTATGGTTAGCTTTGCAACCGTTAACGATTTGTTCGTGCGGCGCGGCTAGAGTAATGAGCGGCAAGACGACGGGTTCATCAATGCCGAGATCCAACGACGAGACGGGGGAGCTGTACCGGCGCAAGCTGTCCCAGCAGGAACTCAATGGCGTGCTGCGTGCGCATCTGCAGTTCGTGCAGCAGCGGCGGGGCGGCCAGCGGGCCAATCTGCGGTTCAGCGACCTGTCGCACCTGGATCTCTCCGGGCACGATCTGAGCGAGGCCGATTTGACCGGTGCCAAGCTCTACGGCGCCCGGCTGATCGGCACCAAGATGGCGCGGACGATCCTGTACAGCGCCGATCTGCGGCTGGCCAATCTCAAGAATGCCGAGCTGTCGCAGGCCGACATGCGCGGCGCCTGCCTGCGCGGCGCGGTGCTGACCGGCGCGCGCATGATCGAAACCGATCTGCGCGACGGCGTGATCGTGACCGCCGACGAGAATGGCGAGCTGCGGCCGCTCAGCTTCGACGTCAGCATCACCGAGCTGACCTGCGCCAAGGTGAACGGCGCCAACCTGACCCGCGCGAAGCTGGCCAACGCCTTCGTGATGCAGACCGATCTGACCGACTCGATCCTGCGCGGCGCCAAGCTGGTGCGGACCAACCTGTCCAACTCCGATCTCACGAGCTGCGTGCTGGAAGGTGCCGATCTGACCGAGGCCAATCTGGCCGGCGCGGTGCTGCAGGGTGCCGACCTGACCGGCGCGGTGTTCGACAAGGCCAGTTTCGCCAATGCCGACCTCAACGGCGCCATCTACGATCCCGAGGCCCTGGCGGCGGCCGATCTGACCGATGCCCGGATCGCCCGTTCGTCCGAGACCCTGCGCCGGCCGCTGCACGACATTCTCGAAGACCATGCGATCTGGGTCGAATCCAACGGCCGCACCGGCGAGCGCGCCGATCTGTCGGAAATCGATCTGGCCGGCCGCGATTTCTCGGGCACCAATCTGTCGGCCGCGATCCTGCGCTGCATCGTGCTGCGCGACGCGTCCCTGGCCGGGGCCGGCTTCGCCATGGTCGATCTGACCCTGGCCGATCTGCGCGGCGCCGATCTGACCGGGGCCGATCTGCGCGGCGCCAATCTCCAGCGCGCCTCGCTGTCCGGTGCGAAACTGGGCAAGGCGCTGCTGGCGCCGCTCCAGGTCACCGGCAGCAGCGCCTTCATCTGGCAGGCCAATCTGCTGCGCGCCCGACTCGACGGCGCCGATCTGCGGGAGGCCGATCTGCGCAGCGCGCAACTGCCCGGCGCCAACCTGACCGGCGCGGATCTGCGCGGGGCCAATCTGTCCAGCGCCAATCTGACCGGCGCCGACCTGACCGGCGCGCTGCTCGACGGCTGCGATCTGAACGACACCGACCTGACCAGCGTCACCGGCCTGTCGAACCGGTCGTGACGCCGGATCGCCCTTGACCGCTTGCCGCCCCGGACCCGTCCCGCCCCGGACCCGTTCCGTCATGGACCCGTCCCGTCATGGACTTGGGCGGCGGCTTCGCCCTATATACCGGGCATGGCCATTTCCTTCCTGAAACTGCACGGGCTGGGCAATGATTTCGTGGTGATCGATGCCCGCCACGCGCCGCTGACGCTCGGTGCCGAGGCGGTGCGGCGGATCGCCGACCGGCGCCGCGGCGTCGGCTGCGACCAGCTCATCCTGATCGAGCCGCCGCCCGCGGCCCCGAACGGCACCGCCGCCGCGGCTGCCTTCATGCGCATCCGCAATGCCGACGGCAGCGAGGCCGGCGCCTGCGGCAACGCCACCCGCTGCGTCGCCGCGCTGCTGATGGACCAGGACCGGCGCGACCGGGTGGGCATCGCCACCGCCGCCGGCCTGCTCGATTGCACCCGCGGCCCCGGCGGCATGATCACCGTGGACATGGGTCCGGCGCGGCTCGACTGGCGGGACATCCCGCTGGCCCGGCCGTGCGACACCCTGCATGTGCCGGTCGCCGCCGGGCCGCTGGGCGATCCGGCGGCGGTCAACCTGGGCAATCCGCACGCCGTGTTCTTCGTGCCCGATGCCGAGGCGGCGCCGCTGGCCGAATTCGGCCCGGCCCTGGAATGCCACCCGATGTTCCCGGAGCGCGCCAATATCGGGATCGTCCAGCCGATCGGCCCCGACCGGCTGCGCCTGCGGGTATGGGAGCGCGGCGCCGGCATCACCCAGGCCTGCGGCTCCGGCGCCTGCGCCGCCGCGGTCGCCGCCCATCGCCGCGGTCTCGCCGGCCGGCAGGTCGAGATCGTGCTGGACGGCGGCACGCTGTGGATCGAGTGGCGGGCCGACGGCCATGTGCTGATGACCGGCCCGGC
>CAZTNV010000248.1:1756-6388 GCA_964615535.1 uncultured Mycobacteriaceae bacterium | reverse complement strand
CTGCCCGATGCGTCGGTGGCGCGCTGCTTCGTGCTGTTCCCCGATCCCTGGCCGAAGCGGCGGCATCACGAGCGCCGGTTCATCCGGCCCGAAAACCTGGATGCGCTGGCCCGGGTGATGGCCGAGGGCGCCGAGCTGCGCCTGGCCAGCGACCATCCCGGCCTGGTCGACTGGATGCTGTGGCAGGTGCGCCGCCACGGCGCGTTCGACTGGACCGCCCGCACCGCCGCCGACTGGCGCACCCGCCCGGCCGACTGGCCGCCCACCCGCTACGAAGCCAAGGCCCTGCACGGCCGGCCGGTGTTCCTGCAATTCACGCGACGGCCGGGGTGAGCGGTTGCCTTTTGGCGTCGCAGGCCGCAGCTTGCCGGGGAGTGGTTGCGCGCCCCGAGAGTCCGGGGCGCCTGTCGGGGGTGCCGGACCATGATCGAGTTCCTGACCATCGAGGGCTTCCGCTGCTTCAGGACGCTCGACATTCCCCGCCTCGGCCAGATCAACCTGATCATGGGCAGGAACGGTGCCGGGAAGTCGACGCTGCTGGAGGCGCTGCATCTTTTTCTTTCGTCCGGGTCGATGGCGGTCATAGTTGATCTGCTTGACAGTCGAGACGAAGTTGACCGGGTCACCGACTGGCCTTTCCTGTTTATAAATCTGCCACGGTTGTTTAATTTTACAGACGCGGATTCACCGGAGAAAAAGGATGGCCGGCTTGAAATCAAGACCAATATCCAGACTCTGGCAATAAGCACCTGCCGCAAGTCGGAAGGCAACTCCAATGGACCAAGAAAAAACTCTTTCGGAGAATTCAAAATATTGATCATGTTCGGCGATGTTTTACAGCAGATTGATTTCACGCTGGAGCCGGTCGATCGGGAGAAGCGCCGCTGGAAGGAGAATTCGGGAAGCCCGAACTATGAATTCTTGAAAATGTCGAGTATTGCGCATGACCAGATCCTTCGGTTCCTGGATATGGTGGCGTTGACCGGTCGGGAGGAGGCGGTGCTTGCGTCGCTCGCCGCGATTAGACCCGATGTGCGCGCCATCAGTGCCGTAGGGCGCCCCGGGCGTTCTTCCGGGCGGCAGGAAGAGGATGAAAGAACGCTGATCGTGAAGCTTTCGGGCACCCGCATGCCGGTGCCCGCCCGCAGTCTGGGCGACGGCTTCATGCGATTGCTGTTGCTGAGCCTGGTCGCCAACACGCGCGAGGGCGGCATCCTCATGATCGACGAGATCGAGAACGGGATTCATCACTCGGTCCTGGTCGATCTCTGGACGCTGATCTTCGATACCGCGGCACGGCAGAACCTGCAGGTGTTCGCGACGACGCACAGCCTGGATTGCGTGGCGGCATTCGCCCATGTCGCGCTGTCCAGGCCGCAGATCCCCGGCCTGGCGCTGCGGCTGGAACGGGTTGACGGCGAACATCGGGCCGTGGTCTACGACCCTTCCGATTTGGAGGTCGCGATTCGCCACGATATCGAGGTCCGCTGACCGATGGCGGTGCCGCCCGGAGACAGCAGGGAGAATGTGCTCCTCGTCGAAGGGGCGGATGACGAGCACGTCGTCTATGCCTTGCGCGACAGATTCGGGATTCCGAATCGATTCCGGGTCAGGCGCGCCGATGGCTTTGACAATCTGAGGACGTTGATCCCGTTGCAGGTGCGCGAACCGGGGCTGCGCCGTCTGGGCATCGTGGTCGATGCCGATGACCGGCCGGCGGATCGGCTGGGCGAAGTGTTGCGGGTGCTCGAATCCCAAGGCTATGCGACGGCCGGCGCCGAACTGGCAAGGTTCGGCACCATTCTGCCCGACTCCGACCCGTTTCGGCCCCGTTCAGGGGTCTGGCTGATGCCCGACCACGCCTCGACCGGCGCCCTGGATCATGTGCTGCGCGATCTGGTGCCGGTCGCGGACGATCTGATCGAACTGGCGGAATCCGCCGTCGACGGCATCGCCGAAGAGCGTCGGCGGTTCGCGGCGCAGCACCGCGTGAAGGCCGTCCTGCGCACTTGGCTGGCCTGGCAGCCGCAGCCGGGCCTCCCGTTCGGCCGTGCCATCACGAGCCGTTGTCTCGGTCACGAGTCCGGCGCGACCCGCGCCTTCGCCTCCTGGCTCTGCCGCCTGTTCGATCTGCCCGCGCCCCCTGGGCCGGCCTGATGCGGCCTGCCGCCGGTGTCACGCGACGGCCGGGGTGAGCGGGGGGTCGGTGGGGGTGGGGGGGCCGGTGTCGAGGCCGTAGCCGATCGAGCGGACGGTGCGGATCGGATCGGGACCGCCGGCATCGTTGAGGGCCTGGCGCAGGCGGCGGATGTTGACGTCGATGGTGCGCGGATCGACCGCGGCCTCGTCGCCCCAGATCGTCGCCAGCAGTTGCACGCGATGGAAGATCCGGCCGGGATGCCGCATGAAATGGCCGAGCAGCAGGAACTCCTTCGGCCCGAGCAGGATTTCGCGACGGCCCCGGTGAACCCGCCGCGCCTCCGGATCGAGCGTGATGTCCTCGAAGCACAGGAGTTCGCCACCCCGATCCGACCGGGTTCGGCGCAGCACGGCCCGGATGCGGGCGAGCAGCTCGCGGGTCGAGACCGGCCGTGCCAGGTAGTCGTCGGCCCCGGCCTCCAGACCGCGGACCCGGTCGGCTTCTTTGGCCGTGGCGGCCAGCATGATGATGCCGAGCCCGCCGGTGCGGACATCGCCGCGCAGCCGGCGGCAGACATCCGTGCCCGCACCCTCGGGGACGGTCGCGTCGAGCAGGACGAGATCGGGCCGCCGGATCGTGGCGACCGCCGATAACGGCCCGCGGCCATCGGCCACCAGGGTGCGGAATCCCTCATCTTCCAGGGTGGCCGAGAGCGAGAACGCGGCGGCGATCTCGTCCTGAGCGATCAGGATCAGGGGCGCCGCGCTATTGCCGAGCGGCGCGGCTGGGGCTGAGGCTGGCCGGCAGTCGCGATCGGCGGCGTTGCCCGGCAGTGTGCGGTCCGGGCGGCCGGTGCGGTTCAGGGAGATTTGCATCGGTTGGGTCTCGCAGTGCGGGATCGGGCGCGCTCAATGCATGGTGGCATGAACCGCGAGCGGCATCGGGTCGCGGGATGGGGGCGTTTCGGCCCCGACCCGGTGGGTGAAGCGGAAGCCGCGCCCTTCGAACGCCGCCGCCAGCTCGCCGGCGGCATCCACGAATACCCGGACGTGCCGGTCCTGAACCAGCCAGCCCGCCGCGCTCGCCGCCAGCCGTTCGTGACCGTGCTGGACCGAGGCGACCAGGATCAGGACGCAGACCTCGTCGGCGCACAGCGCGGGACAGCACGGCAGGTGATGCTGGATCGTGCGGCGTGCGCCGGCCCGCAGGATGTTCATGACGTCGTCGAGGGCCTGCATCGTCGCAGGCGCATCGCGGGCGCCGAGCTGGCGGGTGAATTCGCGCAGGACGAGGCGGCGGCCCGCCTTGCCGGAAACCCAGTGGCGAAAGGACCAGATCAGCATGCGCTCGGCGGGGTCGAGTTCGACCATGGTGGTCGGCTCGGTCCCCGGAGCGGCGATGCTGGTATCGAAGGACAGTGGCATGGTGGACATGGCAATGCTCCGCTTGAGGTGAGGACCGGCCGGCACAAGGAGTCCGGCCGGGCGATCCTGGGAGCAGTGTGCGCGCCGTTCCGAATCGGGGAAATGATGCAAATGCGAATCATTCGCATATTTGATCTGGGTCAACGGCCGGCGGCGGGGGGCGCTCCGGGATTGCAGCGCCCGGCAAGCCGGCTGCCCCAAGCCGGTACGCCGTTTTACCCGCCACGCTCGTCATGATAGTCTCGTTCGCGCGCAACAAAGACCGATTTGGGCCGGCATCAACACGACCATGGGCAGACAGGGAGCACCGGCTCCGGCTTCGCCCCTGTTCGACTACGTCGTGCTCGTCGAATTGCTTGAATGGCGGCGACCGACGACATTTACGTGATCGGGCATGTGATCCGGGAGGGGAGGAACGGGAATGCTGGCCGAGCCGGTGGAAAGACAGTTCCTTCGCCATCTGGGCGAGCGATACCGGAGCGAGGGGTACGAGACGCTGATCGAACCCAGGCTGGACGAGTTGCCGAAGGGGTTCGTCCCCGATCTGGTGGCTCGACGCGGCGACGAGGTGGTGGTGATCGAGGTCCGGCGCCGGCACGATCCGCGGGATCTGGAAAACCTTCGGGCGATCAAGCACGCCGTCGAACGCAATGCCAACTGGCGCTTCCGCCTGATGGTGCCGCCGCAGCCGGACGACCGGCCGCCCCCGGAAACCAATCTGGAGCGGCTGGGGGATCGGCTTGGCTGGGCGCGAACCCTGCTGTCGGCCGGCGAACCCGAGGCGGCGGCGGCCGTCCTGTGGATGGTGGTCGAGGCGTGCCTGCGGCAGCTTTTGACCGACCGGCAGAGCCGGCCCAGCCCGGACGTCGCCGGAATGTCGCTGGCCCGCAGCCTTCACGGGATCGGCGGGCTGGATGCCGACGATCTCGAAACACTGGCCGGGGTCTGGCACAGCCGCAACCTCGCGGTCCACGGCTTCTGCACGCAAGCGGACGCGGCCCTGTTTGACGCCGGCTTCGATGTGGCAGCCCGCCTGGCGGCTCGGGTCGATGGCGGGCGCCGCCATCG
>CAZTNV010000248.1:0-1746 GCA_964615535.1 uncultured Mycobacteriaceae bacterium | reverse complement strand
GGCGGCGGGGGTCAGGCGGCCAGCAGGCGGTGGAGGGTGAGCGTGCCGTCGGCCGCGGTCACCAGCCCCAGCGCGCGCAGGCGCAGCACCGCGTCCTCGAAGGCCTCCGCCGCCGCGGCCTCGTCCGCCGCCGGATTAAGGCACAGGCGGAGCAGGTCGCGCGGGATCGGCTCGCCGGGGGCGAAGCAGGCGGCGCGGGCGAGCACGTCCAGCGCCACGGCGTCGGGCGGGTCGGCGGGGTCCAGCCGGTCATGGCTGAGGGCGAAGGTGCGGGCGACATGCTGTTCGTGCCCGGTGGGCGAATGGTCGCCCGCGGTGAGCGAGCGGTGGTCGAGCAGATCGGCGCGCCGCAGCGCGGCCAGATAGGCGGACGGCCGGCCGGACGGGGCGTCGCGGTAGCGATCCAGGTAGCTGCCGGCCAGATGCAGGGCCAGCGGCAGATGCCCCAGTTCCCCGGCGATCGCCGCCAGACCGGGTTCGTTCGCCGGCAGATCGGGGCGGAATTGGTGCAGCAGGGCCAGGCTTTCCGCCGCGGCCAGCACGCCCAGCGGCAGCGGCACCACCCCAAGGCCGAGACTCCAGCGGTCGCGCCGTCTGGTCACCAGCACCCGCGCCCCGCCGCAGGGCGAGCGCCACTCCGCCAGCAGCGCCTCGTCCTCGCAATTGTCGAACGCCAGCAGGCAGGGCAGCGGCCGCTGCCACGCCGCCCGGACCAGCCGCACCTGATCGGCCAGCGCCGGCGGGTTCTCCGCCGGCCACAGCCCGAGCGCAGCCGGCCCGCCGCACGCGCCGATTTCCGCCGCCACCGAAGCCGGATCGGCGAAGCTCAGCCAGAACACCCCGCCGGCGAAGTAGCGCCCGTAGCGGTGGACGAATTCGTTGGCGAGCTGGGTCTTGCCGATCCCGCCCAGCCCGGTCGCCGCCGCGATCTGGCCGATCGCCGCGGTGCCCCCCGCCTTCAGCGCCGCGGCCAGCGCCCTCAGATCCGCCGCCCGCCCGACGAACAGCGGATTGCGCGGATAGACCACCACCGACCCCGCCGGCACCGCCCCAGGCTCCGGGATCACGTCGAGCGGCATGGCCGCCAGCAGTCTGGCGGCCTGCGCTGCGTCGAGAATCGGTGCGGTTCCGGCTTCGGGCGGATGATATTCCTTGAGCGCCGCAATCAGCTTGGTGACGCCGCCATCAAAAAACTGGTCCCAGCATTCGGCGCAGACGGTTCCAAGAGACAAGCCCTCTACGTTGGCCTTCTTTTCCATTCTCGCGGCGAACACGCGCGGCACGGTGGAGTCTGCCTGAGCCGCTCTGACAAATTTCTCGACCTCGCTGCTGCCGGCGGAAATCCGCGTCCCGCAAATGACGACCGGCCCGCGGCGCGCCATGATCCTGGAAACCTCGCCCGACCACGAATCGCCGACCAGCACGAGGTCGTAATGGAACACATCGTATCCGGCCGCCTCGATCGGTTCGGCCAATCGCTTCGCTTTTTCCAGATCCTCCGGATCATGGGCGATCAGGACGATCGTGCGCATGCCCCGCCCCTACAGGATCGCCCCGAGCGCGCGCCGCACGGTCGGGTGTCGTGGCGCCAAGGCGCCACGGACCTACGGTGGATCATCATTGAAGCGTGGGTCCGTGGCGTCCCGCGCCACGACATCGACGCGTTGCTCCGGCGGGTGTCGTGGCGCCAGGGCGCCACGGACCTACGGTGGATCATCATTGAAGCGTGGGTCCGTGGCGTCCCGC
>CAZTNV010000247.1:0-6389 GCA_964615535.1 uncultured Mycobacteriaceae bacterium | reverse complement strand
TACAAGCAGTCGGGCATCGGCCGCGAAAACCACAAGATGATGCTCGACCACTATCAGCAGACCAAGAACCTGCTGGTCAGCTACGACCCCAATCCGATGGGCTTCTTCTGATCGATCGGAACCCGGCGGCGGCTTTGGCGCCGCCGCCGGAAGGGTGGGGAACTATCGCGGCGGAGGAGGCGAAGGCCATGGCCATCGACCGGGTTGCGATCACGCCGGAAGCCATCACGGTGGTGGAGCGGCTGCGCGGACTGCATGGCCCGCTGCTGTTCCACCAATCGGGCGGCTGCTGCGACGGGTCGGCGCCGATGTGCTACCCGCAGCGGGAATTCCGGGTCGGCCAGCGGGATGTCTATCTGGGCACCATTGCCGGCTGCCCGTTCTATATCGGGGCGGCGCAGTTCGAATACTGGGCCCACACCCATCTGACCGTGGATGTGGTCCCCGGGCGCGGCTCCGGCTTTTCGGTCGAGGCGCCGGAAGGGGTGCGGTTCCTGACCCGGTCGCGCCTGTTCACCGATGCCGAGGCCGAGGCGCTGGCCCTGGCCGGACCGCCGCGGCGGGGTGAAATCCCGGCCGCCGACCGCCCCGGCACCGCAAGCTTCGCAGCCGATTCGACATGACGGCAAGCCGCTGCCGGCGGTGGCCGGACCACCCTTCGCCGACTCCATAACCATAAGAAATTACGGTCAAAATTTGCCTCGCATCGGCCTGTGTAACAACTTTAACAAGGAGATCGCGCCGCCTTCATCGCACGAACCCTGTGACGGCCTCCGGGCCGCACGCGCACCGGCCGGTCTCGCCCCACAGGGCCGGATCGCCCTGCTCAACGACAAAAAATCGACGTCCATCAACACTGCCCCGACCGGCCGGATCGGCCGCCTGGGCATCCTGGAACATGGGAAGGAACACCCGAATGAGCCGCTATTTCTTCATGCCGAGCGTGAACATCATGGGCGAAGGCAGCCTGGCCGATGCCGGCAAGGAAATCCTGTCCCTGGGCTTCAAAAAGGCCCTGATCGTCACCGACGAGGTGCTGCACCGCCAGGTCGGCTCGACCAAGGTGCTGACCGACATGCTGGACGAGCTGCGGATCAAGTACGCCGTTTATGACGGCACGCATCCCAATCCGACGGTCGGCCAGGTCGAGGACGGCCTGACCATGCTGAAGGCCGAGAACTGCGACTTCATCATCTCCTTCGGCGGCGGGTCGCCGCATGACTGCGCCAAGGCGATCGGTGTGGTGGCAACCAATGGCGGGTCGATCCGCGATTACGAGGGCGTCAACAAATCGACCCGGCCGATGCTGCCGCTGATTGCGGTCAACACCACCTCGGGCACCGCCAGCGAGATGACCCGGTTCTGCATCATCACCGACGAGGCCCGCCATGTGAAAATGGCGATCGTCGACTGGCGCACCACCCCGACCATTTCGGTGGACGATCCCTCGCTGATGGTCGGCATGCCCAAGAGCCTCACCGCGGCGACCGGCATGGACGCCCTGACCCATGCGGTCGAGGCTTACGTGTCCACGCTGGCGACGCCGATCACCGATGCCTGCGCGCTGCATGCGATCAAGCTGATCGCCGGCTATCTCCGCCGCGCGGTGCAGGACGGCCATGATCTGGAAGCTCGCGAGAAGATGACCTATGCCGAATTCCTGGCCGGCATGGCGTTCAACAGCGCCAGCCTCGGCTATGTCCACGCCATGGCGCATCAATTGGGCGGCTTCTACGATCTGCCGCATGGCGTGTGCAACGCCATCCTGCTGCCTCATGTCGAGGCCTACAACGCTCTGGTGGTGCCGGAGCGGTTTGTCGATATCGCCGAAGCGCTGGGCGAGGACGTGACCGGGCTCAATGCACAGCAGGCGGCGGACCGGGCGATCGCCGCCATTCGCAAGCTGTCGGCCGATGTCGGCATCCCGCGCAATCTGCGGGAGCTGGGGGTCAAGGCCGAGGATCTGCGCACGCTCGCGCAGAACGCCCTGAAGGACGCCTGCGGCGCGACCAATCCGAAGCAGCCGAGCCTGGACGAGGTCATCGACATCTACGAACGCGCCATGGCCGCCTGACCGGCGCCTGGCTCGAAGGACTCCGCTGCACCGGGGCGGCGATCGGGGAGGTCCCCGGTGGGGACCGAGCCGCTCGCGGGGGGCGTCCCGGTGCAGTTGGAGCGTGTGCCAAATGTGTTAACGGACTTGCCCGGCGGACCTTGCCGGGCGGGGCGGGCCCAACCGGGCCTGCCCACTTTTGCCGTGGCACGGCCGGGCCGTGCTGCTGCCGCTGGGCGCCGAGCGGCCATGCCGAAATCGTTGACAACCGGGCCCGCCGAATTATATTCACAATTCGTTCAAGCGGGCCGCCAGCGGCCCGCAAATTGTTTCTTGCGCCCGGCGCGTCGGGATAGGTCCACAAGGTCCGTCCCACAAGACCAACTCACTGGATGGGATCATGTTCGCAGTCATCCGCACCGGCGGCAAACAATACCGGGTGGCCCCGGACGATGTCATCCAGGTCGAAAAGCTGACCGTCGAACCGGGCGGGCAGGTCACCCTGGACCAGGTCCTGATGATCGGTTCAGACGACGCCGTCACCGTCGGCACGCCGCTGGTCGCCGGGGCCACGGTGAGCGCGGAGGTGGTCGATCAGACCCGCGGTCCCAAGATCATCATCTTCAAGAAGCGCCGGCGCCAGAACTATCGGCGCAAGGCCGGCCATCGCCAGGATCTGACCGTGCTCAAGATCACCGGCATTGCGTCCGGGTTCCCTGACGGATCAGATAACGTATCGGACGACGCATTGGGGTCCTGACGCATCGCGCCGTGGCGGCCGCCCGGTGACGGCAGCGGCAGGGACGGCGGCGATCGGGCGCGGTTTGAAAGTTCGGGAGAGTTCGTCATGGCACACAAGAAGGCAGGCGGGTCGTCGCGGAACGGCCGCGATTCGGCCGGTCGCCGGCTCGGCGTCAAGAAGTATGGCGGGGAGTTCGTGATCCCCGGCAACATCCTGGTGCGCCAGCGCGGCACCAAATTCCACCCCGGCCGCAATGTCGGGATGGGCAAGGATCACACCCTGTTCGCTCTGATCGATGGTCAGGTCGAGTTCCGCAAGATCGGCGACCGCACCACGATTTCGGTCATGCCGGCGCCGGTTGCGGTCGCGGCGGAATAGCCCCGCGCCGCGCCGCGCCGCGAGAGCGGACTGCGCGACCACTGGACGGCGCCGGAGCGTTCGAGAGAGAGCCGGGGGAAGGGTCCATCCTTCCCCTTTTTCGTGGCCGCGCGCCTGCCGGTCGATCACGGGCCGGGCCGATCGGGCGCCTGAACCATCCGGACGGATCATCCGGACGCGCTTTGCGAAGCCGCCGCGCTGCCCCATGTCACCGCCATGAAATTCCTCGACGAAGCCAAGATCTTCATCAAGAGCGGCGACGGCGGCAATGGCTGCGTCAGCTTCCGGCGCGAGAAGTTCATCGAATTCGGCGGCCCGAACGGCGGCGATGGCGGGCGCGGCGGCGATGTCTGGGTCGAGGCGGTGGACGGACTCAACACGCTGATCGACTATCGCTATCGGCAGCATTTCAAGGCGGCGCGCGGCGGCCACGGCATGGGCAAGGACCGCAGCGGGGCCAAGGGCGCCGATGCGGTGCTGCGCGTGCCGGTCGGCACCGAGGTGCTGGCGGAGGACCGCGAGACCGTCCTGGCCGATCTGACCGTGATCGGCCAGCGCGTGCTGCTGCTCAAGGGCGGCGACGGCGGCTTCGGCAACAGCCATTTCAAGACCTCGACCAATCAGGCGCCGCGCCGCGCCGACCCCGGCTGGCCGGGGCAGGAGGAGTGGATCTGGCTGCGGTTGAAACTGATTGCGGATGCCGGGCTGGTCGGCCTGCCCAATGCCGGGAAGTCTACGCTGCTCGCCGCGACCACCAGGGCGCGGCCGAAGGTCGCCGATTACCCCTTCACCACGCTGCATCCCAATCTGGGCGTGGTGCGGGTGGCGGAGGAGGAGTTCGTGCTGGCCGACATCCCCGGCCTGATCGAGGGGGCCCATGAAGGGCAGGGGCTGGGCGACCGGTTTCTGGCCCATGTCGAGCGCTGCGCCGTGCTGCTGCATCTGGTCGATGCCAGCCTGGACGATCCCGCCCTTGCCTATCGCGTGATCCGCGGCGAACTCGACGCCTATGGACACGGGCTGGCGGACAAGCCGGAACTGGTGGCGCTCGGCAAGATCGACCTGATTGACGAGGCGACGCTCAAGACGCGGCGCGCGGCCCTGGCCAAGGCCGCCCGGCTCCGGCAGCCCGACGTCTTCGTGCTGTCCGCGGCGACCGGGCGCGGCATGCCCGAACTGCTGCTGGCCCTGCTCCAGCGAATCAGGGCCGAGCGGGCGGAGCAGCGTTCGGCGGCGGAGGCGGAGCGGCGGGCGGATTACCGGCCCTGAAATCCGGGCCTGCCGCCGCTGACCCTGGCCACCGGTCCCGGCTCCGTAAGCCATCGGGATCGCCGGCACATCGCCGGCGAAGTCGGCATCCGGCCATCAAGCAGGGCTGCCGCTGCCGCAGGGCGCCGGCAGCGTTCGAGCGGTGCCGGTCTGCCTCGTGTGGCGCCACAGCACCACGAGTCCGGCCAGCCACAGGCCCAGCGTCGCGAAGGTCACCAGGCCGAGTTCGCGGAGCAGGTGGAATTCCGGCACCTCGGTGATCAGGCAGAGAATCGCATAGGCGGCGAACAGCGCGATCGAACCGCGGCCCAGCGTCGCCCGGCCGTTCCTGTCCCAGGCGGCCGCGATCAGCCCCATGGCCAGCACCGTCGCCAGCGCGTAGTAATGGGATTTCAGCGTCGGCACCATCGGCAGCATGACCACCGTCAGCGCCCCCAGAAACACGATTTCGGCAATCCCGGCCGGCCGCCGGCCGCGATGCCAGCCGGCCGCCCCCAGCGTCGCCAGGGTCAGCAGCCCGCCGGCCGCAACGCCGATCAGGGTATAGACGGCGGGCAACTCCTCCGGCCGGTCGGCCGGCGCCACATCCAGATGCAGCGCCTTGTACAGCGTCGCCGCGAAGTTCGGGAAATAGGCGTCGGTGACCTGCAGCTCCCCGGCAATTGCCGGGTCCATCTCGCCGCTGATGATGCCGATCAGCCGCAGATCCACCATCTCCCGATAGGTCTCGACCATGCGCTCGGGGCCCAGCGCAGCCATCGGGATCAGCACCAGCCCGATTCCCAGACCGAGCAGACAGCCCAGCACGCAACGCCCGTCGCGCCGCCACAGCGGATAGAGCAGCAGGAACCCGGTATACGGCTTGATGCACAGCGCCAGCGACAGCCACAGCCCGGCGCGCAGGCTCCGCCGCTCCAGCAGCGCCGCCGCCATGCCGCAAATGCCCAGCAACAGCAGCAGATTGACCTGACCGCGGCCGAGGGTGAACCCGATCATCGGCAGGCAGATCACCACCGGCCAGATGCGCAGCCCCCACCAGCGCCGGCCGAACCGGGGCGGGCCGCGCAGCGGCGGGCCGAAGCCGCGCGACTCGATCGCCGCCGCCAGCAGGTGAACCGCGGCCGCCAGCGCCGCCACGTTCACCACGTACCAGATCGCGATCGACACCGGATAGGGCATCATCCAGCCCGGCGGCGCGACCGCCGAGTCGGGCGGGGGATCGGCCAACGGCACCAGCAGAATGGCCAGGGTGGGCGGGTAGTGATAGTTCCAGTCGTTGTCGTCGGTGATGCGGTACGGGCTGGTGCCGTCATGGACGGCCCAGGCGGCGCGAAAATAGACTCCGGCATCGGTCTTGCGCGTCTGCTGAAAGGCCGAGCGCAACTCGGTCACCACGCCAAACGCGGCCACCAGCACCAGAAGGCCGATCAGCCCGGCGCGCTCCCACCCGGTGAGCCGGTCGTCCGCGTCAACAGCAGGCGCCGAGCGCACCATGCGAGATCCTCCGCCGGCCGATCGGCGTGGCGCCGGACCCTGGACGATCCGGCGCCGGCCGGTTCAGCCGGCCACCTTGCCGAGTTCGCGGATGATACTGTCGCCCATCACGCTGGTCGACACCCTGGCCAAGCCCGGCGTCATGATGTCGGCGGTCCGGATGCCGCCCGACAGCACGTTCTGGATCGCCTTCTCGATCAGCTCGGCATCCTCGCCATGATCGAAGCTGTAGCGCATCATCATTGCGAAGCTGAGCAGGGTGGCGATGGGATTGGCCACGTCCTTGCCGGCTATGTCGGGCGCGGAGCCGTGGACCGGCTCGTACAGCGCCTTGCGGGCGCCGTCGGCCCTGGGTGCGCCGAGCGAGGCCGAGGGCAGCATCCCGAGCGAACCGGTCAGCATCGCCGCCTCGTCGGACAGGATGTCGCCGAACAGGTTCTCGGTGACGATCAC
>CAZTNV010000246.1:0-6407 GCA_964615535.1 uncultured Mycobacteriaceae bacterium | reverse complement strand
CTGCGCCCGCCGGCGATTCTGCGGCTGGGCTGGGCGGCGTGGGCGATCCTGGTCGGGGTGGTCACCGTCATGGTGGTGCTGGCGCCCGCGAGGCGGACCGTCGTGCCGGTCTATTGCGGCGCGGCGGAGGCCTGGTGGGCCGGCACCGATATCTATACCGAGGGAATCCACGGGTTCCTTTATTTTCCGTCGAGTGCGGTGATGTTCACGCCGTTCGCCCTGCTGGACGTGCCGCTGGGCGACATCGCGTGGCGCTGGGCTTCGGTGGCGCTGCTGCTGCTCGGCCTGTGGCGGCTGGTTCGGCTGGCCGCGCCGGGGCACAGCGCGCGGGCCTTCGGATTGGCGCTGCTGGCGATGATCCCGGCCGCCGGCCCGGCCGTGCAGAACGGTCAGAGCGACGTGCCGATGGCCGGCCTGATGATGCTGGCCATGGCCGAGATCGCTGCGGCACGGTGGCGCCGCGCCGCGCTCTGCCTGAGCGTGGCGGTGGCGATAAAGCCGTTGGCAGTGGTGCTGGTGCTGCTGGCCGGGGCGCTGTTCCGCCCGGTGCGGCTCTGGCTGGCGATCGGCATGGCGCTGGTGGTCCTGATGCCGTTCCTTCATCCCGATCCGGGATTCGTCGCCGGCCAGTACGAGGCGATGATCGCCAAGCTGCACGGCGCCGCCAATCCGGGTGCCGGGCGCTGGTCGGACATTACCGGGCTGCTCGCCCGACTCGATGGGCTTGCGGCGTCCGATCCGGCGGTGACGGTCCTGCGCGCGCTGGCGGCACTGGCGACGCTGGGGATCGCGGCTCTGGCGGTGCGCCGCCAGCCGCCGCCGGTGGCGGCGGTGATGGTCGCGGCGCTGGCGTTCGCCTATCTGATGCTGTTCAATCCACGAACCGAGACCGGCTCGTACATCATGCTGGGGGCCGTGGCAGGCCTGTTCGCGGGCACGCTGTGGTTCGAGGAGCGGCGACCGATGGCAGCCGGGGCGCTGATCGCCCTGTGCCTCGGGCTGGGCACGCAGGCCTACGGCCAGACGCTCCATACCGCCACCGATCTGTGGCTGAAGCCGGCGCTGGCGCTGGCCTGCCTGCCGTTCCTGGTCGGCCGGGCGGTCTGTCCGCCGGCCTGGCAGGCGGTCACGGTCAGTCCTGCGCCAGAGCTTCGTGCGCTGCCGCGGAGTCCAGGTCCATTTGGGCCCTGAGCTGCTCGACGCCGTCGAACTTTGCCTCGCCGCGGAGATACTCGACGAGCTGCACGCGCAGATGCCGGTGATAGAGATCACCGGAAAAATCGAACAGATGCGCCTCCAGCAGCGGCCGGTCGAGCTGATACATCGGCCGGATGCCAAGGTTGGCGACGCCGTCGTGCCAGACCAGTGGTCTCTCCACGTCGAGCGCGGCGCGCACCGCATAGACGCCATAGGCCGGCCGCATGTATTCGCCCAGATCGACATTGGCGGTGGGATAGCCGAGCAGCCGGCCGCGCTGGTGGCCATGCTCGACCCGGCCCTCCACCTCCCAGGGCCGGCCGAGGATTTCGGCGGCCTCGCGCGGCTTGCCGGCCCGCAGCAGCTCGCGGGTGCGGCTGGACGAGTACACCCCGCCGGTCTCGTCGGCCGCGGCGGTGACCACGGTGACGCCGAAATCGTGACGCCGGCCGAACGCCAGCAGCATCTCGGCATCGCCGCGCCGCTGATGGCCGAAGCGGAAATCGTAGCCGATCACCACGTGATGGGCCTTCAGCCCGCCGACCAGCACGTCGGCGATGAACTGTTCGGCGCTCTTGTGCGCAAACGCTTCGTCGAAGGTCAGCACGAAATGCAGGCTGACCCCCAGCTCTTCCAGAATGCGGGCGCGGATGCGAAAGGGCGTCAGGCGAAACGGGGGATCGCCGGGCCTGAACAGGGTGCGCGGGTGCGGCTCGAAGCACATCACGGCGGCCCGCACCCCGAGCGGCCGGGCGACTGCCTCGGCCTCGGCGATCAGCATGCGGTGACCGAGATGGACCCCGTCGAAATTGCCGACCGCCACCACGGCGCCCTGAGCCCAGGGCGGCAGCGGCTCGTAATGTCTGTAAATCTGCATGCGACCTCGTAGCGGACGGCCAAGCGACGATCCGGCCGGCCCCTGCCGCACTATAGGCTGAGCGCGGCAGGGCAAACCAGCCCGGCGATTGCGCCGCCCGGCGCGTCGCACGTCCGTCCCGACGCCTCCCCCGCACGGGGCGGGGGAGACCCGGCAAAGCGATGCGCGGCCGATCAGCCCTTGCTGGGTACCATGACGGTGGCTTCGCCTTCGAGCACCACGGTGTCGCCGACCTTGCACACGGTCTGAAGCACGGCGCGCTTCTTCTCGGGCACCACTTCGGTGATCGTGGCGGTGGCGGTGACGGTGTCGCCCGGCCGCACCGGTGCCTTGAATTTCAGGGTCTGCGCCAGATAGATCGCGCCCTGACCCGGCAGCTTGGTGCCCAGCACGGCGGAGATGAATCCGGCCGACAGCATGCCGTGGGCAATGCGGCCCTTGAACATGGTCTTTTCGGCAAAGGCCTGATCGAGATGGACCGGATTGTTGTCGCCCGACACTTCGGAGAACTTGACGATATCCTCCTGGGTGACGGTCTTGGTGTAGCTGTCCGACTGGCCGATCTTCAAGTCTTCAATGAAATAGCCGCTCATGGCACCGGTCCCCCTCGATGGTCGGGCCCTGCCGGCTCGGCCTGAACCGCGCTGGGACCCTGGTTGCGCACGGCTCCGCTGTGCCCGAAGGCACCCCGCGCCCTGCTGTTGCGCCGCACCCTAGGCCGAACGGCGATGGGCGGCAAGGGAAAGGGGGCTGACGGCGGGTTCGTGCCGAAACGGTTGCGGCACACGCGAAAAGATTGTCAAGGCCTTGCCGCCGAAGATCCAGAGTTGCGAATTCGGTGGTCCTGGGCAGAACGACCGCCGCTGGCCGCAGTCCAGCCGGGTTCGCAAGCACTGGCCACCGAAGGCCCGACGGAATGTCTTGCCGGGTCGAATGCGCCCGACGACCGATCTTGCATCAGACCTTGTCGTCGGGGACCACGGCCAGCCGGTGGGCGTCGCCCGGCGCGGCGGCGCAGCCGGCCGCCAGCAGCGGGTCGACCCACGGTCCATCGGGCAGGCGCTCGGCCAACTGGCTGATCTCGCGATTCCACCAGAGTCGCTGATCGCGCAGATCGTCATAGTCGAACTGGGTCTGCCGCCACTGGCCGTCGGCGTTGCAATAGGTCAACAGGTCGATCGGGAAGCCGACATCGGTCGAGCTGAACCGGCTCGAATCGAACGACAGATAGGCCAGTTTCAATGCATCGCGCATTCTGGTCTCGAATTTCAGCGCGCGGTCCAGGATCGGCTTCCCGTAAGCGGTGGTACCGATCGACAGATAAGGCATGCGCTGATCGACCGTAATCCAGTTGCCTTCCGGATAGACCAGGAATACCGCCGGCTCGGCGTCCTGTGCCAATTGTCCACCGATGATCGCATGAAGATTGAATTTGAGATCGGCGCGTTCGAGGAACTCCTTGTCCTCGGCGGCGACCTGGCGAAGGCATCTGGTGAATTCGGTAACGGCATCGAGCACGGTCGGAAAGCAGTCGTCACGATAGGG
The DNA here is from genome assembly GCA_964615535.1 of uncultured Mycobacteriaceae bacterium. Lineage (GTDB taxonomy): Bacteria > Pseudomonadota > Alphaproteobacteria > DSM-16000 > Inquilinaceae > CAZTNV01. Next base: position 2,788 of record CAZTNV010000246.1, on the reverse strand, counting down.
ATCGTGCTCGCGCTTCAGATAGATCAGCACCTTGTCGCGGACGCTGCGCAGGCCCGAGGTCATGGCGAAGAATCGGTGGCGTTGGCCGCCCATGATGGTGATTTTTTGTGCAGTCGCCATCTGGCTGCCGCTGGTGACTCGGCCATCGGCCAGGGCGATCAACCCCTCTCGAATGCGGATGCCCAGGCAGTAGGTCATGGAGCGAGCCTGTCGTGACGGGTGCCGGGTCGTGACGGAGTCTGGTCGATTGCGCGGCGGCAATCTGGCACAGGTGCGCCGCTTCGGCAACCTGCCTGCCGAAGCGGCGACCCGATGTCTTGACGCTCACGACTGAGGTCACGCAGCCCGGGGTCACGATGGCGGAGCCGCGGTTGCGGGCCGGACGCTGCCGGCCCGGCCCGCCGCCCTCAGACCTCGCGGGAAACGCTCACCGTGCCGTGGCGGTCCGGAGCGCGCGAGGGCTGGCCGAACCCGAACCAGGCGGCGACCAGCGCCGTGACGGCGTGCAGCCAGATGTCATGCCCGTAGAGCGGCACCAGCCCGAACAGCGTGTTCAAACCCGGAATCAGACCAAGGACGGCCAGCAGGCCGAACACGACGGCAAAGACCCGGGAGAAGGTGACGGCGCCGCCGAAGCTGCGATAGGCCACGATGCCCCAGATGCCGAACACAATGTGGACCAGATTATGCAAGAAGTTGACGGGGAACAAACCGAGGAGCAGGCCGTGATCGACCGGAGCCGCGGCAGGGTCGACGACCACCGGATAGGTGACCAGCCCGGGAATGAAGCCGGCAATGCCGACCAGCAGATAGATGATCCCGAGGATCAGGGCGAAGTAGCGGACTTGCATCGGTATCTCTCCTTCGACCGCAGAAACGGTGAGGCTCTCACAGTGAGGGTCTCGCAGACAGTGAGGCTCTCCCGGATCGATGAGGCTCTCGTGCTTAACCCTTGGGCATCCGGCTGGTTCCGCGGCAGCGGAAGACTGCGGCGCGGTCGTTGGGGAGATCTGGGCAAAGACCTGGGCAAAGACCTGGGCCGGGGGCTGGCTGGCGGCGGGTCCGGTCCGGCCGCCTTGCGGCCATCAGCCCACCCATCGGCCGAAGGTCAACTGGGGCTTCCTTCACACCGGCCCGATCTCATATCATTATCGTCGGGGATCAGCGGGGAGCGGAGCAGATACCGATATGAGCAATGTCGACAGGCATGGTGACGATGGCAATTGCACCGGCGTCGTTGTTCAGACCAAGCCGAAGACCAAGAAACCTTCAATGTACAAGGTGCTCATGTTGAACGACGATTATACCCCGATGGAGTTCGTGGTTCACGTGCTGGAGCGGTTTTTCGGCAAGAGTCGGGAAGAGGCGACGAGCATCATGCTGCATGTGCACCGTCGCGGGGTCGGGGTATGCGGCGTCTTCACCTTCGAGGTTGCGGAGACCAAGGTGGCGCAGGTCATGGACTTTGCCCGGCGGCACCAGCATCCTCTACAGTGCATTATGGAAAAGGCTTAGGCCGTGAGGCGGTCGGAGCTAAGACGGAATCCGGAATAGGGGACAGTTGATGCTTTCTCGCAATCTCGAGGAAACCCTGCACCGGGCGCTCGCATTGGCCAATCAGAGGCGTCACGAATACGCCACACTCGAGCACCTGTTGCTGGCATTGGCGGAGGATCAGGACGCGGTGGCGGTGATGCGGGCCTGTGGGGTCGATATCGACCGGCTCCGCCGCGAACTGACCAATTATCTCGACAACGAATTGGCAAACCTTACCACCGGACGGATCGAAGACGCCAAACCGACCGCCGGCTTTCAGCGCGTGTTGCAACGCGCCGCCATCCATGTCCAGTCCTCGGGGCGCGAGGAAGTGACCGGAGCCAATGTTCTGGTTGCATTGTTCTCGGAGCGGGAAAGCCACGCTGTGTATTTCCTGCAGGAACAGGACATGACCCGGTTCGACGCGGTCAACTATATTTCCCATGGCATTGCTAAATCATCGCAGCGCAGCGAGCCGCGCCGGGTGGCCGGCGCCGATGAGGATGCGGCGGCGGAGAAGGTCGTGAAGAAGGGCAGCGACGCTTTGCGCACTTATTGCGTTAATCTGAACGAGAAAGCAGCACGGGGGAAGATCGATCCCTTGATCGGGCGGGAGCCTGAGATCGAGCGGACCATCCAGATCCTGTGTCGGCGTTCGAAAAACAATCCGCTTTACGTCGGCGATCCGGGGGTCGGCAAGACCGCCATCGCCGAAGGCTTGGCCAAGCGGATCGTCGATGGCGAAGTGCCCGCGGTGCTGGAAACCGCGACCATCTTCGCACTCGACATGGGAGCGCTGCTGGCCGGAACCCGCTATCGAGGCGATTTCGAGGAGCGGCTGAAGGCGGTGGTCTCCGAATTGGAGAATCTGGAAGGCGCCATTCTGTTCATCGACGAGATCCATACCGTGATCGGTGCGGGGGCGACCTCGGGCGGGGCGATGGACGCCTCGAACCTGCTCAAGCCGGCCCTGGCCAGCGGCAATCTGCGCTGCATCGGCTCGACCACCTACAAGGAATACCGGAACTATTTCGAGAAGGACCGCGCGCTTGTCCGCCGGTTCCAGAAGATCGACGTCAACGAACCATCGGTCGAGGACGCGATAAAAATCCTCCGCGGCCTGAAGCCCTATTATGAAAAACACCACAATGTCCGCTATACGCACGATGCGATCCGCTCGGCGGTGGAGCTGGCGTCGCGCTACATCAATGATCGCAAGCTGCCCGACAAGGCGATCGATCTGATGGACGAG
>CAZTNV010000245.1:0-6433 GCA_964615535.1 uncultured Mycobacteriaceae bacterium | reverse complement strand
AGCCTGGGCGAGTTCGGCGCGACGATCACCTTCGTCTCCAACATAGCGGGCGAAACCCGAAACCTGCCGCTGGCGATCTACACCGCCATCCAGACGCCGGGCGGGGAAGCCGTCGCCGCCCGGCTGGTGACGATCTCCTTCGTCCTGGCGCTGGGCGGGCTGATGCTGTCGGAGCTGCTGGCCCGGCGGGTGCGCCGGATGATCGGGCGCTGAGCGGTGCTGGACGTCGCGATCCGCCACCGCCAGGGCGCCTTCAGCCTCGATGTCGCGTTCAGCGCGCCGGAACGCGGAGTCACCGCCCTGTTCGGCCCGTCGGGCTCGGGCAAGTCCACCGTGATCAATGCCATCGCCGGTCTGGTGCGTCCGGCCGAGGGAGTCATCCGGTTCGACGGCATCACTTTTTTCGATCGCGGCCGCGGCATCGATCTGCCGGTCGAGCGGCGGCGGATCGGCTATGTGTTCCAGGATGCAAGGCTGTTTCCGCATCTGCGGGTGGAGGGCAATCTGCTCTATGGCTGGCGCCGCGTGCCGGAATCCGAGCGGCGCATTCCGGTCGATGCGGTGGTCGATCTGCTCGGCCTGCGCCCGCTGCTCCGGCGCCCGCCCTACACCCTGTCGGGCGGCGAGCGGCAGCGGGTGGCGCTCGGCCGCGCCCTGCTGGCCCAGCCGCGGCTGCTGCTAATGGACGAGCCGCTGGCGGCGCTCGACCTCCCGCGCAAGGCCGAGATCCTGCCCTATATCGAGCGCCTGCGCGACGAGCTGCGCCTGCCGATCGTCTATGTCAGCCATGCCGTCGAAGAGGTGGTGCGGCTGGCCGATCTGCTGGTGGTGATGACCGAGGGCCGGGCGGTCGCCGCCGGGCCGCTGATCGAAGTCATGAACCGGCTCGATCTGCGCGCGGTCACCGGCGGCTACGATTTCGGCGCGGTGATCGAGGCCGCGGTGGCGGGCCACGACGAGCCGTTTCGCCTGACCGTGCTCGACACCGCCGGCGGCGAGCTGCGCGTCCCGCGATTCGAGGCGCCGCCCGGCCGGCGGGTGCGGGTGCGCATCCGGGCGCGCGACGTCGCCCTCGCCCGCTGCCCGCCGGAGCAGTCGAGCGTGCTCAACGTGCTGACCGGCCGGGTCGCGGAGATCGAGCTGGAAGACGGGCCGGATGCGGTGGTGCGGATCGATCTGGGCAGCGGCGCCGTCATGCTGGCCACGGTGACCCGTCTGTCGGTCCACCGGCTGGATTTGCGGATCGGCGAGACGGTGCATGCGCTGATCAAGGCGGTCGCGCTGGAACGGGGCGGCGCGATGCTGGCGCCGCGCTACGATCCCGAGCGGCCCGAAGCGATGGCATGATCGCGCCGCCCGGGCCTTGGCCCCCAATCTCTCGTCGTCGACCGGTCGCTTCGGCTACACTTGGGGCATGGCCAAGCTGTTCATCCGGGTGAATCTCGGTGCCGGCCGGCTGGTCGGGCCGGGCAAAATCAGACTTCTGGAACTGATCGGCGAGCTGGGATCGATCTCGGCGGCCGGCCGCGCCATGGAGATGTCCTATCGCCGGGCCTGGCTGCTGATCGACGATCTGAACCGCAGTTTCCGCGAGCCGGCGGTCGGCACGCAGCATGGCGGCAAATCCGGCGGCGGTGCCGCGCTGACTCCGTTCGGGCGCGACCTGATCCGCCGCTATCGCTGCATGGAAGCCGCCGCCCACGCCGCCCTGGCCGGGGATCTCGCCGCGCTGGACGCCGCCGCCGCGGAGCCGCCGCCGGAAGCGGATGCGGCTGCCGGGCCCCCGATCCCGGAACCATCGACCAAAGCATGATCAGCCGAACGGAGATGACGAACCGAAGCAGGTTTGCCGGCCGATCGGGACGCGCCGATATTGACCATGGCGTTGCCAAGCCGGTGTTGCCGCGATCGATCCGGCCGCTCCCGTACGTCCAGCGTCTTTCGTCCGTCATCCGCCGTCATCGCCGTTCCGGTCACGAGGCTCATGAGACTCCTGTTTGCGACACCGCACCGGTACCTGCCGCAGAGTGTCGGCGGGATGGAGCGCAGCACGCACGAGCTTTGCCTGTCGTTGCAGGAGCGCGGGCATGCGGTCGCCGTGCTGGCGGCCCTCAACTCCGGCGGGCGTGTCGGGCTGGTCAACCGGCTGCGGCGCAAGCTGTTTCCGGCGCGGCAATTCCCGGCGGACCGGATCATGGGCTATCCGGTGTTCCGCGGCTGGGCGGCCCAGGACGGCGTCGGCGAAGTGATCCGGATGTTCGCGCCCGACGCGGTCATCACCCAGAGCTGGGACGCCGGATTGTACCAGTGTTTTCTCGATTGCGGCATCCCGACCGCGCATTACTTCCGGTATGTCTCCCGGCCCGGCATGGAATTTCCCGTCACCGCCGACGGCCGGCCCGGTTTCCTGGCGAATTCCGGCTTCAATGCCCGCTATCACGAGCGGCATTTCGGCCTGCGCTGCGAGGTGCTTCCGCCGCTGGTCATCCAGGACCGCTACCGCACCGCGGTTCGTCCTCAGCACGTCCTGTTCGTCGGCACGCAGCACGCCAAGGGGATCGACATCGCCCTGGCCCTGGCCGAGCGGCGCCCCGACATCCCGTTCCGGTTCATCGAAACCTGGAGCATCGAGCCGGCGGCGACCGACGGCTATCGGGCGCGGGCGGCGTGTCTCAAGAATGTCGCCTGGCGGCAACCGGCTTCCGACATGCGCCGCGTCTACGCGACCTGCCGGCTCGTGCTGATGCCCAGCCGGTGGGAGGAAACCTGGGGCCGGATGGCCACGGAGGCCCATGTCAGCGGCATTCCGGTGCTGGCCAGCGACCGCGGCGGCCTGCCGGAATCGGTCGGCTCGGGCGGGCTGTGCCTCGATCCCGATGCGGACATCGAGATCTGGCACGATGCCCTGGCCCGGCTGTGGGACGACCGGGCCTATTACGATCGGATGTCCGCCGCGGCCGCTCAATACTCGACGCGCAACGCCATCCAGCCGGCCACGCTGGCCGGGCGCCTCGAAGCCATTCTGGACGGGCTAAGATAGGCCCCGTCCCGGCCACCCGGACCCGGATTTAGGGAGTGGTCCGGACCGGCGGGCCGAACCGGCGCAGCCAGCCGAACCGTTCATAAGCCAGCGTCAGCCCATAGGTTTCCGGCCCGTCGGGCCGGCCCGACGCCCACCACAGCAGCATCTGTACGAGAACGAACACCGCGGCGCCCAGCCCGGACAGCGCCAGCAGTTCGACCAGCGCCGGTCCGAAGTCCCCGGAATCGGCAAAACCGTGCCCGGCCAGCAGCACTGCGCCGGTCATCGCCGCGGTCGCCGCCAGGGTCCGGAGGTTGCGGCCGATCAGGCCGGCCGGTGTCAGTCCGAAGGCCCGCCAACCAAGGCTGAGCGACACCACGCAATCGAACACCGTGGCCCCCAGGATCACGTAAGCGCCGCCCTCGACTCCGCCATACCAAAGCCCGGCGATGAACAGCGGCAGCTCGACGGCGGCATAGAGCGTGCCGGCGGCGGCATCCAGGCGCGGCCGGCCATAGGCGACCAGCGCGATCCCGATCATCTGGCGCGGCAGCGAAAAGGCCGCCGCCACCGCCAGGATCTGCATGACCGGCACCATCCCCAGCCAGGCCGTGCCGAGCAGCACGCGCACCAGGGGCTCGGTGACCAGGGCAAGGCCGACGCAGACCGGCAGATGCATCAGCAGCAGAATTCCCATCGCCTTTGACAGGGTCGCGCGGAACTGCTCCGGGTCGCGGTTCTGCTTGGCCAGTCCGGAAAACAGCACCCGCATGATCGGCTGGACGATTTCGGAATTGGACAAATGCGACAGCTCGCTGGCCATCGAGAACGTGCCGACGCCGGTCGCGTCGGTCCTGCCGCCGACGATCAGGGTGCGGCCCTGGCGGCGGACGAAGGTGGTCAGCGAGGCAAGCCACGCCCACAACGAAAACCCGAACATCGCCCGCCACGCCTTCAGGGAGAGGCGGGGCCGGAACGGGTGCATGGTATAGGACAGGATCAGCCGGACCACCGATTGCGCGACCGTGCCGATGATCAGTGCCCAGTAGTCCCGCAAGATCACCGCCGCGGCGATGGTCAGGACCATCCCGGCGACCCTGATCGCCGCAAAATAGCGGAACTCGACATCGAACCGGAGATCCTTGCGGAACTCGATCATGCCGACGTTTTCCAGGCTCTGGAGCAGGTTGGCGAGACCGACCACCCACATCACCGGGACCAGCCGCGGCTCGGACATCGCCGCGGCCAGCGGCTCGGCCAGGGCGACGATGATCAGGGTGGTGACGACGCCCTTGATCAGGTTGACCGTCCAGGCGGTGTCGTAATGCTCGCGGCCGGCATCCTGATAGCGGATCAGCGCCAGCAGCATGCCGAACGTGCCCAGCGCTTCCAGCGCCGCCAGGGACGAGGTGGCCAGGGCGACGATGCCGAAATCCTCGGGCATCAGCAGCCGCGCCAGGATCGCCGTGTTGGCAAAACCCAGGAAGCGCATGCTGAAGCGCAGCCCGATCACCCAGACCGCTCCGGACGCCATGCGCCGCGATGCGCCGGCCGACGCCGGACGATCGGCGGAGGACGGCATGACTGACGACATATCGGCCTCGGAGAGTGGCGTGCGGCAACCTCGTCGCGCGGCCCGGTTCGGCCGGCTCGACTGAAAAAGCCCGATACAGTATGTCGCCGGACGCAGCCTGCGCCATGCCGCGAAAGTCGCAATCACTTGGTCGGATGGGCGATCGCGGCGCGGACCGTCACGCCGCCCGGTTTCACGCCGGCTGCCCGGCCCGCTCCAGCGCCGTCCGGGGCAGGCATTCGCGGATCTGGCCGGCGATCTGTTCGACGATCCGGCTGCGGTCGTAGCGTTCGACCGCCAGCCGGCGGGCCTGCGCCGCCAGCTCGCCGCATCGGGCATCGTCGCGGAGCAGTTCGATGCAGGCCGTGGCGAAGCTTTCCGGATCGTCGCGCAGCAGACCGTGCCGTCCGTCGACGATGTCGAGTCCCTCGGCACCGATCGTGGTGGAGACGATCGGCCGGCCATGGGCGGCGGCCTCGATCAGCTTCAGCCGGGTGCCGCCGCCCGACAGGATCGGGCAGCACACGATCCGCGTCCGGCGGTAGAGCGCCGCGATGTCGTCGACGAAGCCGGTGAACTCGACCCCGTCGGTCGGATCGCGAAAGGCCGCCAGCGCCTCGGGCCCCTCCCCCGCGATGATCAGCCGCGCCGCCGGCACCGCCGCGCGCACCGCCGGCCAGATCCGCAAGATCAGGAAATCCGCGCCGATCGCGTTGGGCGTGTAGCGGTAGGAGCCGAGCAGCAGCAGGACCGGTTCGGCTGCTGGCGGCGCGAACGCGGCCGGGATCGCCACCGCGTTCGGGATCGCGACGACATTGCCCAGACGCCACCATCGTTGCAGCCGGTCGCGATCCGCCGCGGAGCTGAGAAATGCCCGCTCGACCCGCCGCAGCGCCCGCCACTCGCCCAGCCAGAGCGCCGGCACCTGAAGATGCAGCAGCGGCTTGGCCCGCCAATGCGGCGGCTGGCGCAGGCTGCGCAGAAACCAGAGATGCTCGATCTCGTCGAGGTCGAGCAGCACCGGCGGCAGACTCCGCCGGGTCGTCAGCACCGGCCCCATGGCATAGAGGCGGTGGACGAAGACCAGATCGGGGCCGGCGTCAAGACAGGCCTCGAAGGCCTGCCGCTGTGCCTCGCCGGCGGCGAACCGGTAGGACCCCTGTTTCAGCATGCCGAGCGCCGGAGCCAGATAGTCCTGCACCGGCGAGCCGCCCTGGATCGGCCGCTGCCCGTGGGCCAGGTGCAGGCGCAGCGTGCCGCCCCACTGCGACGCGAAGGCGGCCGATTGCTGCGCCCGATAGGCCGGGGTCAAGGCCGTCTCCGGCGGCACATAGAACAGCAGATCGAGCGAATCGGCGATCTGGCCAAGCGCCTCGACGAACATGCCCATCCGCTTGAACACGCCATACACCCCGGTTCGCAGATCGGCCGGGTAGTGCGAGGACACGAAGAGAATGCGCATGGCGCGACTCGCTCGCGACGGAGGGGCAGGACTGACGACCGGCGATCGCCGACGCGGCCGGTCATCCCACGGCAAACACCCTCCCGTTACTCTTCCCTGGACCGCATCGGCAATTCAGCAAACCGCCGGTCCCTGCGGCCGCCCTAGCCCATTCGGTCAGGTCGGGTCAGCGGATGGCGGCGATCCGGACAGGGCCGCGGCGCGGCGCCAGACCGGCAGCAGATCCTCCCGCAGCACGTCGCTCCACGACGGCAGATCGGTTTCCGCCGACTGCCGGGCGGCGCGGCCCAGCGCCGCCAGCCGCGCCGGGTCGGCGACCAGCGCAGCAATCGCCTCGCTCCAGGCCTCGGGCGTGTTGGCCGGCACGACGCAGGCC
>CAZTNV010000244.1:1529-6442 GCA_964615535.1 uncultured Mycobacteriaceae bacterium | reverse complement strand
CACCGGCAACCGGCCGATTCTGGTCATCGAGGACAATCAGATCAATCAGACGGTTGCCCGGCGCCAACTCGAGAAGTTCAAGCTCGACTGCGAGATCGCCGACAACGGCCGGATCGGGCTGGAAATGCTGCTGGCCGGCGACTATGCGCTGATCTTCGCGGACTGCCAGATGCCCGAAATGGACGGGTTCGAGTTTACCCGGCGCCTGCGCGCCTTCGAGGCGGCGACCGGCGGGCACCGGACCGTCATCGCCATGACCGCCAACGCTCTGCAGGGCGACGCCGAGCGCTGTCGCGCCGCCGGCATGGACGATTACATCAGCAAACCGGTCTCGATCGACCGTCTGGCCGAAATGCTGGACAGATGGCTGCCGCCCGCCGAGGGAGCCGATCAGGCGGCGGCAGCAGGGGTTGCAGCGCCGCCGAAAGACGCTGCGGCCGGCCAGGGTCCGACCGGGGAACCTCCGGCTGCAGCCGCGATCGACATCGCGCTGCTCGCGGAAATCCTGGGCGACGACGACTCCGCCGCGCTGAAGGATATTCTCGATTTCTTCGTGGAAGCGATCGATCCGCTGATCGATCAACTGGCCGCCGCGGTGACCCGGCGTCAGCGCGAGGCGGTCCGCGACATCGCCCACGCCGCAAAGGGTGCGGCGCGCAATGCCGCCGCCGGTGCACTCGCGGCTCTGCTCCAGGATCTGGAAGCCGGGGCGCCGAATGGAGCCTGGCCGGTTCTGGAGCAACTGGTCGAGGACGCCCGCCGCGCCACCGGCGGCATCAAGGCCTATGTCGAGCGATTCGCGGCCTGACCGGCCTCGCCCGCGCCTGCCTTGCCGAGCCCCGGACGGCCTGTCGCCGAATTGCACCGGCCGAACAATTGCATCAGCCGAACATCGGGCCGCCCGTCACAGGCCGGCGAAGAACCGGAGCAGGCAGCGGTCGTGCCATGCCGCCCGGCCGCCGCGTGCGGCTTCGCAGTCGTGGAAGCCGACATGGCCGCCGCCCGAGGGTAGCAGGGGCACCAGCATCGGGTTGCCCTGCCAGTCCGTCTCCAGATACGCCGCCGCGGGAATCCAGGGATCGTCCAGCCCATGGATCACCAGGGCCGGCACCCGGATCGCATCGAGGAACCGGCGGGCATTGTTGAGGGCATAGTACCGCTCGGCCGTGCCGAAGCCGTTGCGCGGCGCCACGAAGACATCGTCGAATTCATACACCGTCCGGACCGCCAGCACCCGTTGCCGTTCCGCGGGACCGACCGGGGCGGCGGGCGCGAGGGCCTCCTGCTTCATCCGGTTCAGAATCCAGCGCTGATACAGCGCGTTGCGCGGCCGCATCATCTGCTGCGCCGTCGCCGCCAGATCGATCGGGGCGGACACCGAGACCGCGGCGCGGACCGGCGACCGGCCGCCATCCTCGCCCAGCATTTTCAGCACCACATTGCCGCCCAGCGAATAGCCGACCACGACCACCCCATGCCGCACCAGATCGGGGTCGAGCGCGGCCAGCACCGCGCGAACGTCGTCGCTCCGTCCGGCATGGTACTGGCCGCGGCAAAGCGGGCGCGAGGCTCCTGCGCCGCGCAGATTGATCCGCAGCACCGGAAAGCCGTGATCGAGCAGCAGCGCCGCGGTGGACAGCGCATAGTAGCTCTCGGCACAGCCGGTCAGCCCGTGCACCAGCACGGCGACCGGACGCATCGCCGGGGCCTGCGGCCGGTTCACCATCCCGACCAGTACGTCGCCGGAACCGTCGGGCATGGCGACCCTGATCGGCTCCGCCGGATGGCGCGCCACCTCGGCCCGGCGTCGCGGGATGGAGCCGACCAGGGTGTTGCGCAGGGTCTGGAGGTCGCCGCCCAGCCAGGGCGGGCGCGGCCGGAAGCGGGGGAAATCCCGAAAGTCCTCCATTGCCCTGCTGCCCCCGCCTGATCGCCCGCCCCGATCCGGCGTTCCCCGATCCGGCGTTTCCGGGTCCGGCGCTGTCAGAGGCCAAGCCAGTCGGCCACCAGCGCGATCTGGTCCTCGGCCATCAGCGACGGCGCATGGCCGCAGGCGGGAATCTCGTGCAGCACCGCCTTGGGCCCGCGCCGGGTCATCTCGACTGCGGTTTCGTGTCGCAGGAGGTCGGAGTCGAGGCCGCGCAGCACCATCACCGGGCATCGTATGCGCTCCCACACCGCCCACAGATCGATGTCGTTCATCGGCCCCTGGAACGCCAACCCGATCGCGGGATCATAGGCCAGGCCGAGCTTGCCGCCGGGCTTCTGGCGCTCGGCATGGCGGGCGAGGTGCCGCCACTGGGCATCCGTCAGATCGCCGAAAGGTTCGTGAATCCGGCGCAGATAGGCTTCCAGATCGTCCGGCCCGTCAAAGGTCGGGTCCTTGCCGACATAGCCGCCGATCCGTTCCAGCGATTCTTTCGGCACCAGGGCGCCGACATCGTTGATCACCAGCCGGCGGATCGGGCTGTTGGGCTGGGCGGCCAGCATCATGCCGATCAGCCCGCCCATAGACGTGCCGATCCAATCGACCTCGGGCACGTCCAGCCGGGCGACCAGCGCCGCCACATCCAGCATGTATTGGGGATAAGAGTATTGCGCCGGATTGGCCAGCCACTCGCTCCGCCCCCGGCCGGGCATGTCGGGGCAGATCACCCGCGCGCGCCCGCACAGGCGCTCGGCCAGAATGTCGAAGTCGCGGCCGTTGCGGGTCAGGCCATGGGCGCACACCACGGTATGCTCGGCCTCGCGATTGCCCCATTCGGCATAGGCGATGCGATGCCAGCCATGCGCGACCAGCATCGCGGCCTCCGGCTGCCCCGCGATGGCTATCCCCTGCCCCAGAAAGCTCTGCTGTTTCATCAGTCCCTCCAGCGATAAGTCGTGCACCCGGCCGGCTTCGTTGTCCCCTATCCTCGGCTTGCTTGCGCGACACGTGTCGACCGTGCCAGCAGCGGCGGCCTGCGGCAATCCCGACTCGGCAGCATGCAACCGCGGCGCCGTGCTGGACCGCCCTCTTCAGTCTGTTACAGTCCGAAGCGTTTGCCACGGGCCGGCAGGGCCCGCGGCTGGACTCCAGGGTGCAGGCGATGCGCAGGACCGTGATATGGGCGGGGCGCGGGCTGATCGGGCTGGCGGTGCTGCTTGGCATCGGGGCCGCGGCGCTGTGGATCTGGCTGGGCACCGGCCTGCCGGATTACCGCGGCACGCTCCGACTCGCGGCGCTGGATGCACCGGTACGGGTGATCCGCGACCACGACGCGGTGCCGCACATCTTCGCGCAGTCGGACCACGACGCCTATGTTGCACTCGGCTATGTGCACGCTCAGGAACGGCTGTGGCAGATGGATCTTCAGCGCCGGGTCGGGGCCGGCCGGCTGTCCGAACTGTTCGGCGAGCGGACCTTGCGGCACGACCGGCTGATGCGGGCGCTGGGGCTGTACCGCCTGGCCGAGGCCAGCTACGACGCGCTCGCCCCGGAGGTCCGGCACGCCCTGGATGCCTATGCCGACGGGGTGAATGCCTGGCTGGAGACCCGCCGCGGCGCCCTGCCCCCGGAATTCGCCCTGCTGTGGTACCGGCCGGAACCGTGGCGCCCGGCCGACAGTCTGGTCTGGGGCAAGCTGATGGCGCTGCAGCTCTCCCATGATTTCCGCCAGGAGCTTCTGCTCGCACAACTGTCCCGGACGGTGGGGCCGGAGCGTCTGGCCGACCTGTTCCCGCCGCTCGACGGACCGCCGGTCACCCTCACCGAAGTCCGAAGGGCCGCCCTGCCCGGCGGCGCGGCGCTCGACCGGCTGGCGGCGGCGCTGCCACCGCCGCTCGGGCCGGCCTGGGCTTCCAACGAATGGGTGGTGGCCGGCAGCCGCACCGAGACCGGCCGGCCGATCCTGGCCAACGACCCGCATCTCGGTCTGTTCGCCCCGATCCAATGGTTTCTCGCCCGGATGGAAACCCCCACCCTGTCGGTCGCCGGAGCCACCGCACCCGGCGTTCCCGTGGTCGTGCTCGGTCACAACGCCGAGATCGCCTGGGGCGTGACCACCACCGGCATCGACGTCCAGGATCTGTTCATCGAGCGGATCGATCCGGCCGATCCCGGCCGCTATCTGACTCCGGAGGGCAGCGAACCCTTCGTGAGCCACACCGAAACCATCGCCGTGGCCGGCGGCGAGCCGGTGAGCCTGACCGTGCGGGCGACGAGACACGGGCCGGTGCTGTCGGACATCGATCCGGCGATCGGCGAGGCGGCGGGGGACGGCCACGTCATCGCGCTGGCCTTCACCGCCCTGGCACCGGGCGACACCACCGCGGAGGCGATCTACCGGCTGAACCGCGCCGCCGACCGGGACGAAATTCTGGCCGCGCTCCGGCTGTGGCGGGCGCCGCTGCAGAACCTGGTCTATGCCGACCGCGCCGGCACGATCGGCTATATCGTTCCTGGCATCGTGCCGATCCGGGCGGGCGGCGACGGCCGGCTGCCGGTACCCGGCTGGACCGGCGAGCACGACTGGATCGGCAGCATCCCGTTCGAGGCTCTGCCGCAATCCGTCGATCCGCCGGCCGGTGCGATCGTCAACGCCAACAACGCGATCGCCGGCCCGGACTATCCCTATCGGCTCGGCCAGACCTACGAGGAGCCGTTCCGCGCCGCCCGGATTCTCGAACTGCTGGAGGACGGACCGCAGACCGTGGCCGGCACGCTCGGCCATCAGATCGACACGGTCTCGCTCGCCGCGCGCATGCTGCTGCCGGCAATGCTGACGGCGCGGCCGGCCGATCGGCGCGGCACCGCGGTCCTGGAGCTTCTGAGGGCATGGGATTTCTCGGCCGACCGCGGCCGGCCCGGGCAGGATGAAGCGCTCGAGGTGCCCCGCCAGCTCTTCGGTGCCGCGCGGCAGACCGAAGAAGCC
>CAZTNV010000244.1:0-1519 GCA_964615535.1 uncultured Mycobacteriaceae bacterium | reverse complement strand
AGCCGCTGATCTTCAATGCCTGGCTCCGCGAGATCAACCGCCTGCTGTTCGCCGAGCCGCTGGGCCCGCGGTTCGAGGCCTATTGGGACCTGCGGCCCAGCGTCGTGCGGCGGGTCCTGACCGACGCGCCGGGCTGGTGCGGCGGCGATACGACCGGCGTCGCGGTTCACGCCGGCATCGGCACGGTCTCCGAAGCCTGCCGCGCGGCGCTGGGCACCGCGCTGGACCGCGCCTTGGCCGATCTCACCGAGCGCCATGGCGACGACCCGGCCGGCTGGCGCTGGGGCGCGGCGCATCGCGCGGCGCTGCCCCATCTCCTGTTCAGCCGCCTGCCCGTGCTCGACCGGCTGGTCGATATCGGCATCGAAACCGGCGGCGATCATTTCACCATCAATCGTGGCGGCATCAACATTGCCGACGAGCGGTCGCCCTTCGCCCATGTGCACGGCGCCGGGCTGCGCGCGGTCTACGACCTGGCCGATCTCGGCCGGTCGCGATTCATCCTGGCCACCGGCCAGTCGGGCCACCCGCTGTCACCGCACTACGCCGACATGACCGAGCGCTGGCGGGACGGCGGCAGCATCACGCTCTCTGGCACGCCGGACGATGTGGCGCGCAACGGCGTCGGCACGCTGATCCTGGAACCCCTGGAGTAGATCCCTGTTGCGCGATTTCGAAACCGACGAACCCCGGCACGAGCCCCACTCCGGTTCGGCGCCCTCAGGCCGGGCGGCCGGCCCGGACCGGGTGCCGGTGTCCCTGGCCGATATCCGCGCCGCCGCGGCGGGCTTCGCCGGAGCGCTTCAGGCGACCCCGACGGTTTCGGCGCCGGCCCTGTCGCGGCGACTCGGGTGTTCGCTGTTTCTCAAGCTGGAGACGCTGCACACCACCGGCTCGTTCAAGGAGCGTGGCGCGCTTACCCGGCTGAGGAGCCTGAGCCCGTCGGAGCGGCGGCGCGGCGTGATCGCGGTCTCGGCCGGCAACCACGCTCAGGGCGTGGCCTGCCACGCCGCCCGGCTGGGCATTCCGGCGACCATCGTGATGCCGGCCGCCACCCCCTTCACCAAGGTCGCACGGACCGCCGGCTACGGCGCCCGCGTGGTCCTCGACGGCGACGGGCTGGAGGATGCCTTCGCCCATGCCGAGGCGCTGATCGCGTCCGAGGGGCTGGTGCCGATCCACCCCTATGACGACCCTGCCGTGATCGCCGGCCAGGGCACGGTCGGGCTGGAGCTGCTGGAGGCGGTGCCGGATCTGGACGACATCGTGGTTCCGGTCGGCGGCGGCGGGCTGATCGCCGGAATCGCGGTCGCCGCAAGGGCGCTCCGGCCGGGGCTGCGCATCACCGGCGTCCAGGCCGCGCTTTACCCGTCGATGCTGGATGCGCTGGCCGGCCGCACCTGCCGCTATCAGGGGCCGACCATCGCCGAGGGCATCGCGGTCAAGCATCCCGGCCGGCTCACCCGGGCACTGATCGGGCGGCTGGTCGATGACCTCGTCGCGGTGGAGGAAGCGGCGC
>CAZTNV010000243.1:0-6463 GCA_964615535.1 uncultured Mycobacteriaceae bacterium | reverse complement strand
GCGATCGGCCAAGACAGAACTTTTGCAGAACCTGCCTTGCCTGGATAGGGAAACCCATTCGACCCCCCCTTTGGCCGTAATACCGTGATTCAAGATACGACAACCGGGCTTGACTGGTTGAAGGTAAGCTTGACTCAAGGATACAGTTACAATCAGGTCGTTACGGCGCTCGCTCCCGGCGGGAAGTTCGAGGGCTTCTCGATCGCAACTCAAGACGAGGTGAACGATCTGTTCAAAGGGTATTTCGGCGGCTTGTTCTTCAGTTCGATCGATCCGAAATTCATTGCGCGGACCGAGAGATTCATCAATTTGTTCGGTCCGACGCAGCGCATCTCGGACGCTTATATCGCCGTTTTTGGAGAGTATGGGCCGCAATTGGCGCGCCCCGGCTCAGGCTGGGTGGGCGATATATTCGGCGTTCAGGTGTGGTCGGCGCAGCCCGAAGGAGAGATGCGCTACGTCCAGAGCGATTCGCAGTTGATCCCCCTGCGTCCGAACCGTCCTTCCAGCTTCTTTCTGAATGCGACCCGCATTGCGGAACCGGCGCCCTGGGTCATGCTTGGGACAGCCGGGCTTGTCATGCTTGGCGCCGCTCTCGTTCGGCGCCGCCGCGCGGCGGCGCCGGCAGACCGCTAACGCGTCGATGGTTCGGCAGACGCCGCCAAGCGGCGCCGCCCGGCTGCACCCGGCCGGCCGGGATCGTCGCGGCGGCGCCTTGTCTCACCCCTCGGGCCGGGTGCCTTCAGGGCCGGCGGGTGAGTGCCGCATGCGCGCTCCGTGCCCGCGTGTCGCCCTGCGATTCCTGCCGCACAGAAGCTTGCCGGTCCTGGCTTGAAGCCGAGGATGGCCCCTGCCGCCCTGTCCGTGGCGCATGGCTCGGTTCCGCCGGTGTGGCTTGTCGCGGGCAGCAGGCGGTGCGACCTGAAAGCTGATCGCGCGGTCGCAATTGGCGCCGCGGAGCTTGACGCCTCACGGCGCAGCCCGATCGTTGGTGCGGCACGATGTGCCGGCTGAACGGTGGGCCAGCGGAGGAGAAACAGCCATGCCGCAGGACGCTTCAGCGCCGATGGCGGCGGTAACGACGGCGGGCGGCGGCGTTCAGGGGTCGCGCGCCGTTGCGGTCGGGCCGGGCACGGTCGCGACCGCGGCGCGGACGCCGCAGGTCGTCACGCCCTATGCCATCGGGGTCGACCAGCCGCGCGCGCTGAACAGCCTGGACCGGCTGTTGAACGCAACGGTCGCACGGTTCACCCAGGGCATCGCCCCGGTCGGGCTGGCGATGGCCTATGCCGACTGGGCGCTGCACATCGCCAATGCGCCGGGCAAGCAGGTCGAACTGATCGAGACCGCCTTTCAGAAGGCGGTGCGCTTCTCGATCTACGCCGCCCGGTCGATGCAGACTCCCGACACGCCATGGTGCGTCCAGCCGGCGCCCCAGGACCGCCGCTTCTCCGGGCCGGACTGGCAGCGCCCGCCGTTCAGCCTGATGGCGCAGTCCTTCCTGCTGACCCAGCAATGGTGGGAAACCGCGACCACCGGGCTGCGCGGGGTCAACCGGTATCATCAGGACGTGGTCGCCTTCACCACCCGGCAGATCCTGGATGTCTGGTCCCCGTCGAACTTCCTGTGGACCAACCCGGAAATCCTGCGGGTGACGGTCGAGCGGGGCGGGGCCAACCTGGTCCAGGGCGCGTCGAACGTTCTGGAGGACATGGAGCGGGAATTCACCAACCAGCGTCAGGCCGGCGCCGAACAGTTCCGTCCCGGCCAGAACGTGGCGGTGACTCCCGGCCGCGTGGTGTACCGCAACCGGCTGATCGAGCTGCTGCAATACGGCCCGGCGACCGATCGGGTCTATGCCGAGCCGGTGCTGATCGTGCCAGCCTGGATCATGAAATACTACATTCTCGACCTGTCGCCGGAGAATTCGCTGATCAAGTATCTGGTCGAGCACGGCCATACCGTGTTTGCGATCTCGTGGCGCAATCCCGGCCCGGAAGACCGCGACATGGGCATGGAGGACTATCTGCGGCTGGGCGTGACGGCGTCGCTCGACGCGGTCAATGCCATCGTGCCGGACCGCAAGGTGCACGGCGTCGGCTATTGCCTGGGCGGCACGCTGCTGGCGATCGCCGCGGCCGCCATGGCGCGGAAGGGCGGCGTCGAGCGGCTCCAGACCATGACCCTGTTCGCCGCCCAGATCGACTTTTCCGAGCCGGGCGAACTCGGTCTGTTCATCAACGAGGATCAGGTCACCTTCCTCGAAGACATGATGTGGGACCAGGGCTTCCTGGACAATCGCCAGATGGCCGGGGCGTTCCAGTTGCTGCGCTCGCGCGATCTGGTTTGGTCGCGGCTGGTGCGCGAATACATGCTGGGCGAGCGCCAGCAGATCAACGATCTGATGGCGTGGAACGCCGACCAGACGCGCATGCCCCAGCGCATGCACAGCGAGTATCTGCGCCGGCTGTTCCTGAACAACGAATTCGCCGACGGCCGCTACGAGGTCGCCGGCAAGCCGGTGACGTTCAGCGACATCCGCGTGCCGGTCTTCGCGGTCGCCACGGCCAAGGATCACGTCGCGCCGTGGCGCTCGGTCTACAAGATCCATCTGCTGGCCGATACCGACGTGGTGTTCCTGCTGACCAGCGGCGGCCACAATGCCGGCATCGTCAGCGAGCCGGGCCATCCGCGCCGCTCCTATCAGGTGGCGATCAAGCGCGAGACCGACGCCTATGTCGATCCCGACTCATGGCAGGCCCAGACGCCGCGCCACGAGGGCTCGTGGTGGCCGGAATGGGAGGCCTGGCTGCGCTGGCAATCCGCCCGCGAGCCGGTGCCGCCGCCCGGCCTGGGCGCGCCCGAGCAGGGCTATCCGCCGCTGGGCCCGGCGCCGGGGACCTATGTGCTGCAGCCGTGATCGGCGGGTTCAGCCGCCGGCCTCCGCTCGCGCCAAGTGGGTGCGGGCGTAGAGATCGGTCAGCGGACAGGCGAAGCCGATGCTGTCGAGCCGGAGCGTGTCCGCAGCGCCGAACGTCACCGGGCGCTCCGGCCAGGTGCCGTCGGGCTGGCGCCGCAGCAGTTCCGCTGCGATCCGGACGGAGTGCACGATCAGGATCTCCCGGACGCTCGGAATGCTGGTGAAGGTCCAGACATTGGCCCAGGTCTCTGTGGCCCAGGTCTCGGTCTCGTTGCCCGGCGACAAGATTTCGACCAGCAGGACCGGATCGGGCAAGGTGCGGTGGCGCGGATCGTCCGGTACGCAGGTCACCCCGACATCCGGAATGCGCAGGTTGGTGTCAGCCTGGACCCGCGGAACCACGCCCGGTTCTGTCACGGCCCGACACGCGCTGCTGCGGGCGAGGAGGTGGACGCCCAATAGCCGAACGATATTGGCCTGAATAGTGCCGTGAGTAGGGCTGGCCGGGGCCATGGCCATGGGCGCGCCGTCCACGAGCTGGGATTTGCGGCCGGTCCCGTCGCCCGGCCAAGCCAGGAATTCGTCGAGGGTCATCCGGGATGGTACCGGCACGGTCATGGCGATCATCGGGTCACCCGGTGCAGAACGGCGGCGGAGCGCCTCGGTTCCCACTCTGCTGGCGACGGACCGCAAAGGCCATCGTCCCGACCGCGAATACTCTTGCGCCTTACATCCGCTGCGTCTTGGGGACGAGCAGGCCGGCCAGCAGATCGACGGTCACGCCGTCCCTGGCCAGGGGGAACAGGGCACGGAAGCAGCGGGTGGAGCGGCGTTCCCAGCTCGGCACCTCGGTGCTCCAGACCATCGGCTCCGCGGCGTCCACGGCCATGCGATAATGCCGCATGATGACGCCGGTCGCCTCGGGGTGGAACGACTCCGACAGGCGCTGACGGGTGACGTCGCGGCCGAGCAGGGCGGCATTCATCGTGCCGACCAGGCGATAGTGGAAATCCACCGTCTCCCCCTCCCGCAGCACGTCGGCCAGCAGCAGCCAGGGGATGACGCGGGGGATCTCCACCGGATCGATGTGCTGCCGCCCCGGCAGCCGCCCCGGCGGGGCGACATGGCGCCAATAGGCATGAAAGGCGGCGATCGGCGACGTCGCCGGAATGTCCGACAATTGGGCCGGTTCGGCGTAGTAATGGTGCAAATACATGCTGCCAAGCCTCGCCAAACGAAAAGCGCGCAGCAGTCCGGGGGCATGTGCGGACCGGCGGGACCGGGCCTGATCGGCTCGGGCCGAGTCAGAACCTACCACCATCCAACTCAACAAGCGATAAACTTTACCCCAATTTAACGAATATATCATCTCGTTTTTGGAAACGAGAACTACCCGCAAGTCGCGGAAAGGCTTTCGGCGGGGACGCCGTCGACCCAGGTCGTCTTCACCCGCAGATCCCGGTCGAGCAGCACCAGATCGGCCCGGCACCCCGGCCGGATGGCCCCCAGCTCGGCCTCGAGGCCGAGCGCGGCGGCGGGCACTGCTGAGGCCATGCAAAGCGCCTCGGCCAAATCGACTCCGGCCAGCCCGACCGCGTTGCGGACCGCCGCGCCCATGTCGAGCGCCGAGCCGGCCAGCGTGCCGTCCGCCGTGGTGCAGCGGCCGCCGGCGACGACGATGTCCTGTCCGTACAGCCGGAAGCCCGGTTCGGCGGCGCCGACCGGCGGCATGGCATCGCTGACCAGCAGCATCCGGCCGCGCCGCTTGGCCGCGATGGCGATGCGCAGGGTGGCGGGGTGGACGTGGTGGCCATCGGCGATCACGCCGCACCAGCTTTCCGGATCGGCCAGCGCGGCGCCGACCACGCCCGGCTCGCGGCTGCCCAGCGGTGTCATGGCATTGAACAGATGGGTAAAGCCGGCCAGTCCCTTGGCCAGGGCGGCGCGGATCTGGTCATGGGTGGCCGCGCTGTGGCCGGCGGCGACGATCGCCCCGGCCGCGCTCAGCCGGGCGATCAGGCCGGGCGGGGCGCGCTCGGGCGCCAGGGTGACCAGCAGCCGGCCGAGCGCGGGATCGCCGGCCAGCGACTCCAGCAGGGCGATGTCGGCCGGTTCGGCCGGGCGGATCATCGCCGGATCGTGCACGCCGCGGCGCTCGGGGTTGAGGAACGGGCCTTCGAGATGCAGGCCCAGTACCACCGGAACGCCCGGCGGCGGATCGCGCCTGGCCTGCCGCACCGCCTCGGCCGCGGCCATCATTTTGTCGCGCGTGTCGCTGATCAGGGTCGGCAGGAAACCGGTGGTGCCGAACCGCCGATGGGCGGTGCCGATCGCGCGGATCGACTCCGCGGAAGGCGCGTCGTTGAACAGCACCCCGCCGCCGCCATTGACCTGAAGATCGATGAACCCCGGCGCCAGCAGCCCGCCGTTCAGCGCATGCCGCCGCGCCCCGGCCGGCACCGCGGCCTCGGGCACGACACCGGCGATCCGCCGACCGGCGATCACCACCGCATGGCCGTCGAGCATCGTCACCCCGGTGAACACGCGCGCGCCGGAGAGGGCAAGGGGGGCGGGCGATTGCGGAGCAGGGTGGGTCATGGCGGTCCGGTCGTTGTCAGTTCGAGCCGTCAGTGTAATTTGCGGCAATCCGCGCTGTGGCGAGCATACGGGCACTAACCCGATTACAGCGGTTTTGCCTGACTGGATTGAGAAAGGCAGCAGATGACGCGCTACCCTGGCGAGCAACTCCACAGTGTCATCGTCCGTGGTCAAAATTTCTGTGCCCAGAACTGTGCCGATAGTGATGGTAGTACCCAAAGTGCAGATCGTATGGTCATTTTTGATGGATTGCTGCCGCATTTTCGATTATAAAACAGATGGAGCAAGCTACCTTTCTGAAATGTACGAAGGAGGGAAAATATCGTTTTGCAATATCCAAAGATTGATCTGCTTGGTAAAATGCCAAACGAAGCGTAATTATCCCGAAAGCTAGTAGTCAAAGGATGCTATTGTAAAAGGCTGTGGGGATAGCCTTGCGCTTGTATGGTATGCATTTAATTCACCTCGAAATCCGGAGAGAAAGTGATGCAAAAGTTCCTTAAAGGAATGTCGTTCCATGAAAAGGTCATTTTCTGGAGTTCTATTATTTCGGTTTCTACAATCCTACTTACAATTGCAATTGTTGTCATTATACGCACAATCGAAGATCGAATCACAGTCGTTGAAACCGTGCAGATTTGGGGTTCCATCATTTCAGCTATTGTTGTTCTGACAACAATTGCGCAGGTGGCAGCGACTTATTTAATCGCTGATTCGGTGAAAGTTCATAGCACCAGACTGGAATCAGCAAATGCTTCGAGACACATAAATTTACAATGGCAGGAATTTAATAGACTGGTAATCACAGACCAGCAATTTAGGTTGACGCTGCGGAAGATGGAGAATTTAACAGAGGAGGATGATCGTATCAGAATGAAATATATGATGTTCATTATATTAAATATTTTGCATGATGCATTTTATGCTCAGTTAGCGTTGGGCATC
>CAZTNV010000242.1:0-6484 GCA_964615535.1 uncultured Mycobacteriaceae bacterium | reverse complement strand
AATCGGTGGCCGGCTTCGATCGGAATCAGTGGCCGCAATCATCGGAATCCGCATCACCACCCTGCTCGGTCGCAACAATCTCGGCAAGAGCGTGATCCTGTCCGCCCTGCGCGCGGTCGCCTATGGCGTCAGCGGCGAATCCTGCATCCGCCACGGCGCCGCTCAGGCGCGCGTCGAGATCGGGATCGAGGACGGCATCACCATTCGGTGGGAGCGGCGGCGCAAGGGCAGCGGCAAGGTGTCGTGGCAGCGGATCGGCCCCGGCGGCGAGGTCGAGATCGAAACCGTTTCCGGCCGCGACGTGCCCGACTGGGTGACGGCGGCACTGTCGATCACGCCGGTCGACGAGTTCGACGTGCAACTCGGCCACCAGAAGCAGCCGGTCTTCGTGCTCGACCGCTCGCCCCGGCTGCGCGCCCAGATCCTTTCGGTAGGGCGCGAAGCCGGCCATCTCCAAGCAATGCAGGAGGGCTGGCGCGACGCCCTGCGCGGCGACGCCGACACCGTCCGCCAGGGCGAGGCCGAGCTGACCGTGATTGCCGCGCGGCTGGCCGCCTTCGATGGCTTCGACGCGCTCGCCGCTGCGGTGAGCGCCGCCGGCACCGACCTTGGCGCCCTGTTCGATGCCGAGGCGGCGGCCGAGGGTCTGGCCCGGCAGATCGGCGCGCTGGCTGCGGCCGAGACCCGACTGGGCGCGGTGCGGAACGAGGCGAAGGTGTTGGACGCACTGCCCGAGCCGCCGCCGCTGCGGCCAACCGGCGACCTGCGGGCCGTCATGGCGGGAATCGGGCGGGCGAGAGCGATCCTGGATCGGACGCGGACGGCGGCGGCGGTGCTCGATGCCCTGCCCGCTGCGGCACCGACATTCGACTCGATCGCGGATCTGACTGCTCTGATCGGCCGGCTGAGCCGGCTGTCGGCAATCATGAAGCTGGCCGAACCTCCGGATCTGCCGCCGGTGCCGGCGTTGGCCGAGACCGCGGCGCTGGCCGCCGCCATCGCCCGGCTGGCGGACCTGGACGGCGCCCTGGCTCAGGGCGAACGGGATCTGGCGGCGCTGGCCCGCGAGGCGGCTTCGGCCGATGCAGCGATCAATGCGCTGCTGGCCGAACATGGCCGGCTCTGTCCCCTGTGCGGTCAGGCGGTGGCCGGGGCCGCGGACCTGCTGGGCACCGGGCATGCGGGGACGGGCCATGGCCGAGGGTGATCCGGACGGACTGCTGTTCATCGGCGATCCGCATTTGTCCTCACGCCGGCCCGGCCGGCGGCGCGACCCGGATTTCGTGGCAACCTGCCTCGACCGCCTGGAGCAGAGCCTGGCGGTCGCCGCCGCCGAAAACCTGCTGCCGGTGATCCTGGGTGACCTGTTCGATCGGGCGAAGGAGGAGGATCACCGACTGATCGTGCGCGCGCTGCGCCTGCTCCGCGCCTGCCGCCACCGCCCGCTCTGCCTTGTCGGCAATCACGACCGCATTCACGGCACGCTGACCGAGGATACCGCTCTCGGCCTGATCCGCGAGGCGGGCGCAGTGCGCACGATTGAGGTCTCCGGCCCGTGCACCACCCTGATGCTGGACGGGATCAAGGTCGGGCTGGGCGGCACGCCGCACGGCCAGTCCATCCCCGCGGCTGTCGCGGACCGGTTCGATGGTGCCGAGTTGGTGGTCTGGCTGACCCATCACGATCTGGCCTTCGGCCGGGGCTATCCCGGTGCGGAGCCCTTGAGGCCGATCGCCGGCTGCGACCTTGCCGTCAACGGCCACATGCACGGGCTGGAGGCGCCGCAGCGGCACGGCGCCACGCTGTGGGCCAATCCCGGCAACATCCTGCGCCAGTCGGTCGATCTGATCGACCACGTCCCCGCGGTGTGGGTCTGGCGGCCACGCGTGCCGGATGCGCTCGATCAGCGCCCCTTGCGCTACGAGCGGGACGTGTTCGACCTGACCGGCCGTCATGCCAACCCGATCGCCCCGCCCGCCATCCCCGCGCCGCGCAGCCGCTTCGCCGAGCTGCTGCGCATCGAGACCGCCGCCGAGCTCGATCGCACTGCGGACGGATCGGTGCTCCTGGAGGACATCGAGCGCCTGTTCGATGCCGACGGCGTCGCGCCGGAGGTACGCACAATCATCCGGGAGTTGCACCACGTGGCGGTGAAAGGGCAAAAAACCCGGAGGTCGTACTAAATCTCCGCCCGCTCCAGGAACTCGTCAAAATCATGCAGGAAGCGATTCCGGATGGCGTCGCACTCCATCAGAATTTCGTGCCGGCTATCCGGATAGAGCTTGAAGGTGCACTTGGGCAGGCGTTGCGCCAGACGGTGCTGCGCCTTGCGGTCAACAATCCGCTCGATGCCGGCGCAGGCCAGCATGACCGGCGTGCTGATGCGCTGCGCCACTGCCGGCCGCATGACATGATCCATGGCACGAAAGCTGGCGTCGAGCCAGCCCCAGGTCACCCCGCCCAGGCGCAAATCGCGGCGTTCGGCGAAGGCTTGGTGATAGATCGCGTAGCGTGCCGGATCGCTGCACAGCGGATTGCCGTGGAACGGCCTGCCCGGAGCCCGCCAGTCCTTCTGACCCAGCGCATAGCCGCGACCGAGCCCCGAACGGACGGCCAGCCGCGCCAGCGTTCGGGCCAGGACATGGGTCGGCCCGGGGATGAGGCCGAGCATCGGCGCGGTCAGCACTGCCGCCCGTGCCAGATCGGGTCGCTCGGCCAGGGCCCGCAGAACCACCGGCCCGGCCATCGAATGCCCGAGCAGCACCAGCTTGCCATTCGGTGCGACCGGTGCGATCACCCGGTCGATGACGGCAAACATGTCTTCAAGGTAGTGCTCGAAGCTCTCGACATGGCCACGCTGAGGATGCGCGGTCAGCCTGGACGACAGCCCCTGCCCGCGCCACTCCAGCGCCCGCACATCAAACCCGCGGCTCAGCAGATCGCCCGCGGTCTCGGAATACTTTTCGATGAACTCGCTGCGGCCGGGGAGCAACAGCACGGTGCCGCGCGCCGGCTCGGCGGCAGGCCAGCGCGCGAGGCGGATACGGATACCGGTTCCCGCCTCGTGCCAGGCGAACTCAGGCTGCACAATGGCCGCCATTAGAGATCGAAATTCCCGAAGACTCCACAACTTTCCTAAGTGCGCACCCCTCTCCCGCGAGGGGAGAGGGGCAATGCAGTCTATTTGCCGGGACCTCTCATCTGCCCGAGGCGAGAGGTTTGCACCGGATCATCAGCCTACGCCGTCCGGTCGCCGCCGCCGCCGCCGGCAAGGGCCGCCTGTGCCGCGGCCAGCCGGGCAATCGGCACGCGGTAGGGCGAGCACGACACGTAGTCTAGGCCGACCTTTTCGCAGAACTCGATCGAGGCCGGATCGCCGCCATGCTCGCCGCAAATGCCCAGCTTGATCTTTGGCCGGGTCTTGCGACCGCGCTCGCAAGCCATGCTGACCAGTTCGCCCACGCCTTCGCGGTCGAGCGTGACGAACGGGTCGTGCTCGAACACCCCGGCCCGCTCGTAATCGGGCAGGAAGTGCGCCGCGTCGTCACGGCTGATGCCGAAGGTGGTCTGGGTCAGATCGTTGGTGCCGAAGCTGAAGAATTCGGCGGTTTCGGCCAGATCGCCTGCGCGCAGAGCGGCGCGCGGCAACTCGATCATGGTGCCGACCATGTAGTCGAAATGGACGCCCGTCTCCTTGCGGACCTCCTCGGCCACCCGGTCGATCACTGCCTTCAGAATGTCCAGCTCCTTCTTGGAGAAGGCCAGCGGGATCATCACTTCCGGTACTACGGTCTCCCCGGTCTCCTTCTGCACCTGAACCGCGGCCTCGAATACCGCGCGGGCCTGCATTTCGGAGATTTCCGGGAAGGTCACGCC
Organism: uncultured Mycobacteriaceae bacterium; assembly: GCA_964615535.1. Lineage (GTDB taxonomy): Bacteria > Pseudomonadota > Alphaproteobacteria > DSM-16000 > Inquilinaceae > CAZTNV01. The sequence continues at coordinate 2,608 of CAZTNV010000242.1, read as the reverse complement.
CAGCCGGCAGCCGCGATGGCCGAGCATGGGGTTGGATTCCTGGAGCTGGGCGGCACGCTGGCTGATCTTCAGGGGATCGGCATGGGCTGCCTTGGCAACCTCGGCCATGTCCGCTTCGGATTTGGGCAGGAATTCGTGTAGCGGCGGGTCGAGCAGCCGGATGGTGACCGGCAGGCCCTTCATAATCCGGAACAGCTCCACGAAATCGGCGCGCTGCATCGGCAGAATTTCGCTCAACGCGGCACGACGCTCCATCTCGGTGTCGGCGACGATCATGCGGCGGACCGCGGTGATGCGCTCCGGATCGAAGAACATGTGCTCGGTCCGGCACAGGCCGATACCTTCGGCACCGAACTGCCGCGCCGTGCGGGCATCGAGCGGGGTCTCGGCATTGGCCCGGACCTTCAGGCGGCGCAGCTTGTCGGCCCACTCCATCAGGATGGCGAAATCGCCGGACAGCTCGGGCTGGACGGTCGGCACCTCGCCTATCATGATCTCGCCGGTCGAACCGTCGAGCGTGATCACGTCGCCGGCCTTGAGCGTGAGGTCGCGGGCGGTCAGCGTCTGGGTCTTCTCGTTGATGTGCAACTCACCGGCGCCGCACACGCAGGGGCGGCCCATGCCACGCGCCACCACCGCAGCGTGGCTGGTCATGCCGCCGCGGGTGGTCAGCACACCGGCCGCGGCATGCATGCCGTGGATATCCTCCGGGCTGGTCTCCTCGCGCACCAGGATCACCGTTTCGCCGAGCTGCGCCTTGGCCTCGGCCTCGTCGGCCGAAAACACCATGCGGCCGGAGCAGGCTCCGGGCGAGGCCGGCAGGCCGCGGCCCATCACCTTGCGCTCGGCCTTGGGATCGAGTGTCGGATGCAAGAGCTGGTCGAGCGAGGCGGGCGGGATGCGCATGATCGCTTCCTGCTCGCTGATCAGCCCCTCCCGGCACATATCGACCGCGATGCGCAGCGCCGCCTGGGTGGTGCGCTTGCCGTTGCGAGTCTGCAAAATGTAGAGCTTGCCGCGCTCGATGGTGAATTCCAGGTCCTGCATGTCACGGTAATGCTGTTCAAGGCGGGTGCGAATCGCATCCAGCTCCTTGAACGTCTCCGGCATGACCTCTTCCATCGCAGGCAGGTCGGACTTCTGGGCCTCCTTGCCCACGACCGTGATCTGCTGCGGCGTGCGAATGCCGGCAACCACGTCCTCGCCCTGGGCATTGACCAGATACTCACCGTAGAACGCGTTCTCGCCGGTCGAGGGATTGCGGGTGAACGCCACGCCGGTGGCGCAATCATCGCCCAGATTGCCGAATACCATGGCCTGGACATTGACCGCAGTGCCCCATTCCGCCGGGATGTCGTGCAGCCGACGATAGGTGATTGCGCGCTGGTTCATCCAGGAACCAAACACCGCGCCCACGGCGCCCCACAATTGTTCGTGCGGGTCCTGCGGGAACGGCGCACCAATCGCGCTGTACACCACATCCTTGTACTTGGAGACGATCTGCTTGAGATCCTGGGCGGTCAAATCAGTGTCGAGACTGACGCCGCGCTCGCTCTTGACCGAGTCCAGCACGTCTTCAAACCGGTAATGCTCGACGCCCAGCACCACGTCGCCGAACATCTGGATGAAGCGGCGATAGCTGTCATAGGCAAAACGCTCATTGCCGGTCCGGGAGGCCAGACCTTCAACCGAGGCGTCATTGAGGCCGAGATTAAGCACCGTATCCATCATGCCGGGCATCGAGGCGCGTGCGCCCGAGCGGACCGAAAACAGCAGCGGATCGGCTGAATCGCCGAAGGTCTTGCCGATCAGGCTCTCGATCCAATGCACCGCAGCATCGACTTCACTCTTCAAATCGGGCGGATAGTTGCGATTATTTTTGTAAAATTCGGTACAGACCTCGGTGGTGATGGTGAATCCAGGAGGCACCGGCATGCCGAGCCGGCTCATCTCTCCGAGATTGGCGCCCTTCCCGCCCAGCAGGTTCTTCATCTCAGCGGCGCCTTCCGCGCTGCCGCCCCCGAATTTATACACCCATTTCGACATGACGTGTGCGCTCCTCTTGATTTGATTGGTGCCGGACCAGGCAGCGTCCGCCGGTTGGCGGCGGTCACATTCCAATTTCAGCACTGCGGTCTTTGTCATCGACGAGGGGATTTCCCCGCCGGTCCCCGGTCATGCTGTTGTATACCTCTTTCGATCAAGCCTCGATCCTGGAAAAATCGGCGACCTGATTCACGGTCGCGACGATCTCCGACAGCAGAGCGAGACGGTTCGCCCTGAGCGCCGGATCCTCGGCATTGACCGTAACGGAGTCGAAGAACGCGTCGACGGGCCGGCGCAGGCCGGCCAGCGTCGCCATCGCCCCTTCGGAATCCTCCGCATCGATCTGGCGCCGGCCGGCATCGCGTGCCGCCACCAGACGATCGTACAGCGCCGTCTCCTCGGCCTGAACGAAGCGCACCGGATCGACCGGGTCATCGTAGCCGCTCCGGCGGTCCTTCTTGGCCTCGATCCGCACGATGTTAGCGGCGCGGCGATAGGCGATCAGCAGATTGGCGCCGTCCTCGGCATCAAGGAACCGGCCGAGCGCCGCGACTTCCGCGAC
>CAZTNV010000241.1:0-6493 GCA_964615535.1 uncultured Mycobacteriaceae bacterium | reverse complement strand
GTCCGGGCAGGGGTTGCCGACCGATCTCGCCGCCGCGCTGCCGCCGGGGGCCAAGGTGCGGACTTTTTGGCTGCGCTCCTGGCTGCACGGCGCCACGCCCGAGCAGCGGCGCGCGGCCTTTGCCGCAGTGACCGATCTGGTCGCGCATCGTCGCATCGTGCTGGAGGTCGCGGAACGCTACGATCTGGCCGAGGTGGCGGCGGCAGTGGCCGCGGCCGAGCGGCCGGGCCGCCAGGGCAAGGTCGTCCTGACCGGATGACACAGAACGGATGAGCGAGGAGACGCGCCGTGGTCCTCCAACCGGAGCGCGGATGATCGAGATCGACGGGGTCAGCCACCGCTTCGGCGAGCGCGCGGTGCTGAAGGAACTGTCGCTGCGCCTGACCGAGCGGCGCATCGCGCTGGTCGGCGACAACGGCTCGGGCAAGAGCACCTTCGCCCGGCTGCTGAACGGCCTGCTGATCCCAGAACGGGGCACGGTGCGGATCGACGGGCTGGATACCCGCAAGGAGGTCAAGGCGGTGCGCCGCCGGGTCGGCTTCGTGTTCCAGAACCCCGACAACCAGATCGTCTATCCGGTGGTCGAGGAGGACATCGCGTTCGGCCTGAAGAATCTCAAGCTCGGCAAGGCCGAGATCGCGCGCAAGGTGGATGAGGTGCTCGACCGCTACGGGCTCACCGAGTTTCGCAATCATCCGGCGCATCAGTTGAGCGCCGGGCAGAAGCAGTTGCTGGCGATCTCCTCGGTGCTGGTCATGGCGCCGCGCTACGTGGTGTTCGATGAACCGACCACGTCGCTCGACCGCCGCAACAAGCGCATGATCACCCAAGTGATCGGTGCGCTCGACCAGACCGTGATCCTGATCTCGCACGATCTCGACCTGCTGCGCGATTTCGACCGGGTGATCGTGTTCGACCAGGGCCGCATCGCCGCCGACGGCCGGCCGGACACGGCGCTCGACGCCTATGTCGCACTGGCACCTTGAGGCCCCGCCGGTGCGGCCGGTCCTAAAGCAGGCTCCAGTACATTCGGGCCGAGGTCGCGGCCAGGAACACGGCGAAGGCCAGACGCAGCAGGCGGGTGTCGATGCTGTGCGCCAGCCGGGCGCCCAGGGGCGCGGTCAGCATGGTGGTCGGCGCGAGCAGCAGGAATCCCAGCAGGTTGACGTAGCCCAGGCTGAACGGCGGCAGGCCGGCGGTGCCCCAGCCCGAGTAGATGAACCCCAGGGTGCCGGGAATGCCGATGATCAGCCCGATCGCCGAGGCCGTGCCGACCGCCTGCCGAATCGGATAGTTGCACAGCACCAGGGTCGGCACCGACAGGGTGCCGCCGCCGATCCCCATCATCGCCGAGATCGCGCCGATCACCACGCCGATCCCCGCGCGTAGCGCGCCGCCCGGCAGCCGGTGGGCCAAGCGCAGCGAGTCGGGCGCGAAGCTCATATAGCCGGCGACCAGCAGCGCAACGGTGGCGAACACCGCAGTCAGCACCTCGCCCCGCGCCACCACGGCGATCACCGTGCCGGCCAGCACGCCTATCGCCACCGCCGGCCCCCAGCTCTTGAGCAGCGCCCAATCGACCGCGCCGCGGCGGTTGTGCGAGCGCATCGAGGAGATCGAGGTCGCGATGATGGTCGACAGCGAGGTGCCGACCGCCAGATGCATTCGCACCTCGTCCGCGAAGTCCATCACGGTGAACAGGTGGAACAGCACCGGCACGATCACGATGCCGCCGCCGACACCAAGCAGCCCGGCGACCACGCCGGCGAAGCCGCCGACCAGCAGCAGCGCGCCGGCCAGCTCGGCAATGGTGGCAAAATCCTGGGGCAAGGCAGAGCTTCTTTGACGCGGAGAGAACGCCGTCTCTTGCGGAATGCCGACGGCTGGCCCTAGAAATAGCGCCCAGGCGCCGGCCCGCGCAATCCGGGAGTCGGCCGGCACCGGCATTGTGCCAGACTCGACCCGCCCGGCCGTGTTGCCTCGACATGTCGGGAAAGATCGCGCCGAAAGACAAGCCGGTCCATCAGCGGATCAGCGAGGACCAGACCGCAGAGCTGGCCGACATGTTTCGGCTGATGGCCGATCCCAGCCGGCTGCGCATCACCCTGTTTTGCCTGGATGCACCGAAATCGGTCGGCGTAATGGCCGAGGAGCTGCATCTGTCGGCCTCGCTGGTCAGCCACCATCTTCGCCTGCTGCGCGCCAGCCGGCTGATCCAGGCCGACCGGCGCGGCAATCGCGTGTTCTATACGGTCACCGACGAGCACATTCGACGAATGCTGACCGACATGGTCGACCATGTCGCCGAGGAGCATGCCGAGCTGGACTCCGATTGACCGCGGCAGCCGCCCGCCCGGCGAAGCCGGCCGGCGGCGTGGCGCCTCCCGCACTCGGTTCAGACGGCCCAACCCAGCCAAGCGAACGATCATGAGGTTTTCCAAGCGTCTTTCGGCTGTCCTGCTGCTCATGATCGGCGGCAGCATCGCCGGCTGGTGGCATCTCAAGAGCGACGGTGCACACCGCGACGGCGGGCCGCTGGTGCTGACTGGCAGCATCGACATCCGGCAGGTCAATCTGGCCTTCACCATCGAGGGCCGGATCGCCGCAATGCTGGTCGAGGAGGGCGAGCGGGTCGATGCCGGCCAGCAACTCGCCCGCATCGAGCCGGCCGACGGCCTGGGCGATCTGCGCGTCGCCCAGGCCGGGGTGGATGGCCAACGGGCGGCGCTGAGCCGGCTGGAGACTCCTGCGGGACCCGCCGAACCCGGTGCGATCGAGGCCGCAAGAGCGCGCCTTCACGCCGCCGAGACCCGCCTGTCGCAGCTCAGCCGCCGGCTGGCGGACAGCGAATTGCTGGCCCCGGCGCCGGGCATCGTGCTGACCCGCGCGCTCGGGCCGGGCGCGACGGTGCTGCCCGGCACGCCGGTCTATACGCTGGCACTGATGTCGCCGGTCTGGGTGCGGACCTATGTCGCCGAGCCCGATCTCGGCCTCGTGGCATTGGGCATGCCCGCCGAGGTGACGACGGAGGCCGCCCCCGGCCGCGTCTTCACCGGCCACGTCGCCTTGGTGTCGCCGGTGGCCGAAATCGACCGGCGGCCCGCCGAGGTGTCGGGCCGCCCCGCACGGCTGGTCCATCGGCTGCGCATCGTGATCGAGCATGTCGACCGGCAACTGCGCCAGGGCGCGCCGGCCGTCGTGACGCTGCGGCCCGCGCGCCCGGCGTCCTGACCGGCCTGCCGCTGAGCGCGGGTCACGGCATCTGTTCGAGCACCGCCCGCAATCCGAGAAAGGCCGGCAGCGGGTGGGTGACGACAAAGGTCGGGATCGGTTCGAGATAGACGCGCATCCGCCCCTTGGCCTCGAACCGCTCGCGGAACGCCGACTCGGCAAACAGGGAGCCGAAGCGGGGCACGATCCCCCCCGCGATGTAGACGCCGCCGCGCGCGCCCAGGGTTAGCGCCAGATTGCCCGAGACGGTGCCGAGCATGGCGCAGAACATGGCCACCGTCTCGACGCAGAGCGGGTCGATGCGGCCGAGCGCCGCCGCGGTGATCTCGTGCGGTTCGCGGGTCGGTGCATCGGTCTGGCCGTTCAGGGCCGCCAGCGTCTCGTACAGATTGGCCAGTCCGATCCCGCACAGCACGCGCTCGGCAGAAACATGGCTGAAGCGCAGGCGCAGCCGGTGGAGCACCGCCGCCTCACGCTCGTCGGCCGCCGCCATGGTCACGTGGCCGCCCTCCCCGGCCAGCGCGGTCCACCGGCCGCCGCCGCGCACCAGACCCGAGACGCCCAGCCCGGTGCCGGCGCCCAGCACGCCGATCGGCAGGTCGGGCACCGGCAGGCCGCCGCCGATCTGTTCCCGGTCGGCCTCGCCCAGCAGCGGTATGGCCATCGCCACCGCGGTGAAATCGTTGATGATCTCGATCCGGTCGAATCCCAGTTCGCGGCCCAGCTCGCGGGTGGAGAACGACCATGCGGCATTGGTCATGCTGATGAAATCGCCGGTGATCGGCGAGGCGATCGCCATGGCCGCCACGCGCGGCGCGCGGGCCGGCTTGATCTGGTCAAGATAGGCACGGGCGGCGGCGGCCAGGCTGGGGTAGCCGGCGCAGGGCAGGATCAGCGTATCGTGAAACCCGTCCGGGCCGGCCAGGGCGAACCGCGCATTGGTTGCACCGAGATCGGCGACCAGGGCGGGAGGATCAAAGCTGGGCGTCATGGTCGAGGGTCATCCGTTTCGGTTGCGGCGGCGGGCGGCCGGTTGGCGTGTGTCGGTGGCAGCCTAGCAAGGTCGGGCCGAGTCAGGGAACCGGATGGGTCGCGCCGGAGTTTGGACACGAGTCGGTCAGACCCTGGCCGGCACCATCGCTTTTTTGTGTGCAGCGCAGCATAACCGGCTGATCTTGTACCCTAGAATCGCTCGTCTTTTTCCTGCTAGCCATTGGTTTCCCGGAACAAACAATTTTCCGCTTGATCCCGGAGGGGATCGCTGGCACATTGTGCAGCGCGGCATGCAGAGGTTCTGCTGTCGTAGCGCACTTCTTGGGCGTTTCCTCCCTAAACTTGGGCCGCGCTTGTCGCGGCCCTTTTTTCTGCCCCGAGCGTCGGAAAGCCCCTATAGCCCCGAAGGGTTCAGGCCGCTTTATGCCACGGAAACCGATCCGCGACCGTAGCCGTCACGATGCATTCCGGCTGGGCAGGTCGCCGCTGCCCGGACCCAGCGGCCTCTGCATCATCACAATATCGACCCAGCGGCCGTGCTTCAGCCCGACGGCATACAGCAGCCCGGCATGCTCGAATCCCAGCGCGGCGTGCAGCCTGATTGATGGGACATTGCCGGAATCGCCGATCACCGCGATCAATTGCCGATAGCCGAGCGCGGCGCAGCGCGCCACCAGTTCCGTGAGCAGCGCCCGGCCGATGCCCCGCCCGGCCAGGGCCGGATCGACGTAGACGCTGTCCTCCAGCGTGTGGCGATAGGCCGAGCGCGGCCGGAACGGCCCGGCATAGGCATAGCCGCGCACCGCACCGTCGGTCTCGGCGACCAGAAAAGGCAGATTTCGGGCCTGCAGTTCGGCATGCCGGCGGACGATCTCGGCCAGACCGGGCGGCTGCTCCTCGAAACTGCCCAGGCCGCGTTCGACGTGCTGGGCATAGATGTGCTGGACCCCCGGCAGATCACCGGCTTCGGCGTCGCGAATCACGAGTTCGGTCGGCATGGCGATGCCGGTCATGGTGCAACCGGATGTCAGGGACGCCGGGTGGACAGATCGAGTCGGCCGAGCGTTTCGACCAGTCCCGCCATGCAATCGGCCAGATCGGTCAGGAACGGCTTGCGCGTCATCAGCGTCTCGTCCATGTACAGCCCGCGGTTGATCTCGATCTGCATGGCGTGGACGCCGACCCGCGGGCGGCCGTAATGGCGAACGGTATAGCCGCCGGCGTAAGGTTGATTGTGCGATACGGCGAAGCGCTGATCGGACAGCCAGCACGCCGCGGTCTCGACGACCAGCGACGCGCAGGAACTGCCATGGCAATCGCCTAGCACGAAATCCACCGGCTTGCCATGGTCTTTGACCGGCCGGCCGGCGGCATCGTCGCCGGCCGCCAGCCGGCCGCCCGATGGCATCGAATGGCAGTCGATCAGCAGGCAATAGCCGAACCGCGCGCAGGTCTGATCGACCAGCCGGTTGAGCGCGGCGTGGTAGGGCAGGTAGTGCCGCTGGATACGGTTGAGCGCCTCGGAGAAACGCAGCTTGCCGCGATAGATTTCGTGGCCCTGGGCGACGATCCGCGCGATCGTGCCCAGCCCCGCGGCAACCCGGGGTGACCGGGTGTTGACGTAGCTCGGCAGGCGGTCCTCGAACATTTCCGGATCGAGCTCGAACGCCTCCCGGTTGGCATCGAGAAAGGCGCGCGGAAACAGCGCCTTGAGCAGCGGTGCGCCGCGCACCGGGGCATCCCCGAAGATGTCGTCGACATAGCCGTCTTCCGACATCCGGATGGTCAACGGGTCGAGTCGGGACGCCGCCAGAAATCGCCGGGAATAGCGCCGTCCGCTATGCGGTGAGGACAGGACGACCGGCAAGCGCTGGATCTCCGGGGCGAGGATTTCCAGCACGGCGTTGGTGTCGGCTCGGTCGGTGGCCGCTGCTGCCATGAAGCCTTCGATAATCCTTATCGCCCGAACTGTCACTGCGGCACGTGCGGCTCCGGGGCGCACGACCGCGATCCGCGATCCCTGCACTCCGGAGCCGTGAGCCCTGGCGCCGCCCGCTGCGGCAGGTCCAATCCCGCCGCACCATCGCAGCGCAATGCTGTCGGGGCTTGCGCGGGGACCGCACCGATGTTAGGTCAGAGTATGTTGAATCGGTCGCCGATAAGGCTAGGCCAAATTTGCACCGGCCCGTAACCGCGACCGAATTCCCCAGGGGGCGCGTAGCTCAGCGGTAGAGCACTACGTTGACATCGTAGGGGTCACTGGTTCAAT
>CAZTNV010000240.1:0-6507 GCA_964615535.1 uncultured Mycobacteriaceae bacterium | reverse complement strand
GGCGGCGGTCGCCGAGTCCGCCCGCCGGATCGCGGCCGGGGCGCCGCTGGTCAATCGCTGGCACAAGGCCTTCGCCCGGCGCCTGTCCTCCGGCCCGCCGCCGACCGAGGCCGAAATCCTGGCCGCCTACGACTCGTTCGGCACCGCCGACTACCGCGAAGGCTTCACGGCGTTTCTGGACAAGCGCAGGCCGGAGTTCCGGGGGGAATAGCCGGGATCGGTCCCGGCCTCAGCAGATTCGCGGCAGTTGCTCGGCGGTCAGCCAGTCGACGATCCGGCTGCCGCCGAAGCTGGTCTCCATGCGGACGAAATGGTTGGGATCGGACTCCACCGTGCCGATGATCGCAGCGTCGCGGCCGAGCGGGTCGGCGCGCATCGCGGCCAGCAGGGGCGGGGCGTCGGCGGCGGCGCAGATCGCGACCAGCTTGCCCTCGTTGGCGATGTAGAGCGGGTCGAGGCCGAGCAGCTCGCAGGCCCCGGCGACCTCGGGCCGGAGCGGGATGGCGGCCTCGCTGAGCACCATGCCGACGCCCGACTGGCGCGCCAGCTCGTTGAGCGTGGTCGCCAGCCCGCCGCGGGTCGGGTCGCGCAGGCAGTGGATGTCGGGCACCGCGGCGACCATGGCCGCAACCAGCCCGTGCAGCGCGGCGGAATCGGATTGGATGGTGGTCTCGAAGGTCAGGTTCTCGCGCCGGGACAGGATCGCCACGCCGTGATCGCCGATCGTGCCGCTGACCAGGATGGCATCGCCGGGCGCCGCCCGCTCCGCCGAGATGTTGACGCCCGCGGGCACCACGCCCAGGCCGGTGGTGGTGATGAACACGCCGTCGCCCTTGCCGCGCTCGACCACCTTGGTGTCGCCGGTGACGATCGCCACCCCGGCCGCGTGCGCCGCCGCCGCCATCGAGCGCACGATGCGCGCCAGATCGCCCAGCGGAAAGCCCTCCTCCAGGATGAACCCGGCCGAGAGATGCAGCGGCCGGGCGCCGGCCATGGCGACGTCGTTGACCGTGCCGTGCACCGCCAGCGAGCCGATATCGCCGCCGGGGAAGAACAGCGGCGACACCACGAAGCCGTCGGTGGTCATCACCAGCCGGCCGGGCGGCGGCTCGAAACAGGCCTGATCGTTGCCCCGGTCGAGCCAGGGATTGGCGAATTCGCGGGCGAACAGCTCCTCGATGAGCTGCGCCATCGCGCGCCCGCCGCCGCCATGCCCCAGCTCGACCCGGCCCTGCTTCAGGTCGAGCGGTCGGATGAAGTCGCGTTTCGGCTTTGCGGTCACAGCGGGGGCCGCCTTAGTCATTGGATGATGCGGCTTGCGCCGTTGCCTCCCTGGAAGCATTCACGAGCTGTTTCGCCAGCATGGCATCGATCAGTTTTTCAAGAGAACCTACATCCACGCTTTCCGAATTTCTCAATGCATTGTCCGCGGCTTCCAAAGCATCGTAATATGACATCTTATTGGCCGCAATCTGGTCCGGAATCGTGGGCGTTCCGGGTCCTTGACATGATTTCGAATGACCTCGATTGCCAGATTGAATTGGCGAATGCCATTTTGCGCCTCGCGCCGCGCCTTTTCGTCAGGATCGGTGATCAGTTCGGGTTGCTGCGCGAGGCTGTGCCGATCTCCTGCCATCGGGCGCCTATGAATTGTCTCGGGAAAGTTCATCGTCCACTTCGGCAACGAGTTCCCGTGTAATTCTTTCATTCTCGATATGAGTATTGCCATAGACAAAGCTGCGTCTTTGCTCACGCAGTTCCGACGGAGTCATCTCCATTCCGCGGGCTTTGGCAATAAGCTCTTCAAGATGCGTGGTCATTTGGATCCCCGTCAATGTACACAGAATCATACACGAGAACGGCGCAACAGGCCAAGGCGTTCCGGTCGCGGGCCGTCAGCCAACCCGTTTGCCGGATCGATGACTGCGCGGCTGCCGCAAGCGGCCGCTATTCCGCCGCCTCGGCCTGTTCGCGGAACCGGCCATAGGCGTAATAGGCGGCGCAGGCGCCCTCGGCGGAGACCATGCACGAGCCCATCGGGTTGTCCGGCGTGCAGACCGTGGCGAAGATCTTGCAGTCCACCGGCCGTTTGACGCCGCGCAGGATCTCGCCGCAGGCGCAGGCCTTGTTGTCGGCGACCGGCGCATAGACCGCCTCGAACCGCCGCTCGGCGTCGAACCCGGCATAGCGCTCGCGGATTTGCAGGGCGCTGAACGGCACCTCGCCCAGCCCGCGCCATTCGAAACTGTCGCGCGGCTCGAACACTTCGGCGACCAGTGCCTGGGCCTTGGCATTGCCGTCCGGGCCGACCGCGCGGATGTACTGGTTCTCGACCTCGGCGCGGTCCTCGTTCAACTGCCGCACCAGCATCAGCACCGACTGGAGGATGTCCAGCGGCTCGAAGCCGGAGATCACCACCGGCTTGCGGTAGGCTTCGGCGAACGGCTCATAGGGCCGGGTGCCGATCACCACGCTGACATGGGCCGGGCCGATGAAGCCGTCGATCGGCACCGCGCCGATCTCCGCCGCCGCCGGCGAGTCCAGCAGGTTGACGATCGCCGCCGGGGTCAGCACATGGTTGCAGAACACGGTGAAGTTGCGCAGGTCTTCGGCCGCGGCCTGGCGGATCACCAGCGCGGTCGGCGGCGTGGTGGTCTCGAAGCCGATCGCGAAGAACACCACCTGCCGATCCGGGTTGGCCCGGGCCAGGGTCAGCGCATCGGCCGAGGAATAGACCATGCGGATGTCGGCGCCTTCGGCCTTGGCCTTGAGCAGCGAGCGCCGGCCGGAGCCGGGCACCCGCATCATGTCGCCATAGGTGCACAGGATCGCCTCCGGCCGCTCGGCCATGCGCACCGCCATGTCCAGCCGGCCGATCGGCAGCACGCAGACCGGACAGCCCGGCCCGTGGATCAGCCGCACCGACGGCGGCAGCAGATCCTGCACCCCATAGCGGAAGATCGCATGGGTATGGCCGCCGCAGAACTCCATCAGGTGATAGCGCCGGTCCGCCCGGACCTCGGCGGCGATGGTGCGGGCCAGCGCGCGGGCGGCCCGGCCATCGCGGTATTCGTCGACGTATTTCATTGCGCCGCCCCCTTCTCTGCTCCGGTCGCCCCTGCTTCGGCGGCCAGCCGGGCGCCGGCCTCGGCCATTTCGGCGGCCAGCGCCAGGGTGCGCTCGGCCTCTGCCGGATCAACCCGGCCCAGCGCATAGCCGACATGGAGGATCACCCAGTCGCCGACCGCGACGTCATCGACCAGCGCCAGCGAGATGTCCTTGCGGATGCCGCCGGCATCCACGGTGGCGCGGTCGGCGTCGTGCACCGCCACGACGCGCACGGGCAGGGCCAGGCACATGGTGTTTCTCCCGAATGACTTCGTCGCCGCGCCTGCCGCCGGCAGGTCCCCGCGGTTCCGGGAGCGGCGTTACAATCGAATGATATCACGTCTCAGGAATTTGAACGATCAATCGCTGGCCGCAGCGGCGGGCGCCGGCCGCAGCGGCGGCCGGATCGGGTGCCCGGCAACGCGCGAGAAGACTCGCGCGTTGCCGGGCATCGGCCCTTCATTGCCGGCGGCCTTTGTCGTCAGGAGGCCGCCATCAGAAACGCCACGCTGATCGAAACCGGAAAGAAGATCGTCGAGAGCAGGAGCGACATGGCAACCACTTCCCTGCCCGATTTGTAGCGCTCGGCAAACGCATAGACGTTGAGCCCGATGGGCAGCGACGCGGCGACCACCGCGGGCGCCAGCCATTCCATCGGCAGTCCGAAGACCTTGGCGGCAAGGAACCAGGTGATGAGGGGGTGGATGACGTTCTTCAGGACGGTCAGGCTCGCCGCATGCTTCAAGCTGCCGGTTGTCGGATTGAAGGCCAGGGAGGCGCCAAGTGCGAAGCACGCGCACGGAAGTGCAGTCTGGGCAATCAGTTGGCCCACACGGTTGATCGAGCCGGGCAGCGACAGGCCCAGTAAGTTGAGGGCAATTCCTGCGACCATTGCGAGGATCACCGGGCTGAGCAATGTGCCTTTGATGGCCAGCATCGAGGAATGAAGCGCCATTCCCCGGCTCGTCCGTTCCGATTCGGCAAGGAAAGTCGCGGTCGTGAACAACAGGGGCGACTGAAAGAGGATCAGCAGCGCGATCGGCACCGCCACCGCGGGTCCGTAGACATCCGTGATGACCGGCAAGCCGATCAGACCGAGGTTGGAAAAGGACCCCGCAAACCCCAGGACCGAGCAGTCGCTCATACGGGTGAAACTGAATCGCGACATGGCCAGGCCAATCCCGAACACGGCGAACGCGGCGACGAAGAACGAGGCGACGAATCCCCATTCGATGCTTGGCGGAAGCGTCGCATTCACCATGGCCATGAAGAGAAAGGCGGGAAGACCGTATTTGCTGACCAGGCCCGAAAGGCCGTGAATCATCGTCGGGTTGAAGACATTGGTCCGTCCGGCGTGGTAGCCCAAGAGAACCAGGGCGAAGACCGGTAAGACGGTTTCCAGAATGAGTAACATGCCAAGACCTCCTTCGGCGCTGTGGCCTTCGACAACGGTCGGAGACCGGCACGCAGCCGCCGCAGTCATGATTGATGCTTCGTCTCAGCTCGTGTGTGGAACCTTAACCATACAGGCAGGCCAGAAGCATGAAGGGGTTAGTCCCGTTCGCAAGCGCAAATCTTCGTCCATGCCAAGAAAGAAACATCCACCGGCAATGAAATGCCGCCAAATCGCAAGCGGTGCGCAGTTGCTTGGATCATCGGCCGGCTGCCGGATGACCGGCGGCCGGCGAGATGACCCAAGGCTGCTTTTGAAAGGCGTGATGAAAACCCCCAGAAGAATATCGACATCAAGGCAGTCCTCAAGCTGCCGGCAACTGGTTCGAATTCCTTGAAGCGTTAGAGTCCGGCAGAACAGGTGACGATTTCGGGGGCCGGGATCTTCAGGACTTCCATGAGGGTCTGGCCGGCCTCGATCTTGGACGACCAGTCGCGTTCCATCGCGAGCAGGGCAAGGCACTGATGCAAGGTCTGTTCGGCAATGCCGAGCGGGACGACCACGACGCCGTCATCGTCACCGATCACCAGATCGCCGGGATGGACGGCGACGCCGCCGACCGACGCCGCGACATCCATTTGCCCGCCGAAGGTCTTGTGCGGACCCCGCGGCACGGCGCCCTTGCAGAACACCGGCAGATCGAGCGCCCTGATCTCGCGGATGTCGCGAACCGCGCCGTCGATCACCAGACCGCCGAGGCCTCGGCGCCGGCAGGCGCGGGCGACCCATTCGCCGGCATATGCGATGCCTTCCAGGGCGCCGCCGGCCACCACCACCACTTCGCCGGGTTCGGACACGCTGCAGGCGACGTGGACCATGGCGTTGTCGCCCAGCATCGGAACGACGGTCCGGGCCTGACCGCAAATCTGAAGCCCGTCGACCACCGGCTTGATCTGCGAATCCATGCTGTAACTGCGGTTCATGGCGTCGGAGGCGACGCTGCTGGGAATTGTCCGCCACAGCGCCATGTCCGACGGGTCGAGGGCGCGGAAATTGACCATTGAACGATGCAAAGCCATGACATCACCTCATGATTGGGGTTGGTTCCGACGTCCGAACGGCACGGTCGCCAGACCGCATCTCCTTTCGATCTGGAGCGCATCAAAAGCAGGCGGCACGAGTTTGAAATCCCGAATCAGCATTGCCGGTCTCATTGGCATTGTCCTCGCTATCAGTATCAATAAAAACTTGGCCAATCCAGGATTAGGTCACGGATACTGACAATCCCAGCCGGTATTGGATACGATTCTGGTTCAGATCGTCAGCGCATCAGCGAACCGAGGATGAGAATGGCGCCGATCTGCTTAAGTTATGATTAATAGGAAAAATCATGGATTCGTGTGTAATTTAGTTTCTGGGCAATTTTATTATTGCGAATCGTGTAAGTTAACGGAATCCCGCAGATTCCAAGGAAAAACGATCAGTTATCCATGAAAGTTGATTAATGGGGCAACCATTATCCCAGGCAACATCCGGGAATCGGGCGACAGTGATTGTTCAAGGTCTGACTTCAAGGCGCGGATGGTCCAGTAACCTGCGAACACAAGTACAGACCGGCGCCGCCCGCAATCGCAAGCGGCGCCAAAAGCTGACCGTAAACAGGGAAAAGGAAAGGCCGAGAGCGCGGCTACCGTGTCAAGCCGGTTGCGAGGCTGGGCATGTCGAGCGGCAGGAAGCCGTAATGCTTCAGCCAGCGCAGATCGGCCTCGAAGAAGGTGCGCAGGTCGGGGATGCCGTATTTCAGCATGGCCGGGCGCTCGATGCCCATCCCGAAGGCGAATCCCTGATAGCGGCCGGAGTCGATGCCGCACAGTTCGAGCACCTTGGGGTGCACCATGCCGCAGCCCATGATCTCCAGCCAGTCGCCGTAATCGCCCAGCTTCAGCTCCCCGCCCGACCGCTTGCAGCCGATATCGACCTCGGCCGAGGGCTCGGTGAACGGGAAG